>CAYNJG010000200.1:0-13590 GCA_964397295.1 uncultured Pirellulaceae bacterium
CTCGCTATCCATCGCTGGCGATCCGCTGAAGCCTGACTGCATGCCTGTCACTTTCCAGAGTACCGAACCGTCTTTTGGAGCATAAGCGGTGACGATGCCGGACCCACAAGTCACCAGTGCGGCTTGTTCGCCTTGGTTCCAGATGAATGGTGTCGCCCAGCTAGTTTTTGTCGGTCGATCTGCCCGCCACACATCGGTTCCCGTTTCGCCATTGAATGCAGCGACGAACGATTGTTCATCGTTGTCAAATTGAACGAACACGTGACCGCTGTGGCAGACAAGTGAACTTCCAGTGCCGAAGCCATTACCCGATTTGAAGGTTCCCAAATCTCGTCGCCAAAGTTCTTTGCCGTCCAGATCCCATGCAACCAAAGTGCCGGTCGTTGCAAAGAATGTGAAGACGCGTGTTCCGTCGGTCGCTGGTGATTCAGTCGCGTAGGTGTTCGATGGGTGGATCACAGCGGGCGTCGCTTCGCCAACCGTTTCGGACCACCTTTTTGATCCGTCATTCAGATTCAGGCATGTGACCACGAATCGTTGCTTGGCTGGTTTCGCATTCTTGTAGCTTCTCATGCTGGCCACGCCCGCCATCATGCCTTTCGGTTTCGCTGCCGACTCTGAAATCGCAGCGGTTAGGAAGATGCGATCACCAACTACGATGGGAGACGACCATCCGCTGCCCTCCACGGGAATCGCCCACGCAACGTTCTCTTCAGCGGACCACGACAGCGGGTGTTGAATCTCGGCGATCTTTCCCGCGGCACCACCTCGAAACTGAGTCCAGTCGTCGGCTGTCGCCGCCGTGATGGATAAGATTAGCCAAGACTGTAAGACGAAATAGCGTGGTGAGAGAACGGCTTGCACGGGAAAACTCCTTTTGGGTCTGGGAGCAACACTATAGGCGCTGTCTCAAATTCGACCGCGGTAAAAATAGCCATTTGTTCGAATCATAGACTCCGGTAGCGTTGTTTCGCGGTAACACTTATGGTGGGCTCAAAATTGTGCGTCCGCTTGATGAGCTAGACTCAGAGCCAACAGAATCATGGATCGATTTCGACGTAAAACTTCGGTGTTTCGCCGAATGCTTGTCTCTGCACCCATTACCTGGCTACTGTGTGCGCTCATAGCTGGTGTCCCGTGTGTCGCCAATGGTCAACCATCGAGCGACAGCGAACTGAAAACCGCGGTGGCTACCTTCAAGGGTCAGATCGCTTCACTAGAAGCTTCGGCGGACCTAGATCCATCTTCCAAGTCGCAAGCAATCGAGTTTGCAAACCGCGCACTTGCCGCCGTCGAGTCGGAGCTACTCTACCTAGAGAAAATAGCGCAGCTCACAACGGACATTGCGAAAGTAGATGAAAGTACGTCGGCCGCAAAAGCCGGAGTGTCTGAGAAGCAGCCGGCGACTGCTCCGCCCGCAAGTGCAACGCTGAAGGAACTTGACAACGGCGTTCAGCAAAGAGTGTCAGCGCTCGAGTCGCAACAGCTGGCCGTTTCAAAACTCGCTGACGCGATTGCCTCGAGAGAGCAACGACTCATCGATTTACCGCAAGCGATCACTGCAGCATTGGACCGCGTCGCCAACATCGAAGAGGAGATGAAGTCTCCAGTGGCCGCAGGCGAATCACAGCAAGTCACGGAGATGCGGCAGGCGATGTTAAAGCAACAGCGCCGAACGCTTCAGCGGGAAAAGGAAACGTTGAAGAAAGAAAATGAATGGCTGTTGGCTACAGGCGATTTGCTTCCGTTACAGAGTGCTCTTGCACAGCAACGTCTGGATGCGTTGAAGTCGGAGTTGGAGATGTGGCAGGCCGCGGCGGCTGAGCATCGGAAAAGTGAAGTCAACGAGTCGGTGGATGATGCGGTTGGTACGCTCGAAACCGTCTCTGACGAACTACGTCCAATTGCGGAACGAAACCTCGCTATCGCGAAGCAGCGCGAGGCCGCCGAACAGAAGCTCAAAGAAGCCGTCGCTACCCAAGTGCACCTCGACACGCAGCTAACGAGTCTGAAGCAACAGTTGGCGAGAGCTCAAAGCGAAACACAATCTGACCAGAGCATGAACGAGTCGCTCGGCATGCTGTTACGCGAACAACGCAGCGAACTACCCGACCTGCAAGAACTGATGGTCTCAGTAAAGGCACGGCAGACTGAGGTTTCCAACGCCCGCACACGACTTTTCTTGCTCCGCGAAGAAGAAGCTGGGCTTTCAGATTTGGAAAGAGCTACGGCACAAAACGTTGCGGCATTAGGGGTTCCAAACACGTTCGCGAACGAAGTGACGAAACTCTTGAAAGAACGCAAAGAGTTGCTGGAAGGACTAACCACGGATGAGAATGCGTTGTTCGAAACGCTCGCTAAATCGTCCGGGACGGAAGCAAATCTGATTGCGGTATCCAAACGTTACACATCATTTATTGACGAACGCGTGCTCTGGATCCGCAGCTCACCGCCGTTCGGAATCCAAAATGTTGTCGAACTCGGAGAACCGATTTTCTCATTGTCGCGAGTCGAGCAATGGCTGAGACTTGGAACACGTTGTGTGAATCGATTCTGGCAAAACCCCATTGTTCCTTTGATTGCGCTCATTGGCGGAGCGATCCTTTTCTTGCTTCGGTTTCGTTTGCGAACAACGCTACGAGACTTGGGGCGGAAAGCTGAATCTGGCCACTGCGTCGACTTTGGTCTTACGCTGAGGTCCATCTTTCTCGTCGCTGTGATTTCGGGTCTTTGGGCTGGAGCTATGTATTTCCTTGCAATGTGGTTAAAGGGCATAGTGACGAGTTCGACAGATTTGGCGGCAATTCTTTCTTCCGGATTGATTGGTGCAGCTGCGACGCTTTATCCGCTCGAACTATGGCGGCAGTCGGCTCGCCCCAAGAGTCTGATGCTGAGCCACTTCGGGCGGTCTGAGCACGCTGCAAAAGTTTTACACTCGAATCTTTGTTGGCTGACTATTGTGGTTACTCCGCTGGTCGGTTTGCATACAGCGATTCAGTCCGTCAACAATCCGATTTACGAGCGATCGTGGGGACGTATCAGTTTTGCTTTGTCGATGGTTTGCTTCGCTGTGTTTCTGCATCGCATTGCACATCCCGATCGAACGGTGCTGAGAAGTTACCTGGCATCTAAACCTGACTCGCTGATCAATCGCAGTCGTCATATCTGGTTTCCACTTTTGGTAGCGACGCCGATTTTGCTCGCCGTTCTTTCGTTGGTCGGCTATCACTTCACCGCGATCCAACTAGCTGTTCGCTTGAATTGGACTTGGTTCTTGCTGCTGGCGGTTGGCTTGCTTTATGCCACAGCACTTCGTTGGGCTTTATTGAATCGACGACGCCTTTCGATCGAACAGGCTCGTGCACTTCGAGCGCAAAACAGCGAGCTCGTAGAGACAGGACTTGGTTCTGCAGAAGCCGATATCCAAGAAATCGATCTCGATAACGTGAGCTTGCAAACAAGAAGGCTCATACGAGCGCTCACGTTAGTTGTAGGCGCCGTGGCGTTGTGGTCGCTGTGGGTCGGTGTTCTGCCTGCGTTGCAACGATTCGACGATATCGAGGCGTGGAAGGTAGTGGTACCCGTTTCATCAATCGATGCCGCTCAGGGGGAAGGACTCGCAACGGGAGCCACTTCAATTACCAAGAGCGTGAGTTACGCCCAGGTTGGGCTTGCAATTCTTATTTTGCTCGGCACGTTCGTCGCGACACGTGACTTGCCAGGGTTGCTGGAACTCACGGTCTTGCAACATTTGCCGATGGATGTCGCATTGCGATTCGCGATTAAGACGCTGACTCGTTACGTGCTATTCATCGCTGGTCTAATCTGGGCGTTCAATACAATAGATATAGGGTGGTCCAAAGTGCAGTGGCTGGTTGCCGCCGTCAGCGTCGGCCTGGGATTTGGACTTCAAGAGATTTTCGCGAATTTCGTTTCCGGATTGATCATTCTATTCGAACGTCCGCTTCGTACTGGAGACATCGTTACGATCGACGGCGTAACGGGAACCGTGAAGAACGTGCGACTACGATCGACGCTTATTCAAGACATGGACCGCAAGGATTTCATCGTCCCGAACAAGGACTTCATCACCGGGCGATTGCTGAACTGGACGCTCAGCGACGAAGTGAACCGGATCGTGATAGTTATTGGCGTGGCTTATGGGTGCGATCTTGAACGAGCAAAAGCACTATTGCTGGAGGTGGCAGAGTCACATCCTTTGATCGTGAAGAAACCTGGAGCGAGTGTTACGTTCGATTCGTTCGGCGATAACGCCTTGCAGCTTACCCTGCGGTGTTACATCTCGATGAAGGACATGTCTAGCCGTTTGCAGATTGTCGATGAATTGCATACGCGACTTGACAAGAGCTATCGAGAGGCTGACATCGAAATTCCGTTTCCGCAGAGAGACGTACACGTACGCTCCGGTCGGTTGCCGGCGCAGTCCTAAATCTCGGTTTCTTCATTCAACAGGACGGCGTCTTTTGATGAAGTCACTACACGCTCAGCAGCTCGCAGACCGAACAGCCAGAACAATGCAGGATGCACGAAAAAGTCTAAAAGTGTTGAACTAATCAGTCCGCCAAGAATCACTGTAGCGACTGGGTATAGGATTTCTTTTCCAGGTTCTCCTGCGGCCAATACAAGTGGCACCAAGCCGATCCCGGAAGTTAACGCTGTCATCAACACAGGTGCGAGGCGTTCGAGCCCGGCACGGACGATCATATCCTTCGTCCACGACTCGTTTTCGTATCGGACGAGATGCAGGTAGTGATTGAGAAGCAGGATACCGTTGCGAGACGCTATACCGGCTAGAGAAATGAATCCCACCATTGCAGCTACAGTCAATGTCTGGTTCGTCACAACCAGGGCGATGACGGAACCGATGAATGCCATCGGAAGAGCCGCCATGACTTGAAGAGAAAGGTTGACCGAACGAAACATGGTGTACAGCACCAGGAATACACCAAACACTGACACGGTAAACAACGCGACAATTACTCGAGTCGCGGATTGTTGGCTTTCGAATTGACCGCTGTATTCGACGAAGTAACCTGCTGGAAATGTCTGCACTATTGATTGGACTTTGGTCTGCACATCTTGCACGACGTCGACCACGCCGCGTTCGGAAACATTGCATTGCAAAACGATGCGTCTCCGCACATTTTCTCGGTTAACGGTGTTCGGTCCTCCCGACTCGTAAATATTTGCGACGGACTCGAGCGGTAGTTTTCCGCCATCAGGTAAGTCGATAGCAATGCGTCGGACAGCCTGTATGTTCTCGCGATAGCGTTCGTCAAAGCGAAGGAGCAGATCGAACGTTCGCTGCCCAATGAGCACATCGGAGACGACTTGTCCGTTCATCGCTGTCTCGACCAGCTCGTTCACGGCAACCGGCGTAAGCCCATAGAGCAATAGCTTGTCGCGATCCAATTCAATTCGAAGTTGTGGAATGACGACTTGCGGTTCGACCAGCAGATCTGTAACGCCCGACACTTCTTGTATCGCGGATTTCATTTGCTCCGCTTTCCGTCGAAGTTCATCTAAATCGTCGCCGTAGATCTTGATACCGATCTGCGCTTTAACGCCCGATAGCATGTGCGACAAAAGATGTGCAATGGGCTGCTCGACAGCGGTTACGATGCCTGGAATGTCTTCCATGGCGTGGCGGATTTCGTCGATCTGCTGTTCGCGAGTACGCGACGACTGAGGGTCGAGCTCGATAACGACCTCGCTCATGTTCACACCTTCCGCGTGCTCGTCCAGTTCGGCGCGACCTGTACGACGAACGAACTGTGTCACGTCTTCAATCTCCATTAGCCGCGACTCAACATTTTTTGTGATTTCGGTTGACGTCTGCAGCGAAGTCCCCGGCGGAAGAACCACATTCAATTGGACGGAGCCTTCATTGAACGGGGGAAGGAAATCACGCTCCAAATCCGACAACAACAGTCCTGCAAAACAAACGGCAATTGCTGTGACAAGAAGATTGACCCACGGCAGGCGGAGGCTGAATCGAATCACCTTCTCTGCAATCCATTTCAAACTGCGAAGGATCAGTCCATCTCGAAGTTCGTCTTGAACGGGTTGGTTGGACAGCAGGAAGTATGACAACACGGGCGTAACGGTAAGCGATACGAACAGCGAAGATAGAATCGAGATGATATAGGCGATGCCCAACGGAGCAAACAATCTGCCTTCCACCCCCGACAACGCGAAGAGTGGCACGAACACGAGGATCACGATCGTCGTGCCGAATACAATCGAATTTCGAATCTCTACACTCGCTCTGAAGACGACCAACAACGGATTGAGTGGCTTCTCACGCAACGTGTTTTCTTTCAAACGCCGAAAAATGTTTTCGACATCGACTATCGCATCGTCCACCAATTCACCAATGGCAACGGCCAATCCGCCAAGCGTCATGGTGTTGATGGACAGATCAAAGATACTGAAGATAATTGCGGTACAGACAAGAGATAGAGGAATCGCAGTCAACGTGATAAACGTGGTGCGAAAGTTCATCAAAAACAGAAACAACACGATCACTACGAGAATACTGCCGTCGCGAAGTGCTTCTTTCACGTTGTCGATCGCTCGGTCAATGAATGACTTCTGTGCATATAGCGGTACAATCCGCAGGCTCTCCGGGAAGGCTGGACGGAGATCTTCGATAGCCGCCATCACTTGGTCTGTCACTTCTCGAGTGTCAGCGTCTGGTTGCTTGTTAATCGTGAGGACGACGGCAGGTCCGCCATCGAACGATATCGAGTCAGTGCTACGGACGAACGCTGCACTGTCGCCGCGTTTTACTTGTGCACCTTCGACTACCCGTGCGACTTGATTTAACGCGATGGGCCGACCCTCTCGTATGGAAACGACAACCTTTTGCAGATCTTCGATTGACTGAACACGGCCGATTGCTCGGACAAGCAATTCGTTGGGCCCCTGTTCATCGAGATAGCCACCAGTTGCGTTCGCATTGCTGTTTTGAACAGCCAGCTTTACATCGTGCAGTGTAACGCCGTATCGCAACAATGCGTCAGGATCAACGAGCACTTGGAATTGCTTGCGTCCACCGCCCATCGTGAAGACCTGGGAGACGCCCGGGATCGTGAGCAGTCGTTGACGGACTACCCAATCGGCTAGAGTTCGAATCTCAAGTGTGTCGCTGGCACCCGTTGCATCCTGGTCATTCCACATCCCAAGCATTAGGACCTGGCCCATGATCGAGGAGATCGGCGCGAGTTGTGGTTGTATGCCTTCGGGTAATCTTTCGGCAACAACCTGAAGTCGTTCCGTCACGATTTGGCGATCAGTGTAAATGTCCGTGCCCCAATCGAACTCAACGTAGATCACCGACATGCCAACGCCAGAAGAACTTCGTACGGCTTGAACACTGTTCGCGCCGACCATGGCAGTTTCAAGCGGTAACGTGATCAGCGTTTCAACTTCCTCGGGAGCCATTCCATGGGCTTCCGTCATGATCACAACACGCGGTCGATTGAGGTCGGGGAACACATCAATCGGTGCTCGCAACGCCTGCCATGTGCCGAACGCAAGCAGGAACACGGCAACCGCGAGAGTTAGCAATCGTTGCTTTAACGCAATTCGAATGATTGCATTTAACATGGAAGTTCCCAATCGAACGCTTGCACTTGTCGCTGTTTTCGAGATGCCGGCTAGGACTCAGTGTGTGTGGCCATGGTGAGAACTTGGACCACCACCGGATTTATTCTTGAGCGCCATCTGCATTTGATGGGCGCCACGCATGGCGATGACGGCCCCCACATGCAACGAGTCATCATTCTCAATGACGGCCAGGTATTGATCTTTGTGTTTGACATGGACATTTACACGGTGAAAGTGTTCTTTCTCTTTCTCAAAAACAAAATACTCGGCACCTTCGCGGGCCAACGCATCGATCGGCAACACGATTTGATCCGGCCACTCTTCAACTGGCACGCGTAGTTGAAGACGCTGCCCGGGAAGATATTTCCATTCAACGAAACGGTTACCATCTCCTCGTCGATCCTTCGTCACCTCGTTTGGCAAGTGAACGTAAAAGTGGAGCGTCCTCGTATCCGTATCGATGTGGTTAGCTAGATACGCCATCTCGAGGTCTTCGATTGTCGCCGCTGAAGTGTTTGCCTGTTCGATAATTGCATCTACAGACCAGCCGCGTGCTGAAGCGTCTTTGAGTTGAGAAATGTCGTGTTCGAACGCCAGTCCCTCGATGAAGAGTTCTCCATAGTCTGCCAGAACGCACAATGTGTCGCCCGCCATGACGGACTGACCTTTGTGCACATCCAGACTTTGCATGATCAAGGGTGAGGCAGCGTGCGTAAGAACTGCGGCAAATTTCGTTTCTGTTTTTGAGCGAGGCGATTTCGAAAGCTGAAGTTCGTCGCTGTGGTCATGAGTGCCCGCCGCGGGCGCAAAAACCTGTAACTCGCGAAGTAGACGACGGTCTTGGTTGATGCGGTCAACTTGTTGTGTGGATAGCCCGTGCAAACGAAGTGATTCTTTTTGTGCCCGGAGCAACGCCTCCAGTTTGTCGCGGGCGTATTCTCGTTCCAGCAACACCTTCCCGGCTACCGCTCCCGAGTTAGTAATGGTCGTCAGCCGTTCTATCTCTCGCTTTTCGACATCCAATTCGCCGAGCGTCGTTAAAAAGGCAGTCTGGGCTTGAACGAGGTCTTCATGTGTCAGCCGGATCTTAAACAGAAGTGTGCCCGGTTCGATGGCTTCACCCTGTACGACGTGGACATGCGTGATGACGCCTGTCATCGGCGTTGCTACCTGAACTTTGGTGCGGCCTGGCTTTTCAACGATAACGGCTGGCACTGTGATTGATTTGCGAAAGGTTTTGAGCCGGACTGGCTTGATCTGGTCTTTCGTCAGCCCGACGTTTCGCATGGCCTGCATGGATAGTTCCAGAGAGGTGCTCTCGTCGTGATCTTCGTCCGTTGAGTGATTATGTCCGGCCGCATGTGACACATGACTGTGTCCGTGGTGATCGTGACCATGGCTGGCATGAGAATCATCAGACACGGTCGACGCAATGATGCCAGCTTGTGACGCCCAATTCTGTACGCCCGGCATCCATTGCGACTTGCTAAGCAAGCCAACCACGACAACGACGATCGCTCCGACAAGCCATGCCCACTTGGTGGAAAGTTTTGATGAACTCATTGCTATACCCAAGCAGTGGCGATTGCAAACAGACCTCGTGTGCACCAACCTAGCCGATTTAGTCGAAGAACTACGTCTGTTTATCGACCGACATGGTGGGAATACGGAAGAAACTTCGAGCAAACACCTCGAATTGCCTGCCCTTTGAACGATCGAAAATCAGTGGCACGCAAGCAGCAGTGCAGGCAATCTTTGAACGGCGATGCTATCTACCTGCCGTTGAGGGCCGTTCCTCGGAGCGTATCGGAGACTTCATTGATAGCAATATCCTCGAGCCCGCCGGTCAACAGCAAGCCTTCCAAGTTCGCGTCGGCTTTTGCCAAGTCCGTAAGCGCCGTGACGTACTTCAAGTTCGCGTCGAAATAGGCACGACGCGCCGTGAATACTCGGAGGAAATCGAATTCGCCTAACGCTTGCGCTGTCTGCATGATCTCCAAAGTTTCGGCGACGTTGGGGAGGATGAGGTTCTCGAGTTGCTGGACTGTAGCTTGCGCAACGTTGTACGAGCGAATGGCTTTCGCTAGATCTCTTCGAAGTTTCATTTTCAAGCGTTCGACGTTCTGAGTAGCCGCGACATAATCCGCATAGGCGGCGTGGATATTTCCTTGATTCTTGTTGTGAACGGGAATCGGCATGCTCAACTGAACACTAGCGAATTCGTCTCCAGTGGCGTCATCGTAGCCCGCTCCAATCTGCGCGTTGAGATTCGAAACGGGTTGTACACGCTGACGCTGCAGATTCGCGTATTCACGTCGAACTTGCGCGGAAGCGGCGGCAAGTAATGGACTTTCTCGACAGAGTTGCCAGTAGACCGAATCGACGTCGCGATCGGTAGCTGTGTTCGCTGACAACTCGCCTACCAGTTTGCTCGGAGCAAATTCCGAAGTGCCGGTAAGTGCCATTAACTCTTGCCAAGCCGCGTCGTATTCGAACTGCGTTTGTTGGATGATCAGATCGACTTCGCCCAGTTGCACTTCGGATTGCAGGATGTCGGCGCGGGCACCTTCTTGCGCTGCAACCAGGTCTCGTGTAGCATCGACTCCCTTTTCTGCCACCATTCGGAAACGGCTTGCGAGCTCCAGACGTTCCTGTGCACCAAGTGCTTCATAGAACTTTATCCGGACATCGTTGCGAACGCGGGCGCGTTGTACCTCTGCCAGCCAACGTGCGAATTGAACGTCGTGGCTATGCACATTGCGATTCCACTGAAGCTTATTACCTCGGACGATCGTTTGCGACAAAAACGCACCATGCAGGCCAGCAGCTCCTTCGTTACCGATTTCTTGTGCGAAGTAGGCGAGGGATGGATTCGGCTTAAGTCCAACCTGCACATGCACCGCTTCGGCTTTGCTCGCGAGTGCCATGGCTTGCTGGATGGCGGGATTCCTTTGAATAGCAAGGCTCTCGACCAAATCGAGTGTGATGCCGTCTGAATCCGCCGATTGCACTGGAGTGACCACTCGCGGAAGTGCTACGCAGTTGGGGTTCTGGAAGATCTCGCCACCATACTTCTGGCTTTGATAGCTCACAGGCTGAATAGGCGTCTTAGGTGTTACGAGAGCATGTTTTGCGCTTTCGAGAACCTCCTGCCTGTGTTGAGTTCCAAGAGCTATCGGTACAGAGGTACGTCCCTTGTTTGGCGCCGAACAACCCAGAAGCATGCAAAAGGCAGCTATCGCGAGTCGTGCTAGCCACTCGGAAACGATGACATGCCGATGATGCTGCGAATATGGGTGCATTGTCAGCAAGACGACTGAAGGAGGTTGGGATTTGCGGTCGTTGTCCATTTATCGGGTGCTGTCGAATGTGGCGCTCATAAAGCCGCCGGCCCGTGCTGCCATCCCGATAATCGGCAAGGTCGCGGTTTGTCAGAGGCTGGTATGCCATTTCTGGGCTCGAGTATTTCGATTTTCATGCCTCGATGTCTCTAACATCGAGGACGCTCGACCTAGACTTCCAGGAGCAGTGTTTGCTTGCGTCACATGTTGGCGTATACAGGTCTGCTACCCACACCACGTTGGCCTAGTGCAGTCAATGGATTCTCTCACCGAACAAAACGTCGAGCGAAAGCTGTCTCAAGAACGGCTTAGTCGCGTACCACGATACTGTTTGATCAACAGTGTCGCTTGGTTGGCGTACGGCACCTATTATGCTGTGGTGGGCATATGGGGAACGGCGTTGTGGTGCGGGCTCGTTGGCATTCTTGCTGGCGTACTTTTTATGCGAGGACGCCGTGGGGGTGATCCACCACAACTGATCGCTTACGTTTGCATTTCGCTAACCACGGTCGGACTTTTGGTTGAGTCTGCAAATAGCGGATACAGTCTCTCGCACGCTCCGTTTCTCTTCTGTTCGTTACCGATACTGGCGGCACATCAGCTAGGGGCTCGGGCCGGCTTCCTTTGGACAATCGTTGCCCTCGTTTGCATCTATACGCTCAACTTGGTCTGCGTACCTGGCATGACGCCTCTGTTCAGGACACCAACTGTGTTTGACAAGTTCCTCTTTCAGGCAGGGCTCGTTCTGTTAATCAGTGCGATCGCGCTACAGGCGGAAGAACACTTCAAGCGCTACATTTCGGAACTATTTCAAGCGGAAAGTGAATTAAAGGAACAAAAGGCTTCGCTTGTTGATACGCAGCGAAGGTTAATGCAACGGGCAGCAATGCTTCGGGACCTGGCTGAGTTTGACCAGCTAAGCGGCCTCCCCAATCGAAATCGTTTCCAAACATTCTTACTGGATAGTATTAAGCAGGCCGACGAAGAAAAAACACAAGTTGGTTTGTTGCTCATTGACTTGGACGGCTTCAAGGAAATCAACGATACACTCGGCCACGCTTGCGGCGACCTAGTTCTATCCGAAGTTGGAGAACGTCTTAACGCTGCGACCGACGACAACGTTTTCGTTGCAAGATGGGGCGGCGATGAGTTCACTGCCATCATCCAGTCTTGCACGCAGGCCCGTCTCCACGAGGTTTCTCATTCCATTACGTTGGCAATGACCAGGCCGATGTCCATCGAAGGACACATTGTCACCCCAAAAGCAAGTACCGGTGCCGCTTTGTATCCCAACCACTCTGACAATGCCGACGAACTTCTTACTTTTGCGGATACGGCGATGTACGACGCGAAGTCCAACGGGACCGGCTTTGCGATCTACAAAAAGAAGATGACGGAGAAGATTACCAAAAGACGGAACTTGGATTCTGAACTGCAAAACGCCGTTCGTCAGAAAGACTTTCATTTGGTTTATCAGCCATTATCTGGGGCTGATGGCTCTATCTTTGGCGTCGAAGCCCTAGTGCGATGGAACCACAACGGAAAGATCGTTTCACCCTCCGAATTCATTCCACGTGTTGAGGCATCAGGGCTGGTCATGAAACTGGGGGCTTGGGTAATCGACGAGGCCCTCCGTCAACTCGCTGAATGGCAAGACCAAGGTGTGCATATCAAGCTATCGTTGAATGTCAGCACGATGCAGTTTCGAGATGAGAGTTTGATCAACTGCTTGTTAGATGCTTTTGAAAAACACAAGGTCGCGCCCGATCTCGTCGACTTAGAAGTCACCGAGTCCGTATTGATCACCGGACACGAATCGGCAAAAGCAAAAATTGAAGCCATTAAAGAACTTGGCGTCAGTGTGTGCATCGACGACTTTGGTACTGGGTACTCATCCTTGTCGTACCTCAAAGACCTGCCGTTTGATAAGCTGAAGATCGATCAGAGCTTTGTGAAGAACATCACGACGGAAGGCGATGGACAGATCGCAAAAGCAATTGTTTCGCTTGGACACACTCTGGGATTAAAGGTTTTGGCAGAAGGTGTGGAAACCGTGCAGCAGTATTGGTTCCTGCGAGCTGTCGGCTGCGACGAGTTCCAAGGTTTCTTTCTATCTCCACCACTCTCGGCAGAAGATTTCGTTGAGTACTACAAAAACTCGAGGGATGAACTTCAGCCAACTTTTCGCTCCTTGGAATTAGCCACTAGCTAGACGTTCCTACGAAAAACGCCGAGTCGGTAATCGACTCGGCGCAATCGGAGTGTTTGCTACCGTAAGCATCAGACAAGCCAAATGGCTTACGGGGTTTGGTTGTTAGGCTCGGCCACGTCGACCGCTCAACAACCCAAGGACACCGAAGGTCAGAAGCAGAGCCGTCGATGGCTCAGGAACCTGCGGGAATGTCTGGTCAACAAAAGATAGTGTTGCTGGTGATTCGCCAGCGAAAAGCAAAATGTCTTTCTGAACATTGAGCCTTTGAACTGGAGCATCGAAAGCTGCTGAAGCGCTTAGGTTCACCCCGGACGCTATCGTAATCGCGGTCGTTGAAAACTCAGGCAAGAACGTCTCGGTGATCGTAGCGATACCTGGACTAGCGGCATCTACGTTTCCGAAGAG
>CAYNJG010000201.1:0-13494 GCA_964397295.1 uncultured Pirellulaceae bacterium
ACCACGGCGAAGGTGGCGTTCT
Source organism: uncultured Pirellulaceae bacterium (assembly GCA_964397295.1). Taxonomy (GTDB): domain Bacteria; phylum Planctomycetota; class Planctomycetia; order Pirellulales; family Pirellulaceae; genus CAYNJG01. The sequence continues at coordinate 23 of CAYNJG010000201.1, forward strand.
CGTTGGGCACAAGCTACAGGACGGCGATCGAGTGCTGATCGTCGAAGACGTAACAACGGCCGGCACGTCGATTCGCGAAACGGTACCGATCTTACGTGCAGCAGCGGATGTCCAACTCGCAGGCCTCATCGTTTCGGTGGACCGATGCGAACGCGGAACCGGTACAAACTCGGCACTCGCACAAGTCGGCGAAGAATTTGGTATGCCCACATTTTCGATCGTCAACGTCCACGAAATCATGGCGCATGTTGATCTCGTGTCAGATGACCGCAGTCGTATGGAAGCGTATCTGGAAGAATTCGGCGCGTAGTCGCAAGGAAATCAACCAACCAGTTTTGACTATGTTTTGATCGCAGCACGCCGCCTAGCAGCAACGCGTTTCACTAGTTCGTCGGCGATCACGCCGACTAGGATCACGGCCCCGATAATTGCAAACTCAAGTTTATCGGAGATCTTCACGAGCACGATCAAGTTGTACAGCGTCTGCATCAATGCCGTCCCAACCACAACACCAAGAATGCCGCCCTCTCCGCCACGAAGCGAACAGCCTCCCAGCACGGCTGCCGCGATCGCATAGAGCTCGAAAAAGTTACCGAAGCTCGACGGTGCAACCGAGTTCGAATCGAGTGCAAACAAGATTCCTCCCACGGCAGCCATTAGTGTTGAAATGACATACGCCATCAACGTCATGCGATTCGTGTTGATGCCCGAGTATCTGGCTGCATCCTCATTCCGACCAAGTGCCAACATGTAGCGGCCCCAAATCGTCTTATTTAGAAAAATCGCCGCGACGATTGCACAGATAAGCATGACGAAAAACGGATACGGAATTCCAAACGAATCCGAACCATCGGCAGCCGTCCAAATCGGCAACTTGCCCGTGCCAAGCAAGCTCAGATTGCCCTCGTATTCGGCGCCAAATCCCATCGTTGCGTCATCCACCATCCAGCGAGAAATACCGCGATAGAACAGCAAGCCGCAAAGCGTTACGACAAATGGCTGCAGTTTCAACGTCGTCACCAACACTCCATGCAGCCAACCAAGTGCCAACGCGATTCCCAGTACAAGTGCAAGGGCAACGGGAATCGAAAAACGTTGCTTGCGTTCAAGAGGCACTGCTGTCCAACTGGCGTCGAGCTTACCCACTGAATCGTCAACAGTCACCTTCGTCGTCTCGCCCGACACTTCAGCCGAAACGATTCTCAGTTGCTTCAGTCCTCGACCACCCAAGAACCAGATTTGATCTCGCTTTGCCAGTTCGCTGTGCGCACCATTGAGCACTACCGTCGGATAGACTGGTGTTTCGGCGTCCATGTCTCCCGCATCGACGGAAGCAATACGCAACATTTTGGCAACTTTACCCGTGGTGTCGTCGCGCGAGATTTCCTCATCAACGGCAAGAATGGTCGAGCCGCCATCGCTCGTAATCTTGTTGACGGTTAACAGCGCATTCTTAGCGCGCCGGCCTCCGTAGTAACGGATCGTGTCGCCGACTTCTATGCCGTACGCGTCACTGACAATAACCGTCTTGTTAGTCGAGCTCACTTGCGTGATCTCGCCACCATCGAAGGGCAAGTAGTCGACACCGAGGAAAAGAGCCAACAGACATCCCGAAAGACAGACCAATGAACCAATTGCCAAATCGATGCCGCCGGTGATGATCACAAACGCGACGCCAATTCCCAGCACGCCGTACATTGAAGTACGACGAATCAGGTTTTCGATATTGTTGCCCTTCAAAAATGAATCGGGTGTGTAGAACGAAAGGAACGCACATAGCGCGACTAACAACAGAAAAATACCCAGCACTTTTGCGTTCATGCTTACCTTTGCGTTCGCTTGGCCGAAACCATTAATTCCGAATTCATCAGGATACTACCGATTGCCCACCAGTTGCCAGTTGCATAATGGACTCTTCATTCAATTCATCTCGCGACAATTCACCGGTAATGCGTCCCTCGTGCATCACGAGCACCCGATCACTCATGCCGATGATTTCTTCCATCTCGCTGGACACGAAGAGAATGCCCATTCCTTCGGCGGCCAACGATTCCATCAGCCGATAGATTTCCTCTTTTGCTCCAACGTCAATTCCCCGCGTCGGTTCATCCAGCAGGAGCAAGCGAGGTTGCATCGACATCCATTTGCCAATCACCACTTTTTGCTGGTTGCCTCCCGAAAGAAATTGCACGACCTGACGGTCATGCGGCGTGCGAATTCGCATTTTCTCGATCATGTCAGCCGAGTCGGCCTTTTCACGCCGTTCGTTTAGAAATCCGCCACCGAGCCGATTGCGAAACAGACCAGCCAATCCAACGTTTCGTCGGACGGTCATGCCAAGCACCAACCCGTGCTGCTTACGATCTTCCGGCACGAGCGCCATGCCAGCTTCGATCGCGTCAGAAGGTTCCTTGATTTTTGTACGTTTTCCGCCGATGCGAATCTCACCGCGAAGTGGCTTATCGACGCCAAACACCGATCGCAACATTTCTGTGCGGCCAGCGCCAACTAGTCCTGCAACGCCGACAATTTCACCAGCTCGAACTTGAAAGTCGAGTTGGTGTTTGGGCCATACAGGCGTAACCAGCTCTTTCACTTCCAGCAGCACATCGCCAACGTCGTGTTGCTTACGAGCATAGAACTTCGAAACATCGCGACCTACCATCAGCTTGACCATATTGTCGTGCGAGATTTCTTCTTTCGCGAGGTCGCCAGCGTTCTCGCCATCGCGAAGTACGGTAACTCGATCGGAAAGTCGAATCACTTCGCCCAAGCGGTGCGAAATGTAGATGATGCTAACGCCTTTTTGTCGCAGATCTTCGACGACTTTGAACAGAGCCTCAGACTCACCTGCGGAAAGACTGGACGTCGGTTCGTCCATAATCAGTAGGCGTGCATTGACTGACAAGGCTTTTGCGATCTCGATAAGCTGTTGCTTACCAATAGTCAGCGTACTGACGATCGTCCGAGAATCGATATCGAGCCCGACCTTCCGTAAGTACTCGACCGACTCCTGATGAATACGGCGTGTATCGATGAACCGATTCTTCAGCGGCTCGCGACCAAGAAAAATGTTCGACCCAACATCGAGGTTATCCGACAGGTTTAGCTCTTGGTGGATCAACACAACGCCAAGATCCATCGCGGTACGAGTCGAATCGATTCGAACTAGCTTGCCGTCGATCAAGATTTTCCCGCCATCTGGCTCCTGTACGCCGGCGAGGATTTTCATCAGCGTACTCTTGCCGGCTCCGTTTTCGCCAATGACGGACAGAACTTCACCCGCACCGATGGACAAGTTTACGTCTTTGAGTGCTTGAACGCCCGGGAAGCTCTTTGATACGTCTCGCACCTCCAACAACGGCGCGTCCGAACTGTCGGTCGAAGAAGTTTGTTCGGACATTTGGTTCACTTTGAAGCTACGACACTAAAAAAGCGTAAGGGGCGCAAGCCCTTACGCTTTGATGACACCTGTTTGAACTAACCACCCATTTTCGATTTCAGGTCGTCCCAGTACTCATCAACATTGTCTTTCGTTATCGTCCGCGCGGGAATGTCGATGAATTTACTTTCGGGAATTAGCGAATCGTCGCCCTTCAGCAAGCTCGTGAGAATCTTTACCGACTGGAATCCGTACTCGTAAGGATTCTGCACGACCGTTCCTTGAACCGTGCCGTCCTTGATACCCTGAAGCGTATCGTCTGCTTCGTCAAAACCGATAACTTTGATCTTTCCAACTTTGCCCTGCGACTTGAGCGCAGCCAAACACGCAGGCGGGTTGTATGCGAACAAGCCAACCATCGCGTTCATCTCTGGGTAGGTCGTGATCGCGTCTTCGACCTTTCGTTTTGCCACTGCTTCGTCGCCTTGGTCTGTCAGCGTGTCGATGATCGTGTATTTGTCGCCTTTGATTTCTTCGCCGGTTGGGTCGTACTCGGTCAACGACTCGCGGCCCATCAGAACATCGATAACTCCCTGTCGACGACGCTTAGCGTTATCTTGTTCGAGCCGACCAATGAACAACATTACATTGCCACCATCGGGCAACGCTTCTCTGACGAGTTCGCCACACATTCGGCCAGCGATGTAGTTATCCATTCCGATGTACATCAACCGGTTAGTTCCCGGTGCGTCCGAGTCCTGAGTGATCAACGGAATCTTCGCGGCCCATTGATTGATGAGTTCTACTTGATTGTCAGCATCGATAGGGCTGATGGCCATGGCTTCGATTCCACCCGCGAGCAGATCTTCTACAATTCGCTTTTGCTCAACAGCAGTCGCGACGGCTGGCATGCGTACATCGCAATCGACGTCCAACTCTTTGGCTGCGTCTTCACAGCCTACTTTTGCTATATTCCAAAAACTGGCAATCTGATTCGTGACGAATGCCGTCTTCAGGCGTTTCTCCGTCGAACCGTCACTAGCTGTCGAATCGCCGCTGTCCGTTGCCGCGTCGCCGGCTGTGTTTGTCGCGGTTCCGGAATTGCAACCGATCGCGATAGCAAGGCAAAGCAATAGAAGGGAGGGCAACGTGGCTTTTGCAGACGTCATAATTTTCTCGCATCTGGAACAGAAGTGACCGCACGCGAGCAATTCTAAATGCGGCGATGCCATGCCGCAACAACCGTCACTACTTACCGTGTTTAAGCCTTCGAATCATTTCAGACCGCTCGCCACAACCGAACCGGTGCGCAAGATCGATGCGAAGATCGTTACACACCGCATAGCTTCACTTAAAACCGCCTGCACACTCAACTTCTCTTTACTAGTTGCCGATCACCACAATACCAACCCCGATTAGCTTACCCTCAAAGTCCGTAAACTTATGAGCAGCGTCTCGACTCGAAGCGATAGAAGTCATCTCTCTAACTCGTCAGTGGCAGCTTCCACCAAGCTGACGGCTCGCCATTCCAATCGCAAGTCTAGGCAACGACCGCTACGATCCATTGGGAATTGGCAACTTACCCAACTCGCTGGTTGCGGTTCGTTTACCGATGTCTATCTCGCTCAGCCTAAGGGGTGTCGCCCGAACTGGCCTGCGGACTACGCGATTAAGATTCTGCGACCGAAGTTTGTCCACGACCGCGACGCGATTGAGCTACTGCGGCGTGAGGCTGAGGTAGCGAGCCAAGTTTCGCATCAACACTTGGTTACGATCCTTGAGGCTCACTTGTCGGGAGACGATCGTTACCTCGTGATGCCCAAGTTGGCAGGCGTCTCTGTTGCTCAAATAATCGAGCGTGTCGGATACCTTTCGGTTCGACAATCGCTGTGGATCACGCGGCAAGTTAGCGAAGCACTAGACGCGCTTCATCGCCGGAAATGGCTGCATGGCGACGTTAAGCCTGACAACATCATGCTTTCAAAGGAAGGTCACGCAACGTTGGTTGATTTGGGTTTCTCGTTGCGATTCTCAGAAGCAATGCTCACCGAGTTCCGAACGGTGAAGGGCACGCTCAACTACGTTGCGCCAGAAACGATGACGTCGGCACATTGTTCTGACCAACGTAGCGACATTTATAGCCTGGGCATTTCTTTGTTCCGCATGCTAACCGGACGACTTCCGTTCGCCGGCAAAAACGCCAGCGAATTGATTGAAGCGCATCGTGGCAAGCCCATTCCCGACCCACGCGAATTCAATCGCAACATCCCGGGATCGGTCGTCAGCCTATTGAGTCGCATGACGGCCAAGCAACCGCTACGACGGCCTCAGTGCGTCCGTGAGTTAGCAATCAAGTTGCTACCACTGGAAGTCGCCGCAATGAAGGCAGAACGATCGATGAGCAGAATCGTCGGCTAAACTCTCTGTCCACCGCCTCTTAAACTGACAGCTGTTCGGCTTGGTCCCCAACGGGTAAGCTACGCAACTCGATTCCGTTCATCGCGTACATGTTGGCTAGGAACCGGTTATGGCTGGGAAAAAGATTCTGATGATCGTCGGTGACTTCGTAGAAGATTACGAAGTGATGGTTCCATTTCAAATGTTGCAAATGGTTGGCCACGAGGTGCATGCGGTCTGCCCAAACAAGTCGGCCGGCGAATCTGTCGCAACTGCTATTCATGACTTTGAAGGCGATCAAACCTACACGGAAAAACGCGGCCACAACTTTGGGCTCAACGCCACTTTCGAAGACATCAATGCCGCGGACTTCGACGCGTTGGTTTTGCCAGGCGGACGGGCTCCCGAGTATCTACGCTTGGATTCGCGCGTGATCGATGTCGTACATCACTTTGCCGAAGCCCAAAAGCCAATCGCCGCCATTTGCCACGGCATTCAGATTTTGACGGCAGCGAAAGTCGTCGAGAACAAGAGCTGCAGCGCGTATCCCGCGATTCAACCCGAAATCGAAGCAGCCGGTGGAACGTACATCGAAGCCAGCCAACAGTTCGACAATGCTCATGTTGATGGCCAATTCGTCACGGCGCCAGCATGGCCGGCACATCCAAATTGGATCCGAGCGTTCCTTGGTTTGTTAGGCACGCGTATCGCGCTTTAACTTCGTCGCAACCCACGTCGGGTTGGAATATACGAGGAGGTCAGCATGAACATCGGATGGGAGCTGACACGCATTGCCGACCAGATGCCTGACTCTGTCGCGGTTGTAGAGCCAGCCGGTCGAGACAAATCAGGCTTTCGCCAATACAACAAAATCACCTTTCGCAAACTGGACGAAGACAGCTCAACGATCGCTGCGGGACTTCGTGAATACGGTGTTGAACCAGGTACGCGAATGGCGTTACTTGTTCGACCGGGAATAGATTTCGTTTCCCTGGTTTTCAGTCTCTTCAAATGCGGTGCCGTGACGATTTTGATCGATCCTGGTATGGGTCGACAGCACTTGGTCAATTGTTTGGAAGAGGCAAAGCCGGCTGGATTCGTTGCGATTCCGATTGCTCATGTCGCGAGAGTTTTCAAGCGATCTCGATTTCGCGATGCGAAGCTCAACGTGACACTGGGTCGTCGATGGTTTTGGGGCGGGAAGACCGTCGCGCAACTGCGTCGAACCCAACAACCATTGTCAGTGCAGGAATCGCATGACGACGATCCGGCGGCCATCATTTTCACCACAGGCAGTACGGGACCGCCCAAGGGCGTGCTTTATCGACACGGCAATTTCGCCAACCAAGTCTCACAAATTCGTGATCGCTACGAGATTCAACCGGGCGAAATTGACATGGCTGGTTTTCCGCTCTTTGGTCTGTTCAACAGTGCGATGGGCGTCACAACCGTGTTTCCCGAGATGGACTTTACCCGCCCCGCCGATGTCGATCCCGAATTCTTGCTCGAACACGCAAACGACTGGCAGCCCTCGCAATCGTTCGGCTCACCAGCTCTTTGGAACACAGTAGGACGACATTGCGAGAAAAACGACAAACGATTTGATTCCGTAAAACGCGTGCTGAGCGCCGGCGCACCGGTTCCTCCGCACGTCCTCCGGCGAGTTGTCGCCTCCATTGCAGACGATGGCGAAATTCACACTCCCTACGGCGCGACGGAGGCGTTGCCCGTGGCATCAATTAGCTCGAAAGAAATACTCGGCGAAACCGCGGCAAAAAGCGAAACAGGCGCCGGGACTTGCGTAGGTAGGCGATTCGATGGCATTCAATGGCAAGTCATAGCGATCGACGACGCTCCGATTGCGAATATCGGTTCGGTCACACCAGTTCCACAAGGTCAGATCGGCGAATTGATTGTCAGAGGCGCCGTTGTGACGTCGGAATACGTAACGCGTACGGACGCCAATCAACTCGCCAAGATTTCGGACGGCGATAGTTTTTGGCACCGCATGGGCGACTGTGGATACTTGGACGAGCAGGATCGATTTTGGTTTTGCGGCCGGAAAACGCATCGCGTCGAAACGGCAAGCGGCATGATGTTCACCGTTCCATGTGAAGCGATCGCGAATGGTCACCCGAAAATCTATCGCTCAGCACTCGTCGGCATTGGTGACTCAGAACAAAAGACGCCCGTTATGTTGGTCGAGACATGGCCCGAACACTTCACGAAAGACGAAACCAAAGTCAAGAGTTTGCTAGATGAAGTTCACTTGCGGCTAAGTGAATCTTGGCTAACGAATACGATTCAACGGAAGCACACACTGCTTCATCCATCATTCCCGGTCGACATCCGTCACAACGCCAAGATCTTCCGCGAGAAGCTAACTCCATGGGCCGCACGCAAATTGAGTGAAAGCTAACCCGATCCCGAAGGAGGGCGAATTCGGAAAATGGATCGCTTAAAGATACTCGCACTCGAACCTTACTATGGCGGCAGCCATCAAGCGTTCCTGGACGGTTGGATCTCACATTCTGACCACGAGTTCACAGTACTCGGCTTGCCAGCCTACAAATGGAAGTGGCGAATGCGTCATGCCGCGGTCACCTTCTCACAGCGGCTTCGCGAATCGCCGCACTGCGATACGGTGTTTGATGCCGTTTGGTGTAGCGACATGTTGAACCTCGCCGAGTTCATCGGTCTCGCGCCACCAGCGATTCAATCTTTGCCACGCGTCGCCTACTTTCACGAGAACCAATTCACCTATCCTGTTCAGGGTGAAAAGAAACAACGTGATTGGCACTTCGGCTACACCAATTTCACTACGTGCCTTGCCGCCGACCGACTATGGTTCAATTCGGAATATCATCGCCAAGATTTCCTGAAGGCACTTCGCACCTATCTAGCTCGGATGCCAGACTATTCGTCAGTCGAACAGGTTGACTCGATCGAGACAAAATCCATTGTGCAGTATCCGGGCGTCGAACCGTTCCCTAGCGTCCCAACACGCGATGCCGGACCGATGCGAGTCTGTTGGAACGCGCGATGGGAGCACGACAAAAATCCGGAAGACTTTTTTGCTGCGTTGCGAAAACTCAAGCAGCAGCAAATCGCGTTTCAATTGATCGTGCTTGGCGAATCGTTTCGCAACTCACCCGATGTCTTTGCGACCGCAGAGAAAGAATTCCATGACGAGACACTTCATTGGGGATTCGCGGAAAGCAAAGCAGAGTACCGACGATTGCTCGCGATGGCCGACGTCGTTGTTTCGACTGCGAACCACGAGTTCTTCGGAATCGCGATGGTCGAGGGCATGGCGGCCGGCGTCACTCCAGTATCTCCCGATCGACTGGCCTACCCAGAAGTCATCGCGAGCATTTCGAACCAGATCGACTTACCTGCAGAGCTTTCCAGTCTGCTGTATGGCCAAACCGTTGATGACCTTGTTGAACAGCTCAAACTGGCGTCTACGGTACTTGATGAATTACGTCCCCCCCAGGGTTCATCGTTACAGGACGCGACTAAGCACTTCCACTGGCCCAGTCGAGCAGAATCGATGGATGCGGGCCTCAGATCTTTGACCGGTTAAAAGGAATTAATGCTGGACAAGCAATGGGAAGCTTCAAGAAACCGCATTTCACTACAAAAAACTGGAGCGTGTCGACGTGCTCTCCAGTCGCACAAATCCTCGTAAATCCCGTGCCCAGTTAATTTTGCTACGTTCTGTGCGGTTGCTAGCCGTTGTAAACGCGGAATTCTCCGCATATCTTTAATAGGTTGTACCCAAGCGGTTGTTTCGGTGAGTAATATGCCTACCCGGGCAAAGCTGACTGTCCGATTTGGGCGAAATAACCTGCATAGGCATTTAAGAAACAGTTAACGGAGATTCGTAATCGTGTCCATTTCAGAAAAGACGACGCAAGTCATGAACGGCGCTGACATCCTGGTGAAATCACTAGTGGATCATGGCGTGGAAGTCGTCTTTGCCTATCCGGGCGGTGCGAGTATGCCGATGCACCAAGCGTTGACTCGTTACAAAGACAAGCTGCGTACGATTTTGCCTCGTCACGAACAGGGCGGAGCTTTCGCGGCTCAGGGTTACACACGATCGACGGGCAAGATCGGAGTCGTCTTCGCAACAAGCGGACCGGGTGCAACTAACCTGGTCACAGCGATCGCGGATGCAAAACTCGACAGCATTCCAATGATTGCCATCACGGGCCAAGTGCCCACGCACTTCATCGGTAAGGATGCGTTCCAAGAAACGCCCGTCGTCGAAGTCTGCCGAGGCATCACCAAGCACCACTACCTCTGCACGGACATCGCTGACTTACCACGCATCGTGAAAGAGGCTTTCCACGTTGCAACGACCGGTCGACCGGGTCCCGTCCTGATCGACATGCCCAAAGACATGCAGCTGGGCACTGAGGTTCCGGATTGGGACCAGCCGATGAACTTGCCCGGCTACCGCCTGGTTCCGTTTCCAAAAGTTCGACCAGAGCAAGTCAAGCAAATCGCGGCTGCCATCAAATTGGCTAAGCGACCGATGATCTATGCCGGTGGTGGAGTCATCGCGGCAGGCGCAAGCCAAGACCTTCGTACGTTAGTTGAGAAGACTGGCATTCCAATCACGACAACAGTCATGGGCATCGGAGCCTACCCTGGCAATGGTCCTCTTTCGATGGACATGCTCGGCATGCACGGCGCTGTTTACGCAAACTGGGCCGTTGACGAGTGCGACCTCCTGATTGGTCTGGGCGTACGGTTCGATGACCGAGTCACCGGTAAGTTCGAGGCATTTGCCAACAAGGCGAAGATCATCCACGTCGACATTGATGCTTCGGAAATCAATAAGAACAAAGAAGCTCATCTGCCCATCGTCGGCGACGTAAAGAGTGCATTGGAGCAACTCAACGAGATCGTCGAAAAGCCAGAAATTGACGCGTGGGTCGCACAATGCATGAAGTGGAAGGAAGAACAGCCGTTCAAGTACGACGAGAACTTCGACGGCATTCTCCAGCAGCACGCGATCAAAGAACTATGGAAGCTTTGCAAAGATCGAGACACCTACATCTCAGTCGGCGTTGGTCAGCACCAGATGTGGGCGGCACAGTTCTACAAATTCGATGAGCCTCGACGTTGGTTCTCGAGTTCAGGGCTGGGTACGATGGGCTTTGGATTGCCATGTGCGATGGGCGTTCAAGCGGCTCATCCCAACGCACTTTCGATCGACATCGATGGCGATGGCAGCTTCCAAATGAACATCCAAGAACTAGCGACGTGCGTTTGTGAGAAACTGCCCGTCAAAGTTCTCTTACTGAACAACCAACACCTCGGAATGGTTTGTCAGTGGGAAGATCGATTCATGAAGGGCAATCGAGCTCACACGTATCTCGGTCCGATCGACGACCTCGAGGCGACCGGCAAAGGTGACGGCGTATTCGCCAAGGAACGTTACCCAGACTTCGTAGGTATCGCAAAAGGTTATGGCTGCGGTGCTGCGACCGTCAGCAAAAAATCCGACTTGGTGGGCGCCATGGAGGAGATGATTAACTACGATGGATGCTATGTGTTAGACGTCGAAGTGCCTTACGTAGAGCACGTATTGCCGATGATTCCATCCGGTGGTACCGTCAAAGACATGATTCTCGAATAAAAATCGAAAACAGCTCGTTGCGCAAGAGGGCACTCAACTTGAGTGCCCTTTTTCTATTGCCCAGCAACTATCAACCACAAGAAGCAGCATTTTTCCCTCTACAGCCATGCTAGCCAGGCAAAGCTCCCGTTTGGACGTCCGACACAATTCACGTTATTGCCAGCTTGCTATTTCTTGGGGTAGGTGGTTATGCTCACTCTGCGTCCATACAACGACGACCAGTAATGGGTAGCGAATTCACCTTGGTGACCGCATGCTTGTTGGTTGCAAGATTCTTTGTATTGACGCTGTGGGACACGCCCACAATTTCCAAAATTGGTCTGACCTTGAATTGCCTACGGTCGCGTATCGCAAAACAAGTTCACGACCTACGTATTTGAAAGATTTTTTAAAATGGCTGAAGGCACGATTAAGCGACTCACAGACAAAGGCTTTGGATTCATCGACATTGGTACCAGTAAAGACTTGTTCTTTCACTCGTCCAGCGTTGAAGGCACTTCCTTTGATCAACTTCACGAGGGTCAAAAAGTAACGTTCAACGAAGGCATGGGACAAAAAGGTCCGTGCGCTGAAAACGTATCGCCAGCGTAACCTGTCGATGATTTGGCACCGCTACGGATAGCAGCCACGAGAATACAAAACTCGAAATTGAAGTTTCGTAAGAACGCTTGCTTCGGCGAGCGTTCTTTTATGCGCCAATGCAGGACGCGGAGGTTGCGCTTAGCGAGGATGTTGTCGACCAACTGATGCACTTCGCGAAGCCAAACTCAACTAGTAATCCCTAGCCGACGACTTTACCCGCTTCATCGCAAAGTGCTTTGGCGTCGTCCATTGATCCAGCTTCGGCGATCAAGCGCACAATTGGCTCGGTATTACTGGCTCGGACAAGTAGCCACTTCTTACCGGGAAAGTCCAATCGCATGCCATCCATCCGGCTCGATTCGGCATCGGCGAAGTGCTTTTCAAGTTTATCGAGTGCACCGGCCACCGCATCCGCTGGCATCGTGACCTTTGTTTTATAGATCTCGTAGCGCGGAAGTTCCGCAGCCAGTTCGCTAAGTGTCATGCCTCGGTCAGCCATGGCACCAAGCACCATCGCCATGCCGACGAAGCTATCTCGTACGTAGCCGATGCGTGGATCGATCGGGCCACCGTTTCCTTCGCCGCCAAACACGGCGTTGTTTTTTATCATGACGTCCGCCACGTTCGCTTCGCCGACTTTGGAGCGGAAGAACGGCACACCGTACTGCTCCGCAACGTCTTCCGACATCCGACTTGTCGAGCAGTTCGTCACGACCGGCCCCGGCGTGTTGCGAAGCACGTGGTCCATGCAGATTGCTACGGTGTATTCTTCACCAACGTAGTTTCCTTTTTCATCAACCAATGCTAACCGATCAGCATCGGGGTCCTGGCAAAACCCAGCGGCTACTTCCTTACCTCGCACTTCGGCGGATACCGTGACGAGATTCGCTTCGGTTGGTTCCGGAGTGTGAGCGAACAGGCCCGAAGGTTCGGCCCCCATAGCGACCACTTCACAACCCAATGCGTCAAGCAGCCGATTGCCGAGAAGGCCGCCGGCACCGTGATTCGAATCAATGAGCACACGGAACTTCTTCGAACGAATTTTGTCGACGTCGACGATCTCCAGCACTCGCTTGAGATGCTCAGCGTGCGGATCTTCATGCTCTTCGACTTTGCCGATCGCGGCATGCTCAACCCATGCGACATCGGGATCGTGATATCGCTTCAATACTCGCTCGCCCACTTCGCCTGGCACAACACGCCCTTCACTGCCGAACAGCTTCATGCCGTTGTATTCAGACGGATTGTGGCTGGCCGAAATCTGGATCCCACCCGCCGCACTCAAGTGTCGAATCAGAATTCCCGTCGTTGGCGTGGCTGCCACATCTGCGTCGATCACAGAACGTCCAACGGCTTGCAAGCTCGAGCGAATAACATCCGCGAGCATACGCCCTGTTGCTCGACCATCGCGCGTTATCACAATGGGACCGTCTCCCAACTCCGCTGCTAGAGCACATG
>CAYNJG010000202.1:0-13491 GCA_964397295.1 uncultured Pirellulaceae bacterium
GTCCACGGCATGGCAAACCAAATCGCGTCACCGAAGCAGTCAAACGCGGCAAACCCAACGATGCTCCAAGGACGAAGCCGCGGCCTTGCGTAAACACCATGTTGTGCGACCGGTGAGTCAGTAGCCGCGTACATCCCATTTTTCGTGGAATGCTTGCGCCGCGGTTGGATTCAGCATTTGTTCCGGTAAGACAAATGACCGGGCGGCGGGATCGGGTCCCAATTGCAAATCAACATTAGTGTCGAGTGAGTATTCAGCCAACTTGTCGGCCATCCAATTTAGGTGGCGTTGATGTCCGGAGAACAAGCAGCATGGCAAATCCGTAATCCATTCGGCCGCAATCGCGGTATTGATTGCAAGGGCGTTCTTGACGCGAGCGACGGCGTGAGCGCGAGTCTGTTGATCGGTCAACCAGAGGCACCATTGGCCACCGATTGCAGCAAGTTCGGATTCATAGTCAGCCAATTCTCGATTGATGTCGCAGCCCGATCCGAACTGGCGAATCTCACCGGTAGCTTGGTTGAAGAAGATTGGGCCGGGCCCGACCCACATGTGGGCAATGTCACCTGTAGCGGCAAAACGTGCGTTGTTATAGTAGAAGACCCACCCCCACGGTTTCTCGGTGGTGGAGGTGATCGCGGGAGTGTCTTGGGGCTCGGTGTCGTTGCGACGGTCAAGGACCGTTCGGTACAGCGTTTCGATTGCATCGTCTAACGAGATCACGGTAGGTCGCACAACGGAAGGTTTTTACGACACCGCCCTAAACGAAGCAAGCGATGTATGAACTTCGAGAAATTGTACCAAGGCCAGCGAGCGTTGCAAAACAGCGAAGGTGTGCCGAAGGCCTAGCGTAAAAACCATGTTGTGCGACCGGTGAAGCAGGCAATCATTTACCATCCGAGACGATGTCCGCAACGGCGAGCAGTTCGTACGTGTGGCAACCCATAGCGAATTCGTGGTCGGCGTGATATACCGCTCGCACCGGCAATGAACACTGTGGACACAGGAATTCAAAGCACTGTTCCCACGTTTTGACGTCGAGAGGTCGTGCCGCATCCAAAGCCGAGCGTTGTTCAGGCGTAAATGGATCGTCGCGGCGCGAGCTGCCAAAATCGTGGGTGTTGAAACGGACGCGATATGAGCACGATGGACAAGTGTAGTTGGAGACGCAAATCTCGTGCTGTAGATGCTCGGTACGTGGATCGAAGTGAGTGGCGTCGAACCGCTCAGAGGCATCAACCACGCGTGTTTTCATTTCGGTAGGTCGCACAACGGAAGGTTTTTACGACACCGCTTCTCACCGAAGACAACAAAGTATCGCAACACCAATCAGTTTACCAAAAAGATTCAACGTTGCCAAAGAGGCGGTGTCCGCGGCGCGACAAACCAAAACACTTTCTCGAAGCGGTCGATATGGCAAACCAGACGATGCTCCAAGGACGAAGCCGCGGCCTTGCGTAAAACCCATGTTAGGCGACCGTCAGCCTTAATTTCACGGCTTGCCAATTGGATTGGGCAACATTGTTGTCCGCGCGATCGTCCGCGATTGAGGCGAGAGTTGCCGCGGCAATCTTTTGCTGATCGGGCGGTAGTGCGGCGAGCGCATCCAGCAACGCATCAAAGTCGTTGGGGGAATTAAGCCAGCGACCGAGCAAAAATTCCAGGAAGTATGGCGACAGGTCATTCAGTGCAGGCACGGATGCTGCAATTGCGGGTGCAAGCACATGCGTCGGGTACGATTCCGCGGCGTGAGCAACGGCGAACATCCAGTGGTGATAGTCGTCGTCCTCCTCGAACGGCCAAATGCAGAGCAGCGGCTGAAGTGCGTTTGGATCTTTGGAGGCAACAAGATCGTTGATGCGGTCGAGCCAAGCGTTGGACTCGTCGTGCCAAGCGTCACGTATTCGGTTTATCGCGTCGTCAATCAATTCGGTAGGTCGCCTAACGGAAGGTTTTTACGACACCGCCCTGATCGAAGCGAACGATGCCTGAACTCCAAGAGATTGTACCAAAGCCAGCGAGCGTTGCCCAACGGCGAAGGTGTGCCGAAGGCCTAGCGTAAAAACCATGTTAGGCGACCGGTGAAGTACGAGAAGCGTCGCCATTGGCAATGAGGTCAAGCAATTCGGCGACGAGAGGTTCAGTGTCGCGCAATCCGCAGATATTACCGGCGTGTTCCCCGTCCACAAACACAGCGAGCCACGGAATGTTGAGGACACCAACGGATTTCGCGAGGTCGAAGCACGACAGGTCGTCGATATTGCAGCACGCGTATTGGACGGAATCAGGCAAGCGACCGCGAATCTCGGTTAACCGTGAATCCATAGGTGGGTCAACGCCATTCCAAACGGCCCAAAAGTGAACGATGACGATTGGGTGAGCCGTCATGAACTCCGCGAAGGTGTCGGAAGTCATAGGCGGCGAGGATGGAGAGAAGCCGGAGACTGGCCTATGGATTGGAGTGTCAGTCATGGCCAATACGGTAGGTCGCCTAACGGAAGGTTTTTACGACACCGCTTCTCATCGAAGCCAACAAGAGTCGCAACATAAAACAGTTTACCAAAAAGAAACCACATTGCCAAAGTAGCGGTGTCCGCGGCGTGGCAAACCAGAACACGTTATCGAAGCGAATGGCGTTGCAAACTAGACGATTTTCCAACGACAAAGCCGCGGCCTTGCGTAAAACCCATGTTGTGTGACCGTGCACTATTGGACGGTTGGCAGTAGGGCAAAAAGGTGAGCGAATACAATTATCGTTTCAAGTCCGAGGACAGCCAGCCTCTGCGTTGGATTCAACGCGGATCGTAGTGTGCAGATCAGTACCGCAATGGGACAAACGAATAGAGCGGCAATGACAGGAAAAGCCATCCACTGGATCAGCGATATGAACGAGTCGGAAATCACGATAGCGCGAGTATCCGCAAGTGAAAACAGAGCCGATGCGAGTAGGGCCGCAACATGCAAGTAGAGCCAAACGCGAATCGTGGAGAATCGCCGCGGGGCTGAATCCGATGTGGAGGTCGGTGAGTTGAAGGGCGTTTGGTAAGGGTTGTTATCCAAATAACTGAGGTCGCACAACGGAAGGTTTTTACGACACCCGTCCCGAGCGGAACCGAAAGATGTCGAATCGCCGCAAATTGTACCAAGTTATCGCGGCTTGAACAAAGAGCGAGGGTGTGCCGAATGCCATTGCGTAAAAACCATGTTGGACGTCACTTGAAGCGGCGTTTCGCTATGCCTAACCGTTTATCCTGCACGGGTGTGAGATTCGGGACGGATTCATAGATCGCGATTGCGTCACCCCAACGACCGTCGGAAAATGCGGCATCCGCCATTTTGAGTTGGTCAATGTGGTGTCGTTCGGTCGACATTTGCGCTCGACGTAATGATACGCGTTCCCAAAAGTCGCCATCGTCAGCGAGAAGCTCAGGTACGAATTTGCGAAGCAGCGCAGCAGAATAGATTATGTGTTGTGAAAAGACCGAAGGATCGGAATGCGCCCAGGTCCAATTTGGTCCGTCGGATTCAGCGATGTCCAAAATCACAGCCAATTCATGGAGGTCGTAGCGATCGTCGTTGCGCGTAAGCGAAACGTCGTACTCGTAGCGTGGGAGAAACGCGCCGACACCGATAAGCGGGAACCCGCTAAGCGGTATTCAATCGAGAAGTGCGAAGCGCCAACGGTGTGTGCTTCGGAGAAGCCGTATTCTGCGAGAAACGCGAACTCAGCTAACGCGTGGCTGCAGAGTTCTGAGGGTTCACGTTTCATTCGACCTGTGACGTCCAACGGCAGCCACCAGCTCGGATAGTTCCGGCAGAGTGGCGTTGATCACTGCGTCCGTCACCGGCATCACCGGCTCGTACTCAGGTGCCTTGGTACGGCCTTTCTTCAGGTCCGGAACGGCTGCTAGTGCTTGGTAGACTTCTGCTTGCACCAGCTCGTTCGCTACGCCGAATCGGAACATCCGGCGGATGCGGGAGACTTGCTTGTTGACGTACTTACGTGACCAGCCGCTTTCGACCATTGCGTCTCGGGCTTCCTGAAGGGACAGGGGGCCGAATTCGTTCGCTGGCAAATCCTCGAAAAGCGTTCTGACGGGGCCACAGGCCTCTTTGATGCAGCCAAACTCGCGGGTTGGCTTGCCGTCCTTCACGTAATACGCCTCCGCATGCTGGATGAACCGCAGAATTAGCTCGCAAACCGAGACGTTTTGGACGTTGCCGATCTTTGGCGTCTGTCGCCGGAGCCAATCAGCAATCAGCCGGTCGTACTCTTGATGAGATTCGGGCGAGTCGTAGGGGCCAAGATAATGGTCTTTTCCGTCGATTCTTACGACGGCTAGGCCACGAGATTTCTGATGACGGTACTTGGGAATACGTCGTATCGGCATGAGAGGTGATCTCCGTGCTGCACTCGCAAAGTAGTACAGCGGTAGTACACGGAAATCACTGCCGAAGAGGCAGGTTACTTAAGTCGTTGTAACCAAAGGGTTTAAAAAGTGGCGGGGGCCCGAAACGTTGAATACTGGCGACTCTTGTCCTGTGCGGAATGGGACTTTACTGCTTCGGCGTGAGGTGCAGGTGATTGTCCAGGAAAGTCGCGACGCCACCAGGCCTTCGATGACACGATTTGTCACGAGCGCTTCAAGCGATTGCGGTCGTATTCTCATGGCATCCCACATAGTCGCCGAACGGCGGGGATCGAACCCGAATACGCAGAATCGTAAGTGGTTGTCTACTCAACAACTTACGAAAACACCATTTTCAATGTTAGGCTAAATTCGAACTCGCTGACGTGAACGCCCACGGTTCATGCGACGGTTCGGGCTTCGAAAGAAAGCGACTTGCGTTCCAGCTGACAAACGGTCTTGGCGACCAAGGAAATGACGAACTACATGTCGCTACCCCTTCAGTGCACCTGAAGGAGAACAGCTAAGAATCAAGATTCCATGGCTGATTTCAAGATACTAGGAACGGGGCGTCACGGAATGTCCACTCCTGTCTTAATTTGACACTGATTTAAGAATGGTTGTTTCAACTTGGGACTCGATGACCCAGGAGCAAAAAACGAGAATTCGGTCGGTTGTTGAACATTAAGCCAAGATGGGGACTAACGAATTCGCTAGGTTGCTGAGGTTAATGCAGCAACGTCGTTGCATGTCATCTCACATGTGACATCAAGTTCCGCAAGACGCCAACAACGGCCGTCGGCTGGAGGATTCTGACTGGAGGTAATCGTCGTCGGTCGGGAGACGCCAAATGTCAGTGACGCTAACCGTCGTCGTAGAAAAGTATCTGGGATCTAAGAAATTGTCGTCGGGAACCTGCAAGGAATACCGCGCGACCCTAACCAAATGGTTGGCTTGGGGGAAAGGTGTGGATCTCGATCAGATTGAGCGAAGTCATATCCGCGAGTTTTTGGATTGGGTTCACGAAAAGGCGAAGAACGATGGCGGAACTAACGCGGGCCGCACCGCCAACAAGTCACGTGAAAACCTCAGGGCAATTCTGTCTTGGGCATGGGAACACGACTTTCTGGAAAACCTCCCACGCCTCCCAAAGCCGAAACCACAGAGAGATGTCGCTGGTAGGCACTACCTGACAAAAGCAGATCTCAACGCTTTGTATTTCGCAACCTACCAGATGACGCGTCCGCGAGGCTGGCGGCAACAGATGACGGTCGGCCACTATTGGCGCGCCGCGCTGGTAGTTTTCTTTAACTACGGCGTCGACACTGGAACACTCTTCAAATGCACGCCCTTTCATGAACCCATTCTCTAGAGACACGTGACGTGGAAATCACAAGCTCCGAATGGGCACGGACAGGAGTGTCGTTATGGATGGCTATACTATCGTCGCGTGAAGACAAAGAAGCAGTTCTACCGTCCGATGAACCGAGTGGTTCAGGTTCATCTCAAGAACATCCGGCCGACGGAGCCGCAACTTGATGAGCCCGTCTTTCACTGCGGCAGCTCGCGACCAAACGAACCGTTTCAGCGTTTGTGTGAACTGCCGGCGTGAAGCCAAAGCGGGATGTGCAAAGCGGAGCAGAGAAACCTTGGATTCTCAAAGACCTTCGAAAGACGTGTGCGACGTATTATGACGCCCACATGCCGGAGTCATCCGTCGAGATTCTTGGTCACTCTGTCGGAGGCGTCACGTACCGTCACTATGCACATCGTGATCCTTTGGCTTTCAAGGCGATCACCACGTTGCCGCAACCCACCGCTTTCAATGGATTGGTTCGCGGATTCGATGGCGAGTGTCCTTGCTGTCGTCGCGAATTCAATCAAGCGTAGGCCAGCATCCGAGCAAAGGTGTGCCTTATGTGAGGCACACCTCTGTTAACCGAATGTCGGAGACTATCTCCGATGTAGCGACGTGATAGGCTCGGAGGTGGCTTTCACCTACCGCATTTCCGGAAGTTGCTTCGAGCTATCGGGTTGTCCACCCGCTGAGGTTAGCATTGAATGAAAGAGGCGATCACTAGGTGCATGTTTCACTAACAATGGCAAAACCGAAATGGCTTTGTAGATCGCCTTGCTACGCAAATAACGGTTGAAAGAGCGAAAACGAAGAGCAGACTCGCAGATGGTTCTGGGACTTGGGCGCCTCCTAGGGTCTCGCCGAAGTTCTGCGAGAGTACCAGGAAATCAGCGAACTGAACCGTGCCATCCAAATCAACGTCTCCCAAAACGTAGGAAACACCGGATGTTGAGCCGAAGTTGTTAGAGAGAACAAGAAAGTCCTCGAATGCGACAATTCCGTTGCCGTCTAAGTCACCTGGCAGAGTACCAAGCATGGCAAGCACAGCGTCGCGACCATTCAAGTCGCTAACACAAAGGAGATCGTCAGCGTCAACGAAGCTGTCTCCGTTGCAGTCGCCCAACGCTCGCGTCTGCGACACGGAAACGGAGCCATCTACAGATAGGTTCGTCAGATCCCAAGTCAGTCCCGCAGCCAACATAGGTAGGTCCATTTCGCCAAATGATCCGAGGATCTCGTCAGCATCAATCAAGTCAAAACGGTCGCCTGCTTCCGGCATGCTATCGAGCAGAGAGATCTTCAGTGGACTATCGCTTAGGTCGAAAGCACCAGGCACCATTAGCAGATCGCTAGAGGTTGGACCGATCTCGAATTCAAATGCCGTGTCAGAATCGTTGAATGGCACGTTGCTAAATAGGGCAACTTCAGAAAGTTGCAGACGACCATCACGACCTTCCAAAACAGGATTATTCTTTTGAATGCGAGCCCGAGCCGCAACAGTCGAACCATCTAGGTCGATTCGGAACGGAGCGGAGTATGGGACGTCCTTAAACGATTGTTCATAGACCGGTTCACCCGATTCGTCGAAAAGCGTGATTCGAAATCCTTCTCCACCGAGCAGACTCGTTCCGTCGGAATCGGTCGTCAGGATTTCTATTCGGCGAAGCGAACTCTCCGCCGAAAGCGTTACATCGAGCCAATGTTCGTCATCCACGTTGGAGCCACGTGTTGACGCACTAGAAAACGGATCACCATCGATCAACCGCTCCGGGCCACGAGCGTCTCCCGACAGAGTTGCGGTGGCAGAATCAACTAAACTCTCGAAACGATCGTATTGGGTTGTGCCGATTGAGTTGCCACCGCCAACACGACTCAGATTGCTCGCAGCAGGCAACTGATGACGCTCAAAGAAATCCCAAATCGTTTCAGATCCGTGAAAGTCTCGGCTGACAGTTCCAGCCCAACTGCTATCCCAGCTAAATCCACTCGGCCAGTTGTGCCCACCGTTTTCGATTTCGTAGTACTCAAATTCCGCCGATCGCGGCTCGAAATCTGACCCCAGGTAACTCGCGCATTCGTAGGAAAAGCGAACCGTCGTTGTGCTGTCTGACTCTAAATCTGGCAACGCTGTGATCGCTGGATTGTCACAGTGATTCGCAGTCCTGTACACATCTAAGGTCCTTGCTTCCAATCCCCAAATCGAATCATTCGTGCCATGAATGTGAAGAACGGGAATGGGGCGACTTGGCAACCGCGATTGGTTTGAACCAGCGGCAGCCACGGCAGCGAAGATTCCGGGGTGATCAGTGGCCAAGCCATATGCCATCCAGCCTCCTTGCGAAAAGCCGGCTGCAAACACGCGCGTATTGTCGATTTCATATTCATTCTTGATATCGTCTACCATCTCCAGAACGAAGTCTTCGGAAGTCGTGTCGGCATCCCAGTCGGCCCCGATCGCCGACGGATATGCGACGATGAACCCTTCGCGTTCCGCGATTGGGTTCATCTCTGTCCAACGGGATTGAGCCGAACCATTCGACAAGCGACCATGCATGCTGACCACAAGCGGGAAGCCGCCTTCCGGCGCGTCTCCTGAAGGCACGTAGAGCAGATACTCACGATCTGTGCCATTCTGAGACAAGGACGGAGAAAGCAACTCGCCACCGTTAGTAGTGGATGTGAGAAACACGACAACACCAACTGATAAGAGACGTAACATTTCACTCTCCACTTTTCGTATGGTTACCAACTGACTTCGGATACTTTCTGGCATGCCCTGGTTCGCAGAACGGATGCCGGAAGAAGTTTGAGCTCTTTGATCTGCGGCGAATGCAGCAGCTTGGCGTAATTCACTCCGCCCAAAAGAAATGAAGTCCCATCGGCAGAGAATTCACCGACGGGCCAACTGAACGGACGATGCTCCCACGTTCTCGTAACATCACCGGTCTCTGTGATCCAAAGCCGAACCACGCCGTCGAGAGAACCAGTCATGAGTCGACTTGCATCTGGACTAAAGCGAATGAGGTTCGGAAACGCCGGAAGTGTTTCTTTGAACGACCGGGTAGTGTAGGTGGTGCGGTCGTGGATCTTGACCTGGCGATCGAAGCCGACTGCCCCGATCCATCTCCCGTCTGAAGAAATATCGATGGAATCGATTAGGCGATCGTCCAGCTTTATCTTGTCAATGCAACGAAACTCTGGTGCTTTCAACACATAGGCAATTCCATCCGTTCCGCCAACCACAATCGTTTGGTTGTCCCTAGCACAGCGCACCGTTTTGCCCGGGATATCAGCCAACTCCTTCTCGAGACGTAGCCCATCGTCGGTACTGAAGACAAGTAGTCCATGGAAGTACGAGCACGCGACGAAGTAACTTCCATTCGGAAACATAGACGTGGAAGTAACGCAAGTCCCGATGGCCGGCACTTCAACTTCTTGCACCTCTTTCGAAGTGTCATCCCACAGAGCGACACGACTCTTTGCGTTCTCGTCTTTTGGAGGCTCAGGCCAAATCCCCATCGAGACGCACATCTTGCCCACGTGAGACGAACTGAGAAGCACCGTCGGAGCGTCTCCGACGTCGATCGGTAGCTGGTTAGAAATCTCTCCTGATGTTCTGTTGTAGCTGCGGATTCCGGAGTGTCGAATGGCGATAAACGGTTCCGGTGTGTCTTCGCCGAGAAAAGAAACACCCGAAGCCCAAAAATCTGAGCCACCGAAGTCGGTTTCGGCTTGGCTTTGACGTTGAAGACTTGCGATATCCCAAACGGTCGTGAAGCCATCCCAACTTGATGTAGCGAGGCGATTGTTTGACGGAGATATATCGATGCCAGCAATCGCCATGGGGTGTAGCTTTTGTTTCAGTTGGATCACTGCAGAATCGTTTTTCGAATCAAGCTTTGCGAGCCAAGCAGTTCCTTCGTGATCTCCCCAAGCCAGCAACGAACCATCTTGAGAAAAGCGAATGGCTCGCGGCATGACGGGAAGTTCAAAAGCCCATTTGCAATTCCACGCAGCCGTATCTAGGACTTGAAGTCCCCAAGTTTTCACGTCGCCGAACTTGCGATGCACTCCTATCGCCACGAGAGAACGATCGTGATTAACTGCCAGGGGCCAGATTCCGTCAGTCTCCAAGTCCACTCGAGTAGGAGACTCTCGGTTTCCAGATTCGTGAATGGACAAAAAGTTCTCCGCGTAGGAACTGACGATGAGGGAGTTGTCTGGACCGAAAACGGCATTGGCATACGTGTCTCGCTGAGTACCAAACTCCAACGTCCCCGACTCTAAGTCCCACAACCGGACATAGCCGCTTTCCCACGAACCTCCGGCCTGTAGCATTTGGGTTGCATCTGCATTGAATTCAACAGATTTCGTTGCCCGATGTTCACCTTCGCCAGCTTCCGCGTTGAACTGAATGAGTTGTTCGCCAGTCTTCGGATTCCAAACCGTTGCGTTTCCCGCGATGTCTCCGATTGCAAGACGCTCAGTTGTTGGATCGTAGGCTATACCATCGAGATTGCTCGCTGGCGAAGCGAGTATCGTCGGATCGTCTTTGCTGCTGTCAACATCAAGCGGATAGATCTTCGCGTTGCTAGAGAAACCCGCGACGACAACATGGTTTTCATCTAAAAATCCGACACACGAAGCGGGTAACTCCCTATCGAAAGCGCGAACGATGGATGCGTCCTCGCAATGTTGCCAAAGATGGAACCATTCAAAACCACGATGGTCTTCATCGCCCTTTTTCGGCACCCATCGCAACAAAACATCTTGTAGTTGCACTAGCTTGCGGTCGTCGGCCAAGCGACTGGCTGCTCGCATATCGCTGGCATAGAGGGCAATTTCTTGTTGCCGTGCTAGAAGCTTTGCTTCTTTCGCGCGGCGCGAGTTACTCCAGCCCCACATTGATGCTACGAGCGCCAGTAGCAATAACGATACGAACGCAGTTGAAAGCGACGTGCTTACCGCGGGATTGCGTTTCGCGAAACGAACCAAGCGGTCCCAAGCAGTCGACGGTTTCGCCTTTATCGTGCGTAGGTCGAGGAAAGCCTGAAGATCGTCCCCCAACTCGCGAGCGGTTTGATACCGATCAGTAACTTCGATGGCTGTCGCTTTCTCGACAATCGTTCGTAGGTCAGTGGGAATGTCCACCGTGACGCGATTCAGTCGAGTAGCCTCCCTGATTTTACGAATCAATTCAGCCTTTGAATCACCGTCATTGGCTGGCTGCCCAGCGAGTAATTCGTAGAGAGTCAGTCCAAGAGAATAAATGTCCGATCGGGCGTCGACGTACTGATTACTATCAACTTGCTCCGGGCTCATGTAGCGTAGCGTCCCAAGCATATCGCCAGTAAACGTTAGCTGTTCATTTGATTGCACTCGCGCAAGACCAAAGTCTGTGACGAACAGTTTCCCTTGCTTATTGAACAAGAGATTCGCGGGCTTGATATCGCGATGCACGACGCCTTCGGCATGAGCGTATTCGAGTGCGTCGCATGCCTGAATTCCAATTTCTGCGACCGAGCGGAAGAAACCTTGACGATCGGACCTCAGTTGAGATGAGAGCTTCGCGATTGAAGACGATTCGTCGGTATGCTCGACATTCTGACGATGAACCTGTCGAATAACACATGCCAGATCGGAACCATCGATTAGATCCATCGCATAATAATGAACAGATCGCTCGCATCCGACGCCATGAACGCTGATGATGTTCGGGTGCTGAAGTGACGCAGCAGCCCTCGCTTCATTCTGAAACCTCGTCAGCTGACGATCGTCCAATAAAGCAGCGAGCGGCAGCACCTTCAACGCAATTCGGCGTTCGAGTGAAATCTGCTGAGCCTCGTAGACGACTCCCATACCACCACGTCCGAGTTCGCGAACGATTTGATAGTCGCCTAGCGTTCTTAAGGGTGGAGCTTGTTGCGCGTTAGCCGGTTGAAGGTCGTCGGTTTTGTCCCCACTGAAGTCGGCGAGCATGCTTGTGATAGGAAGAATGCGTCGTAGATCGGACTCGAGTTTTGGGTGCTCTGCAACGAATTCGTCGATGGAATTCGCCTCGCCACAGGCAATCCGGTCGTGATACTCTTCGACGAGCTCGTGCAATTGATCTGCGCGTGACCTTGAGCCGTCAGTTGTGTCTGTTGGGTCCCGCGTCATTGGTTTTCCTCCAAGTCACTCATGAGAGTTGCGAGACTTTGAAGGCCGCGGATATGCCTCGATTTGACGGCGGATTCGGAGACACCCAAACTCGCTGCAATTTCTCGTAGTTTCAATTGCTCCACGTATCGCATAACTAAGACTTCGCGCGTAGTTTCATCAAGCTGATTCAGATGATCTCGCACTCTTGACTTCATCTCGTTTCGTATCGCTTCAGCACTCGGTGAAAGCGAGTATCCAGGCAAACGGCTCACTAGAGCGGTCACAGATTGGTCGCTCAATCCAAACGGTGACACTTCTCTTTGAACGCTTCGTTTCTGAACGCGAACATGTTGGCGATGCAATTCCACAAGTCTGTCCCAAGCCATTTGCCGAAGCCAAGGGTAGAACGGGATGTTCCTTGAACGACAGTATTCGGGGAGTTTTCGTGTGGCCTCGATCAATACGTCCTGGACCACGTCAGACGGATCAACTCGAGCTATCAGACGGAGATCAATTCTGGAAGCAACCATTTGCCGAAGCCGACCGCGATGTCCGGCCAGCAGTTTGTCAACTGCTGAGGTGTTTCCGCCTTCTATGCCATCCAAAAGATTTTCGATTTGCGAATCACTTAGCATCAATTCAGCTTCTCCTGTGACCTAACCCAACAGTTGAGCAAAATGGATGCAAAGATTCTTGGGGATCTTGAAAAACTTCTTCCCAGCGGAAGGCTGCCGCCCAGTAACCCACGAAGCTTAATTTGCGAGAAACCGCAACAATCTGCTCGTGCCCGATTGATGACTCTTATCTCGCGTCGGATGCATCAACCGACGCAGCTTGGCTCGGCGACGTTGGAGACAGCGGAGAAAACGACCTATGCCTCTGCTGACCTCCGATCGGCACCGAGTAACTTTGGTATGCACGGCCCCGGTTTCGAGCAAGCTGTACTCGCGGGTACGCTGATCGGATCTCCCCAGATAAGGGGCTGTCGCGAGCGACAGCAACGTGTTGTGTCCCCGCCCAAGCTCTCCATCTACCTGCACTCCGTCTTCCAGTTTGGTTTCGCGTTGTCACGCACGCTCACCCAGAGCTACCGGCCTTGTATGAAGTTCCTGTTCGTAACCTGGCGGGTCTTGGCGAGAATGCGGTTCGCGACGGAAAAAAAATTGCCAACTTATCGGCGCATTCGCAGGCTTCCTCTCCACGGTTTGTTACCGCCCCGCAGTTGCCCTCGCCTCGTACTTATTTCTTCAAAAGCTATCCATCTGGTATGATGACCTCCAAGAAATTACTGGAACTAAGTACAGGGGACTCACACCCCATAACAACACGCCCATGCTGGGCGTACGTGAACCGGAGTGCTCAAAATAGTCATGCGAAGTGGTTCGTCCACTCTTCGCACCCGGTTACCTTTAACGTTATGCCCTGAAATCCCAAATGGCGAATCCATACGCTCCACCAGCCCATTATGAAGAATTGGTGCCATCTCAGCCCACGGTGCCTCGTGCGCTGCAGCATCGCTTCGTATGTGCCACTTTGCTTGCTTTCGGCTCGGTCATTGGGCTCAATCACCCGATGGGCCATCGC
>CAYNJG010000203.1:0-13468 GCA_964397295.1 uncultured Pirellulaceae bacterium
GCGTCCGAGGGAACTCCGACTTGTTGTGCTACTTCGCCAAGGATTCGCACGATTGCCTGGCTGGAATGAATGGCTTCTTTGCCGCCACGCAAAATAACAGCGTTGCCACTTTTCACGCAGATAGCGGCAGCGTCCGCGGTCACGTTGGGTCGCGACTCATAAATGAAGAACACGACGCCCAACGGAACTCGGACTTTTTGAATATCTAAGCCGTTCGGTCGCACTGAGGAACTGATCACTTCGCCGACCGGATCCTCGAGCATTGCGATTTCTTCCAACGCCTTCGCAATGGCATCGATTCGCTCGTCGTTCAGAACCAATCGATCCACCTGGGCCTCCGTAAGACCATATCCCGGTGCGGCGGCAATGTCTTTTTCGTTCGCGACCAGAATCTCAGCAACGCCGTTGCGCAAAGCTTGTGCTGATTGACGCAACCAATCGTTTTTCTTCCTACCAGAAAGCTTGGTCAACTCGAATGATGCCGCCTTGGCGCGTTTTGCGACGGTTTGACAGTACGCTTCCAAGTCGGTCGATTCTGCGATACTCATGTTTTCTATTCAGCTTCTAACTGGAGTTCTTGTCCATCGATTCCGCCCGCTGCGGCAAAAGCAAGCATCGCCTCGCGCACGGCACCAACTTGATGGACGCGGATTACTTGCACGGCCATTGTAGCCAAAGACAACGACACTCCGACGGTGGCTTGTGTTCGATCTAGTGACTTGTCGCCGAGGATTTTAGCTAAAAAACCCTTATTCGAGTGTCCTACCAACAACGGCGAGCCTAGTTGATGGTACGTGTTCACGTTTGCAAGCAATGTGAGATTGTGCTGATGCGTCTTCGCAAAGCCGATGCCCGGATCGAGACAGATTCGCTCGTGCGCGATACCCGCGGACAGCAACGCCTGTTGCCGAGCACGCAGGTATTCGAGGACATCTTCGACGACGCTGTCGTAACGCAAGTGTTCCTCATTCTGCATCGTGCGAGGGTTGCCACGCATGTGCATCGCGCAAACACCGGCTTGAGTGGACGTTGCAACTTCCACCATTCCCGCGTCGCCTTCGAGTCCAGTCACATCATTGATGATCTCAGCACCGGCAGCGACAGCCTCTTCGGCCACTTTTGCTTTCGACGTATCGATCGAAATCGGCAAGTCAGTTTGCTCGGCCAACTCATGTACAACGGCGACGACGCGGCGCAGTTCTTCGGTTTCTGAGACTGCGTCCGCATTGGGCCGAGTGCTCTCGCCGCCGATATCCAAGATCGCAGCACCATCGGCGGCCAATTGCAAACCGTGTGCAACGGCCTTTTTTGGATCGAAGAAACTACCGCCGTCGGAGAAACTGTCGGGTGTGACGTTGACGATTCCCATCAACGCGGGCAACTTGCCGAAATCGAGCGTACGGGTTTTGAGCTGCCAAGATGTGGCTCGTCTATCGTTCATCAACTTCTGTGGAAACCTCTCGTTAAGAACGGGACCTCGAGCCTACCAAGGGTATTCCATCTGAGCAACGATTTGCTCTGCCAATTGCGAGATCGCACGTTGATGCGCCGTAGCAATCGATTGTCCGCCTTCCGGTATCAAATTCGCCGTCTGGCTGATTTGCAGAATCGGTGGTAAAGCCACTAAGTTTTCGCGTAGCAAATCGCCCGATCGAGATTCCCATCGAACACGCGCCAAAAGATCCGTGCCGATGTTGCGAGGCACATCATTGATGTCTTCGGACAACACTGCTTTCGTTTCGGAAATGAGACGGCCGGTCAGCATGCTGTCAGCATCGGCTGCACAGACAACCTTGTACGGAGTCTTCAATTCGATTTCTTTGACGACTGCTTCCGTTAATCGCTCGCCGATATCCTTGCGAAAACTATCCGACTTGAAAATCGGGACGTGAACCGTTCGAACGTCGGGCCGATAAAGTGTTTGGTTGCCGATCTGATATCCAGCACAACCGCTCAGAATGGATCCAATTAATACCGAGCATACGACGACCGGACCAAAACTCATTCGTTTAGACAATCGGTCTGGTTTTCGCATCGTGTGTGCCTCTGAGCTATCTTCGCGTGCCGCTACCAGGAGACGCGATCAAGGGTTGTTCTTCCGAGTTGCTCGGGAATGCCTTTGCCAATACCTGCAGTCGTTGCGGCGGCAGATCTGGCAGGCCTTCTAACTGAGCCAAGCGTACTTCGGCGTCCTTTGACAAACTCGTATCGCTAAACTCTCGCGCTACGCGCTCGTAAAGCACACGCGCGGCTCGATATTCTTTCCGCTGATCGCGATAGCGAGCTTGCGTGATCTCGCGAACTGCGCGATTCATGCGAATATCTTTATAGGCGCTATCAAGAAAGCCATCATCGGTGCGTGACTCACTAGGAAACTGTCGACGCATTTGCTTAACCAATTCTTCGGCGGCATCCAACGGTCCAGGAGCATACGCGGGGCCCTGATATAGCCGAATCTTAGTTTTCAGACCCAGCATATGTGCGTTGTATTGATGCGAGCTGTTTGGAAACGATCGACGAAGGTCTGTCAACAATTCGTCGGCGCGGTAGTACTTGCCACGCTCGAAACAAGAAGTCGCAGCAAGCATCGTCGCATCGTCGGCTAACTCACCCGTTGGATCATCCAAACGAATTCGCTCAAGCAGTTTAGTTGCGTTTCCAAAGCGATCAAACGTTGGTCGGTCGCGAGCCAAGTTTGGAGCTATCGGTAGTTGCTTGTGTTGCTGATCATGGTCGAGCCAGTACTTTGCAATTTGAAATCTTCGCTGACTTATTTTGTCGATGTAACGCGTGCTTGGATATTTGGCAATTAGATTGCTGAAGATAGTTTGAGCCTGTGGATATCGGTCGGCGAAGAAAGCTGATTCCGCGCGGTAGAACATGGAGTCTTCTTCGATTGAAGAACTAGGCCAACGAACGGCTGACTTCGAGAACATTTTTCCGACATCTTCAAACGCATCGCGACGAGCATTGCCTTGCAATTGGGAGGCACTTCGATAACTGGCCATGGCCTGTTCGAATTCGTCCTTCGCGGCAGTTTCATTTGGTCCCAATCCCACTGCGGATCGGAAACTGGTCATTAGATTGTCACTGGTCTCGCCAAAAATACCGCGATCGGTATTGGTCTCACCCGGCAAATTGTAGGTGGAGTCCAAGTCTTTTTTGCCCAACCCCGCGCAGCCGACGAGAATCGACAAACCAAGAATTAAGCCAATCTGAACTGCTCGGCAGTCAGTCATACGGAACATCCTTGTCCGGGACGCTGTTTTATTTAGTCAAAGGACTGTCATCGTGAAGTCCATTCATCCACCCATTCCTTCGTACTGGCGCGGGATAATGTTCGCGCAGCACAATCTTTTTTGAAGGGCGGCGGACGTTATCCGGAACGATAGAGAAGCGTCAACCCGAACTGGTGGTATTGGCGAGTAATCGACCACACTAAAACTGGTGCGTGCTGTCACTAGAAGCCGCAAATGCCACTAGCTGCTAGCCGTTGTAGCTGCGAATTCTGATGGCCCTATGGAACTCGAACGCCACTAGCACGAAGGGTTATGACTTCTCCAGCAAAACCATCCAGTAGGACGTATCGTCTTTCGCGCCAGATCCCGGTCGCATGTCGATCGCTTTCCAGCCATCGGAGAGCATCCGGGGTAAAACGGAGTTGTCTTCGTCGCCGTTCTTGTTGTCGCCGTTTAGCGCCCACGACTCACCTGCGTCAGACACAATTACAAAACATTGGTTCATGGTGTACTTCCTTGTGAAACTAGCGGCGGTGAGCGGGCCGTCGATCTACTTACTCGCTTTGCTTGCGTCGATCGGCGCCACTTGTTTGTTTTCTTGCTTTTCGATCTTGCCGTACATGAGTCCGCCGACCTTTCCGTGTCGCCAAGTGCCTGCGTATTTGTTGTCGGAGATTAAAACTCTCGCGTCAAACGTTCCCATTCCGGGAATGGTTAAATTGTCGACCGTAATAACGGGAGTTGTCGCGGCCCACTTTACTTCAACCGGAATCGGCAGCGTCACGTCGTGATCGCCGTATTTGATCCGAGCAAAAAAGTTCCAGTAGTCACCATTCGCTTGCTTCACGATCTTGCTGATCTCGTAGCGTTCGGGCATCTCTTTTCCTCTATTGTCGCCGTCGATGGTGAACGTTCCCACCAAAACCGACTTCTTCATCAAGCTGCCGAATTCAGACTGCAACTTTGTCATCTCGTCCGCTAAGGACTCGGCATCTTGTACCGTTGCCGGCGCTTCTTTCTTTTCGACCGGTTCGGTTGCCGGCTCTTCACCGACCAAGTTCGAGCAAATCATAAATACCAAAATCAACGTGAGGCGTCGCATGGCTAACTTTCTGTTTTGAAGTTTCGCTAGTCTGTTCGTTTAGATGTTTCGAAGGTACTCGACCGCCATCGCGGCTTCACTGACAGGGTCCGAAGGATTGTCTCGAGCAACAGTGAAGTAGCCGCGATACGAGTGCTCTTCCAGCATACCGATTAGCTCCGGAAAATCAGCCGTACCCCGACCCAACGGTACTTCGATACCACGCCCTTGGGCCAAGTCCCGTACGCCATCCTTCGCGCGAACGTACATGATATGCTCGCCTAAGTTTTCAACTGCTTCTTTTGCCGAAAAGGAGTTAACAATCAGATTACCGGGATTCAAGGTCACGCCCATCGCACCATCTGGAACAGCTGCGATTAACTTGGACAAGGTCGTGCTATCTTCGCTGCCGGTTTCCGCAGCCAAAAACGCGCCGCAATAATGAGCGTGTTGGCCCAACTCTGACATAACTTCGATTAGCAAGTCCCAATCGGGGCCTTCCGCTTCTTCGGGAATTCGACCGATTTGGTTCACGACGATCGATGCACCTAGCTTGTACGCCATATCCATCGCTCGCTTGGTCGCTTCAATGCGTTCTTGAAGCCGCTCGACCACGTTGTAACCGTTGCGCGTCGTGAAACTCAATGCGCAGACACTAAGGTTCGCATCCGAGAGAGTTTTCTTGAGCTGCCGAATTGCCGTTTGCGACACCTGATTCAGATTCAAATGCTGCCGCGCATCGATCTCGATCGCCTGCGCACCCATACGTGAGGCGGCCTCGATTGCTTTTCGAAAAGGCAGCCGCAAGCTGCTGAGCTGCAATCCAATCTTGAGTTCCGGCACGTTTGCTCCTCGCTGATCCAATGCGGCGACTAGAAGGCCCCGCGGCGCATCATTATGATGTCGGACGCGAGTCTGCTTCAACATGCCTTCGGTGATTTCGAGTTCCCAATGACTACGGTTCAGCAGTTTTGTCAGTTCCTTGAAGCTTTTGCACCTCGACGTTTAGCCGAAGATTGGGACAACGTTGGTCTGTTAATCGGCGATCGAAAACGCTCGGCAGAGAAGGTGATGACTTGTTTGACAGTCACACCCGAAAGCGCCGAAGAAGCTATCGAACAAAAGGCTCAATTGATTGTTACGCACCATCCCGTGCCGTTCCGACCATTGAAACGCATCACGGCCGATAGCGTTACGGGATCGATCTTGCTGCGTTTAATGGAACACAAGATTGCGGTTTATAGTCCGCATACTTCTTTCGATTCCGCAAGCAATGGAATCAATCAACGGTTGGCCGAAGGACTCGGCATTGCCGAACCCAAGCCGCTTCAGCCATTTGAGGCCGACCCCGATGAGCTAGGGGCAGGACGCTACGGAAAGCTCGAAAATCCTTTACCACTAAGCGAGTTTGTGGCCCGCGCAAAAGCACTGTTGACGCTTGAGGGAATGCACATTGTGGGAGACGCGTCGCAAACAGTGTTACGGGTTGCCGTGGCTTGTGGAAGCGCCGGACAGTTCCTTCAACCCGCGTTGCGCCTCGGTTGCGATTGTTTGGTAACGGGCGAAACAAATTTTCATACTTGTCTCGAAGCGAAAGCGAACGGTGCCGCTCTTGTGCTGCCAGGGCACTACGCAAGTGAACGTTTTGCGCTGGAAGTGTTAGCAGATCTACTCCAAACTGAGTTCTCCGATACACATGTTTGGGCGAGTGCCAAAGAGTCAGATCCGTTGCAATGGTGTTAGTATTAAACGATATCAGCCGTTTTTGAGGTGTTTGGCTCATCTTCTATCGACAATCGTTGACGGCGAAAACGGCACCACTAGAATGCTCTAACCTCTTCTGGTCACTTCACTTCTTACGTCTCATCGCAAAGCTGTCTCTTCATGTCGCGATCGCTTACCGCCTTACCTGTCTTTAACGAAGTCAAAACCGTTGACGCGGTCTTGAACGAAGTAAAGCGATACAGCGAACACGTTCTTGTCGTCGATGACGGATCAACGGACGGAACGTTAGAGTTGCTTTCCAAACGCGATGATATTCTTCTCGAAATCCATCAGCAAAACAAAGGCTACGGTGCCGCACTGGCAACAGCATTCGAATACGGGCTGAGGAACGAATATGACGTAGTCGTCACGAT
This sequence comes from uncultured Pirellulaceae bacterium, assembly GCA_964397295.1. Taxonomy (GTDB): domain Bacteria; phylum Planctomycetota; class Planctomycetia; order Pirellulales; family Pirellulaceae; genus CAYNJG01. The sequence continues at coordinate 6,459 of CAYNJG010000203.1, forward strand.
CGACTGTGACGGCCAGCACGAACCGCAACGCATTCCGCAATTCGTCGAGGCAGCCGCCAGCGAAGTGGACATCGTCTCTGGAAGCCGGTATCTCCAACAGTTCGACAAAGATACAAAGCCACCCGAACAACGTCGCGCGATCAATAGCACGATAACTGCCGAGTTAAACGCACTGCTTTGCTTGAAGTTGACCGACGCGTTTTGCGGTTTCAAAGCCTATAGAGCGGAAGCGATTCGCAAGCTAAACCTCACCGAACCCGGCTACGCGATGCCGTTGGAACTTTGGGTGCAAGCCGCGGCTGCGAAACTGAGCATCACCGAGCTTCCCGTTCCGCTGATTTACCTCGATGAAAAACGTTCGTTCGGTGGCCAGCTCGACGACGGCGAAGCACGGTTGAAATACTACCGTCAAGTCATTCAAAAAGCGGTCAGGGCTTGCGGCGTCGATTTTGCTGTACGACGGGCGGCCGACTGTGGGCAGGGAGCGGCCTAGCTGTTTGCCAATGGCGAAATCGCTTGTCTATCGGCGACTTCGTGCACCACGTCACGACAAAGGGCTGCTGCTGGATCCGTCTTGGTCCGAATGCCTCAAAATGGCAGCCGACAACTCGGCTTTGTTTCAGCAACACGACTGCGACTTGCATGGGCGCCGCTTCCAAGAATTACGCACGCAAGTTCGCCGCGACCTGTTGCGTAAGGCAGTTGCTTACACAAACGATTACGTCGACGTTCAGCTAAACGACGATTCCAACGGCACGTTCATTCTTTCGGGACATCAGCCGGCGCTCTTCCACCCGGGCGTGTGGGCAAAGAACTTTGCTATCGACCGCATGGCGAAAGAGACGGGCGGTACCGCAATTCAGGTTGTTATCGACAACGACGCAATGCGCAGCCATTCGATTGTAGTTCCAACCGGCGATCTGGCCTCGCCAGCCCGAGTCTCGGAACCATTCGACGATTACCACGATGCGAATCCCTATGAGCTGCGATTTGCGAAAAACAAATCCGTGTTGCAATCGTTCCCACAGCGAGTTTCAGACCACGTTCAATCGTTCGTGGCAGAGCCGTTAGTGAATGCTCTTTGGCCTGACGTTTGTGAGGCCGTCGATCAGGGAAAGCCACTTGGGCATGCATTTGCGATGGCGCGACATCGCGTCGAGCATCGTTGGGGTTTGAACACGTTAGAAATACCACTAAGCCAGCTGTGCGAATCATTTGGTTTTCGCTGGTTTATGCTCGATCTACTGCTAAGAGCCGATAGCGTACGCAGTTCGTACAACGAAAGGCTTCAGGAGTATCGAACTCTTCATCGACTGCGCAATCATGCGCAACCGCTACCCGACCTTCAAACGCAAGATGGTTGGACCGAGACTCCGTTTTGGATCTGGTCTGGTGCCGAACCGCAAAGAAATGCTGTCTGGATTCGAAGAAGCGGCAATGACCTTGAGCTTTCAAAGCTTAAAGGGCACAGCGGATTACTAGTCTTGAAGAATGCGTTTACTCATCAAGAAGATGCTGTTGGCCAATTGGAAGAGTATTCGACGCAAGGTTGGCGCCTTCGACCCCGCGCGTTGGCAAACACAATGTTCTTGCGACTCTTTTGCGCAGACACTTTTGTGCACGGTATCGGAGGTGCAAAATACGACCAAGTTTGTGACACTCTGATACATGACTTGTTCGGTTTTCCTATACCCCGTTTTGCAGTGTTGTCCCTCACTGCCTATCTGCCTACACCTCTGACTTTGTTGGGAGATCGTGAAATCATTCACAAGCAACGGCTTTTGCGGGAAATGTATTTCCATCCCGAGCGTTTTTTACATAGTCAAATGGCCGACGGACCCCAAGTGTCCAGTAAAGTGAATTCCAAGAGAAAATTGATCGCCAGCAAGCCCTCGCACGGATCAGCTTCAGAATGGCATCGAGTAATGTGCGCGGTAAACGAGGAACTGCGCGGCTATCTACAGAAAAAAACGGAGAAAGAGAAAAAAAATCTTTCCGATCTCTTGCGACAGAGGGAGTCTACCGAAATCTTTTCGTCTCGCGAGTGGTCGTTTTGTTTGTTCGAGGAATCGTTCTTGCGATCGCGGTTGCTGGATTTGAGCTGTGAAAATTCGTACTCTTCTGGTGCGGAATAGGGAGAACTGGTTTTGTTGGGTCGGCTTGCTGACAAACCGGTTAGGAGGAAGGGTAACGACAAGGACGTCATGTTCCGTGACAATGAAGAAGCGACCGATTGTTCAACTGGTCAGAACTGGGAATTAGGCTTTTACTTAAGGTTGGCAACCTTTTGAAATCGACGGAATTACGAGCGCTAGGGGCAAGAGTGCGCACGCAAGTCTGTGGGTTATCTGTCTAAAACTTTTCAGTCGACGACGAGTTGGGCGAGACGTCAAGCCGCCTTTTCAGCTTCGGAACGTCACGCAATTTGTCGACTGAGCATAAGTTTGTTGCTGTTATTCTTGCGGCAGCAAATGGCATGGTGTCGGTTCTCGATACTTGGCCGGCGCATGGTTGACTAGAAGGGAGTTTGCCATGCAAACGGCGCTATCCGTGTCGTTAGAGGCTGAGGCTACGCGATCTCGTATCGCAAAATCGGGTGACTCATTGCGCATCCAGCGCAGAAAGACGCCAAAACTCAGAGTACGCTTTGATCCGGCTGATCCGAAGAGAGCCAGCGACTGCAAAGTCACCCCGGCCATCCTCGGTAATCACATGGCCATTCACAGCTTTCTAAAACGTCAAATTCATCAACCAACAAAGTTCGAATTCGCCGCGTCTATCAATAGGCCAGGCTATCAAGCATCCGAACGGTTGATTATCCAACACGCACGCGATCGAGAGCTGTTAGCTCACGTTCAGGTGCAACCACAGTCTATGCGTTTCGGTTCTACGGAAATCCCGATCGCGCGGTTACGGCACTTTGCCATGTTGCCCGAATATCGACATCAAGGGTACGACTTCCGTCTGCTCGATGCTGCTGAAACGGAAGCGAAATCACAGGGCGCCATGCTTTGTGTGTCTCGTGGAAGTGACTATGGATTGCTCAGCAAGCATGGGTGGGTTTCGGTCGGCAATGATCCGGTGAGTATCGTGAGTCCCCGTCGTTTGATGGGCCAACTTCCGGCACCAGCCGAACCTGAGTCGCCTTTCTATGCGGCCCAGATGCCACAGTACTTCGTGCGTATTGGTCGGCTAACGGATGTCGACGCTTTGCAATCGCTGTACGAAGATCACGTATCGTCGCACTACGGAACGCAAGTTCGAAACGACGAGTACTGGTCATGGCTGGTGAAGCGTGGTTCGCACCATCGCATCTATCTTTTCTTCGAATCAGATAAGCCTCGAGCCTATGTTGTCGTCAACGGCGCAGGTGTGCTTGAGATTGTTGATTCGACAGAAGACGGACGCGGTGCCGCTCGGTTGTTCGAGCAAGTCGGCGCGGATGCGATCGACCAAGGTCGGCACTCGTTGCGAATTCACTGTCCGATCGCGGATCCGATCCATCAATGGGCGGACCAAGCGGGCGGGAATCTGCACGTTGGCGAATTGGAAGAATCTTGGATGGTAAAGATTCCTTCAGTGCGAACGCTCCTTCGTCGTTTGGCGCCAGAGATGTTCAAACGCCAGAAAAAGCAAGATGTCGTGCAGGACCTCAGTGTTCGTATCGGCAATGAAGAGATTCGTATTGTTCGCGGTGTGCGCAGCATGAAAGTAACTCGTGGCGAAGCAAAACGACATCGTGTCGGACTGACGCAAAAGGCCGCGGCTCAACTTCTGCTCGGCTATCGTAGCGTCGACGAGTTGGCCAGCCAAAAAATGTTGGTTGCTTCCACGGATGAAGCGCTGCAGACGACGCGAATTCTCTTTCCAGCATTGAACCTGTGGCGACCGGTGTGGGACGACGCATCGATCGTTAGGCACTAGCCAAGCGAACGAATCGCCTCATAACTCGTGCGTGAAAAGCGGACAGCCCTCAACGGGCTGTCCTTTTTTCTTGGCCATCTACCTGCTGTCGATGCTCCGCAGCTGTATTCGTGAATTCCTCAAGATTGTGGATTGACGACGTCGAGTGTATTGCTATAGTAATACACGTAGTCAAGTGTATTAGGTACGTCATGCACACAAATCCCCTGCAATTCGAGATTCGGCCCTCCTCCGGGGTCGCTATTTACCGCCAGATCATGGATCAGGTGCGGGCAATGGTGGCTGGTGGAACGCTGAAATCCGGTGATCTTCTGCCTAGCGTTCGCCAAATGGCGGCCGACTTGGAGATCAACATGATGACCGTCTCGAAAGCTTACGCAAAGCTCGAAGCCGACGGTGTCGTGGAGCGAGTTCGCGGCCGCGGAATGCGAGTCGCGGAGCAGCAGGAGACCAACGGTTCCGTAAAGGACCGTCAGGTGGAATTGACAGCGTTGGCGGAGTCATTAGTTACACGCGGGCAACAGTTGAAGCTCACGGATGCGCAAATTTTAGCCACTATTCGTTCTGTTCTAAAGGAGCGTCGGTCATGAGTGAGTTAGCAGTCAGTGAACCAGTCATCAGAATTGAAAAACTGCGAAAGGCGTACGGCGAGAACGAAGTCTTGCACGGCGTCGATATGGAAGTGCCAGCCGGAGCCATCGTTGGCTTGATCGGTACCAATGGCTCGGGGAAGTCGACGCTGATCAAATGTTTGCTTGGGTTGCTTCGAGCGACTTCCGGAAAGATGCAAATCTTCGGCGAAGACGTTTGGGATCTCAGTGCCGAAGCGAAATCGAGGCTGTGCTACGTACCGCAAGAAGTAAGAGTCTATCCATGGATGCGTGTGAAGCACGTGATTGACTACACGGCTGCGTTCTATCCGAATTGGAATGACGATTGGACGAAAGACCTAGTCGAACGCTGGGAACTTCCGCGTGACGCACGAGTTAGCTCGCTGTCTGGCGGGCAGGCGCAAAAGTTGGCGTTGGTTTTGGGTTTGGCGTATCGACCTGAACTGATGATCTTGGACGAACCTGTAGCCAGCCTGGATCCCGTCGGTCGCCGAGAGTTTTTGCGTTCCGTTTTGGAACTCACCGCTGGCGACGATCGCACGGTTTTGTTCTCCACGCACATTACTTCGGACCTGGAACGTATTGCTTCACATGTCGCAATTTTGCGCGAAGGTCGGATTGCTTACTTCGACGAACTGGACGTCCTCAAAGATCAATTCAAACGACTGCGTATTCAATCGGGACGCGAGTTGCCAAGTTCGTTCAGCGTCGCGGGTTCTTTGCGGACAGACGTCCAAGGACAAACAGCGTTGGTTGCGATGCCGCATGTTTCTGAACCGCTAATCGCGGAACTTGAATCGACTTGGGACGCCAGCGTGCACGTAGAAGACTTGAACCTGGAAGAAATCTTTGTGGAGCTACACGATGCTTAATCAACTACGCGTTATTGCTTTGTGTTATGCCACGAAAATCGCGAACTGGCTGTTTGTAGCCATGGGACTTGGGTGCCTTTTGTTCGGATGGTGGATGGGCCGTGAGACGTTCTATACTCGCGCCACGCCGAGCCAACCAAGCTTTTGGCAGTCCGCGACACCTACGCAGATTGAAATTACTGGTGAAAACGCAGAGGGTACGAAACAAGGGAGAATGCTCGACGAGTGGCGGTGGTCGGAAGAGGACGAGTCTGCCGACTGTTGGCGGGTCCACGGAGGCTCAGGTTTACCGTGGAGCCGACTTGCGAAGCTGCCCAACCTACGTCAGCTTGACCTCGAACACTACGAACCTGAGAGCTCGATATCCGATACTGAGTTTCGCGGAATATCAGAGTTAACCAACCTGGAGTATCTCACCCTTCCAAAACAACCGATCTCGCGAGAAGTCACGCAGGCTTGGAAAGATTTGGAAAAGCTAGAGTGGCTCGTCGTGGGAAGTTGCGAAATCGATATCGAATCGCTTCCGGTATTTCCGAAGTTGCATACGCTCGACATGCGTTTAAGCCAGCTTTCCGACGAGTGCGTCAACTACCTCGTTAAACTTCCCAACCTGAAAACGCTTATCCTTCAGGGTGGATCCCATAACCTATACCACAGCCCAACTACCCGACGTGGCGGTAGCGATCTCGAAAGTCCGCAGGCAAACGACCCAGCGGTTGCAAAACGCGTAACGGCCTTGGCCAACATCGCGACTCTGAAGACGGTTTACTTGCCGGGACAAGAATGCGGTTCGCTCGAATCGATCGCGAGGTCGTCGCTGTTAGACGTCAGCGTACGACCGCTTGCTGTGAATACTAGAATCTTCGCGTCGATGGCCTGTATCGCACTTGGAGGAATGCTCCTTTGCGCTGTCCCGGCTATGGGCGTCTACGGCCAATTCACGAGACCCGAATCCATCCTGACTCCCGGATACGCTACCCACCAATTGTTCGCCCTAATCTTTATCGCAGGAAGCTGCATGTTGACGGTGTTTGTCGCAGCATATTCTGGAGTGCACTGGCTTCCTGCCGCCGCTTGCATTGCACTTATGCTCGGCTATTTTTCGTTGATATTGCGGATCAATCCGCCCGTTTGGCTGATTCGCTCTGCACCCGCTATCTATCTGCTGCTTTTCTTTCACATGTTTTTTCGAGTTCAATTGCGGAATTTCTTTTTGGGGCATGCGCACGTGTTGCTTCCATTGGCGATGCTTGCTTTCGGCGTTTCTCTCGTCGCTTACTGGATATATTTGGTGCGCGGATTTCATCGATCACTTGTCGAACAAGGAGTATCTTTTCCGCTGCTCACCAAACAAGATGGGGCTGTCGCGGCTCAGATTATGGGAGCTAACCGCGCGAAAGAGACAGGCGGACCGTTGCTGCTTCGCTTTTTCAAGCCCAACGAAAAAAGACTCGATTCGATTGGCAGTCAATCGTTTCACGGTCAAGAGCCACGAAAAAGACGGTCAGTATTGAAACTCGCTGGCAATGCCGATTTGGCGTTCCGCATCACCGTGGGCTTGCTCGTCCTTTATGGTGGTATTCTTGGAGCAAACTATTTTCTC
>CAYNJG010000204.1:0-13420 GCA_964397295.1 uncultured Pirellulaceae bacterium
GTCGGAAGATGCTCGCAAGCAGTCAGACAAGACGGCACGAGAACGGCGACGGTTGCTGTATGCATCCGACATGGTGTTGGCGGCGCAGCTATGGGATAGCGAAAACGGTGATCAGCGGAAGATTGACGCGTTGCTCACAGCGTGGATACCGACAGACGAGTCGCAGGAAGATTGGCGAGATTTTTCCTGGCGATACCAGTGGACGCGGCTTCACAAGAGTGCTGCCGTTACCGCGCGGGATACCATTGGCGCGACGATTTCTTCAGACGGTGACCTTCTGACTGCCACCAAAACGGGGCTCTACCGCCGGAACGAATCGGGAACACGTTTTAGTCAGGTGTGGAACCGGGATATGGACGAAGTGATTTTCTCGCCTGACCGCCGCTGGTTGGTAACGACGCACGACAAACAAAATGAGCTTGTGGATATTACGACCGGAGAAACTGCTTTAAGCATTCCTCATTCGCTGTGTTCGTTTTCCACGCGAGGCGAGTATCTCGCGGCCTGGGACGCGGGTGCATCGGAGGCGAAAGTCTGGAAGCTTCTCCTCGACGGCGCGTCTGTCACTGATGAGCCGACTCTTGCCGCTCCACTCGTTATCAAGGACGGTGCGATGCCAAAGTATGCCGTGCAGTTGCGACTCTTCGATGATGGGCAATCCTTTTTACTACGAAAGGGACAGTACGTAACCGCAATCCAGGCTGGCCAACCAAAGCCAACTAGGTTGATGCACAGAACCCAGGCTTGGAGTTGTGCCTGGTCGCCTAGTGGTAAGCTCGTGGCTAGTGCCAACTTCACTGGAAAAACTTCTTTGCGACTGCGATCCGACCTCGTCAACAAGTTGGTAATCGGTACGCACGGCAAGGCAATCGAGAGGTTGCGATTCTCTCCCGACGGAACCCGTTTGGCCGTGGGTGGAAACGACGGAACGATCGATATCTGGGACGTCTCCGACTTACATGCGCTGAGTGAACGTACCCCGGATGAAATTGAGACTCAGCTGCAGGCTCAACGCGGCGATTCAGTAAAAACGATGGTCGCTGCAATTGACTTGGTTCGCCAACCGAAACTGCAGCAAACGATAAAGGCTCACCTGTCTGCGAAAATTCAATCGCTTGCTTTCTCGGAGGACGGTACCAAGCTCGTCTCATTTGCCGATGGCGTATCGAAGCTTTGGGAATTGGACCGCATAAAGGGCAGCTATCAAGTTGCTGACTTTGGTGATAACGACTTCAGCGGCAGGTGCGGAGTCACCCTTGAGGACACCGTAGAGGGTGCGAGGGTGAAGGCAATCGACTCAGCAGCCGTGGTCAGCGGCGAGATCAGGGTTGGCGACACCATAGTCGGATTGTCGGATAGTCGTCAGGGCGAACTCACTGGTCTCAGCACTAAGCACTCTCAGGTGCTATACCGAGTGTTGCTAGGGCCAGTCGGTTCGACCGTGCGATTGAGTGTCGTGGACGAAAATGATGATCGTCGCGTTGTGGAGTTGCGACGAAATACCAAAGCTGATCCGCGGCCGATGCGGCTTTGTTTCTCATCCGATGGCAAGACAATCGCAATCGCAGGACAGCGAACGGGCTGCGCCACCATCAACCTGGAAACTGGCGACTCAAAACGCTACAGATGTTTCGGTGCCTCAGTGGCGATATCTCCAGATGGTCGGATGCTTGCAGCGGACGATTTCACCGACGTTGCAGTCTGGGAGCTCAGCAAGAATGAAGAGCATGCTGTGCTCGATGGAAGGGTGGGTGTTGATCCCATCCGGAAGCTCGGCGACAGCGGTTCGCTTGCATTTTCTCCCGACGGAAAGTTCCTGGCGATGGCGACCGGGTACCCGTACAACCCAACACCAAGACGGGGTGACTTGAAGGTCTGGCGAGTCAACGACTGGAGCGAAATCGGTACACCTCTATTTCAATCCGACCGCGTGTTATCGGCCCTCACTTTTACTCCCGACAACGCGTACCTCGTTGCGACAGATCATGCTGGTGTCGTGCGCCTATGGAATGCGACGACCTGGGAACGCGAGGACAGGATATTCAAAGTCGGAGATGGATCGAAAGCAATCGCCATTTCAGCAGATGGGCGCCAGCTGGCGATTGGCGCTTACCCAATTGGCACTAGGTTGTGGGATTTTCGAACGGGGAACAAGCTAGGGGTAATGTTGGGAGCATCACCTTGGGCATTGGATTTCTCGCCCGACGGCCAAACACTGGCTTCTGGAACCAAACACGACGTCATTCTTTGGGATGTGTCGACCGGTCGGCAGCTGCGAACGTTCCAAGCTCATTCCGATGCGGTCATGGGAGTCGCCTTCTCCCCCGACGGAAATAAACTCGCCACGGTTGGCAATGAAGGTGTGCTACGGATCTGGGAAGCGTTCACACTTGAGGAAATCGATCGCGAACCGGCAACGCATGCGTCAATGTTCCGACTCGGCCAGATGCGAAACAAAGAAGAACGATACGGCGAGGCTGAGGCGATCCTGAATCGATTGCTTGGCCTGTTGCCCCACGGTCATCGAGATATCGACAAGACCGTATCTGAAATCAAAGTCGCCTTGACCGGTCAGGGGAAGCCCCCCGACATTCGTCGGGAATGACTGACGGCGTGACGTAGAGCAAGTCTCTAGGCTCGCCTCACCAAGGGCTCTCTTCTTTTTCCATCAACACCAACTGCGTGAAACGTACGCGCGGACTTAGACGCCGGAAGTGCGCAGAAAGCGAGGCAAACATGAAACCAACGAAACAGAGAAACCCGGGCCAAAGGCCTTTCGTTTGCCTAGCCCAGGCTGAAGGCCTGGGAACTAAGTCTAACCCTACATCATTAGGGCCAACGGCCTGGCAGTTTGCATACGGTCAACAAATGGCCGGGCCGTTGGCCCTCGTGCTCGTGTCGCTACGAAACCCAGGCCTGCGGCCTAGGCTAGGCAAAAGAACGGACCTTTGATCCTACCACCCAATTGAGTGAAGCAGGCCAAGGCCTGTACTCAAACGTTTTTTCTCCATCAACCACAACTGCGTGAAAGGTACGCGCGGAACAGGCGCATTGTGCGCAGGAAGCGAGCTGCAAATGACGCGATGAATCATTTTGCTTTTTCTACTTCGAATCACCTTTAATATTGGAACTTTAAAATGCACAAATACCTACAGAACTCTGCTCGTCTTCGAACTCCTGCTACCAATCGACCTTCACTTAAGAATCGCAGAGGAAAACGAAGGCTACTCTGCACCGCGTTTCTCGCACTCATCGCCATCGGTCCGTTAGACGAAGTGCGAGCGCAAGTGTACGACTTCGATCCGGACGCGGAAATTCTTGGTAAGAGCCAGGAAGAACATTCGCAAGACTTCATCAACTGGCTGTTTGCAAGTAACGGCACCGTAACTCATGCGACCACGGAGCGTCTCTATGAAAATCAACGTGGTCCTGTCTTCTTTTTGGCCACCCGCATTGGCACCTCAAACAATGGCGCCACAAGGGAAACGGCCATTCGAGAGGAAGTAATCGACGTGCCGTATGGTGCCCCAATTGCCTATTTCGATCGGGCTGCTTACGCCTGGAACAAGGCTTCGAATTGCAACCATGCACGCAGCCTCTTCGATCCTGGCAACAATCACTACCTATTTATCGATGGCGAGGCAGTCGATGTTGATTTACGCCAAAGCACCTACGAGTCTGAGTTTGAGCTCGTCAATCGGCAGCCGACAATAAACGTACCCGTGGGAACTACGGACGTCTGTGCCCTCATCAACATGGCGTTCATCGAACCGCTCGAACCTGGACAGCATGTCATCGAAACGGGCGATCGGCGTGGCGGGATAGATAACGCCACGCATCACACGATTAACGTCTTCGAGCCCGAACGAGCTTCCCTGAACTTGGGCGAAACGTACGCACAAGATTTCAACAGCTTGGGCACTGATGGTGAAACGGTCAAAGCCGCCTTGCCTTCCGCCTGGACCGTGACGGATGAATGGGGGTTCGCGTTGCAACGCGATACGGATACCGCCTTTCCGATTTCTACGGTACCACGGCCTGGCGCCTATCCCTACGTAACGAACGCCGGAGTTCCGGGTGAAGAAGATCGTTCGCTTTCGATCATGGTTCCAACCAACCGCGAGATCAGTCTGGAGTCGGACTTCAGCCGGATACAGTTCGAGGCCGAAGCGGACAGTGCAGCCAACGCGCTACAGCTAGATTTCGCGATTGAAGCATGGGATGCATCCACGTTACGTCAGCTGTCGGAACCCGGCGAGGCCGCATTCCACGTGACGGTCGAAATGGATCAAGGCGAAGGCTTCGAACCGTTGTTGGATCTGGGCAAGGTCACGACCGGAGTTCTGACCGAACCTGAAGAAGACTATCTAAACGGCAACGACGAAGCCAACCGGGTTGTATTCAACAGCGGAGTCCTGCATGCCAACATTCCCGAATCGGCCAAGTTGCGCTTTCGATGGAATGCTGATTCAGGCACGCACGCTGGAGATCCTGGTGATTCGGACGGCTGGCTGTTCGGTATCGACGATGTTGGTATCACGTTGGCTGCGGCTGGTGACACGAACTTCGACGGCGAAGTGAAATTCGATGACTTCCTCGTTCTTTCAGCCAACTTCGGTGACGAGGGCGGCTGGGCAGAAGGCGACTTTGATGGCAACGGCGAAGTCGATTTCCCCGATTTCCTAGCACTCTCCGCCAACTTCGGCGGAGCCGACCCCGCATCGGCTGCTTCCGTACCAGAACCGACTGCCGCGAGCATTGCGTTGTTTGGCTTGCTCGGTTTGATTGGCTACCGAAAGCGACGTTAACCTCAGGCGTCGTATTTCGAGCTGATCGACGACGGAGCGAGGACCCCATCCTCGCTCCGTTTCGTTGCTGTGATGCAGAATCTGGTATTCTTGGTGCATGAATGATGTAACCAGAATACTCAATGATATGCAGGAGGGCGATTCCGCGGCGAGTGAACGACTTCTTCCAATGGTTTATGACGAATTGCGAAAATTGGCTGCGGCTCGATTGGCTCAGGAGAAGCCTGGTCAGACGTTACAGGCCACCGCACTTGTTCACGACGCCTATCTGAAACTCGTCGGCGGAGCTCATCAAACCGACGATTGGAATTCTCGCGGCCACTTTTTTGGGGCTGCGGCGGAAGCGATGCGTCGGATCCTGATTGACCAAGCCAGGCACAAGAAAACGCAGAAGGCTGGCGGTGGTTTGAATCGGATCGAATTCTCGCAGGTTGATAAGCCAGCACAAGAGAAATCCCTCGATCTGCTCGCCCTGGACGAGGCTCTGAGAAAGCTGGAACGGGCGTATCCACGCAAAGCAGAGCTGGTCAAACTACGCTACTTTGCCGGCTTAACGATTCAGCAAGCAGCCACCGCTTTAAACATCGCGACTTCCACCGCCGACGCCGATTGGGCCTACGCCAAGGGGTTCTTGAAGGTTGAGATGTTAAAAGGCTGATTTTTTCAGATTCCGATCGGGGACTACGGGCTCCAATCTCGCACTGTCTATTGAAGGGGAAAACGCGGGCATCTTTAGCCAAGCTGGCGGCTTTCCGGCCAAAGCTCGGCTGCCCACGGAAATTACTCGCAACCAACAAGCAATCCATCCGGCAACCAAATGGCAACACCAAACGAAGATGAAATATTTCGCATTGCTCGAGCGATCGGTGATTCGGAAGCTCGGATAGCCTATCTCGAACAGGCTTGCGTTGGTGATCAGGAGATGTTGCAACGACTAATTGAGATTATCGCGGCTGTTGAAGACTCCAACAGTTTCTTAGAAGCGCCACCGCCCGGTTTTGACGCGACGAGTACCAAGGAAGTAGCGTCCTCTTCGCATGCCATAGGAAACAGCATCGGGCCATATATCATCCGCGAGAAGATCGGCGAAGGTGGGATGGGTGTCGTCTACGTCGCCGAACAGACCAAGCCAGTTCAACGCAAGGTCGCGATCAAGGTCATCAAGCCGGGGATGGATACTAAGGAAGTGATCGCCCGGTTTGAAGCGGAGCGGCAAGCGTTGGCGTTCATGGAGCATCCGAATATCGCTCGCGTGTTGGATGCGGGCGCCACGGAATCAGGACGGTCCTATTTCGTCATGGAACTGGTTCGCGGCATTCCGATCACCGAATACTGCGATCAGGTAAAGGCCACGCCCCGTGATCGACTCGATCTGTTCCAAACGGTTTGCGACGCGGTCCAGCATGCTCATCAAAAGGGAATCATTCACCGTGACATCAAGCCGTCGAACGTCCTGATCACACAGGTCGGCGCCAAGCCAGTCGTGAAAGTCATCGACTTTGGGTTAGCGAAAGCGACAAGTGGGCAGAAATTGACGGACAAGACGGTCTACACGGGGTTCATGAAGCTGATGGGCACACCGATCTACATGAGTCCCGAACAAGCTGGGCTTAGTGGACTCGACATCGACACACGCTCGGATGTCTACAGCCTGGGCGTTCTGCTGTACGAGTTGCTGACCGGAACAACGCCGCTCGACAAGACAGACATTCAGAAGCAAGCCTACGAAGAACTCTTTCGACAGATCCGAGAAGTCGAACCTCCAAAACCGTCTTCACGAATCAGTACGCTCAAGGATGCCGAACGATACACGATTGCCCAGCAACGCGGTATTGAACCAAAGAACTTGCGGCAGATGCTGGATGGCGACTTGGACATTGTTGTCCTGAAGGCGCTCGAAAAAGACCGTGAGCGACGATACAACACACCACAAGACCTCGCTGCGGATGTCGAACGCTTCCTTACGGACCAGCCTGTGTTGGCCGTAGCGCCCAGCTCTTGGTACCTGGCACGCAAGTACTTCCGTCGTCATCGGGTGGCAATTCTCACGGTTGCGGGAATCCTGGCATCACTCGTCGCGGCTACTGCATTTAGCTCATGGCAAGCTGTGCGTGCGAACAATGCCGCTCGCATCGCAGATGTTGCCAAACAGAACGCAGTCGAATCGGAGGAAATCGCGAACTCAGCGCTTAGTCGCGAACAGCAAACAGCTCGACAACGGCGACGGTTGCTGTACGCATCCGACATGGCGTTGGCGGCGCAGCTTTGGGATAGCGAAAACGGTGATCAGCGGAAGATCGACGAGTTACTCACGGCGTGGATACCGACGGACGAGTCGGCGGAAGACTGGCGAGACTTCTCATGGCGATACCAGTGGACACGGCTGCATAAGGGTGCTGCAGTTACCGCGGGGGATACCATCGGTGCGACGATTTCCTTGGATGGTCATCTTCTAACCGCCACCAAAACCGGTCTCTACCGTTGGGTTGAGTCGGGAACTCGGTTCAATCAGCTGTGGAACCGTGATATGGATGACGTGATTTTCTCGCCGGACCACCGCTGGGCAGTAGCGAAGCTCGGTGACGAATATGAGCTTGTTGATATCGCTACCGGAAAGACTGCCCTGAGTGTTCCACATTCGCTCTATTCGTTTTCCACGCGAGGCGAGTTCCTTGCAGCATGGGACGCGGGTGCATCGGAAGCGAAGGTGTGGAAGCTGCCCAGCGACGGTACGTCGCCCAGTGACGAGCCAACCCTTGTCGCACCAATAGTGGTCGCGGCCAACGTGTTGCCAAACTATGCCACGAGGTTGCGGCTCTTCGATGATGGGCAATCCTTTTTGCTACTGGACTACACTACACACCTGACCGCTTTTCATGCGGGACAAGAGCCAATCAAGTCTTCAAGCCACAGAAGTACAGTGGATTGCTGTGCTTGGTCGCCAAACGGTCAGCTCGTGGCGAGTGGAAACGGCAATGGGAAAGCTTATTTGCGACTCCGATCCGACTTGGTCAATCAGTTGGTGATCGGTACCCACGGCACGACCGTTAGAAGGGTGCGATTCTCTCCGGACGGAACCCGGTTAGCCATAGGTGGTGACGATGGAACGATCGGCATTTGGGACGTCTCCGATTTGCAGAGACTAAGCGAACGCACACCCGATGAAATTGACGCTCTCTTGCTAGAGGCTCAACGCGGCGATTCAGACGAAACGGTTACCGCCCCGATTGAACTGGCTGATCAACCGAAGCTTCAGAAAACGATCAAGGCTCACCTTTCAGGAAGAATCCAATCGCTTGCTTTCTCGGCGGATGGCACCCAACTCGCATCGTTTGCCGGCGGTGTTGCGAAACTCTGGAATTTGGACCACGTGAAAGGCAGCTATGAAGTTGCTGACTTTGGCGATGACGACCTCAGCGGCAGATGCGGAGTCATACTTGAGGAGACCGAGAAGGGTGCCAGGGTGAAGACAATCGACTCAGCTGCCGTGGTCAGCGGCGAAATCAGGGTTGGCGACACCATAGTCGGATTGTCGGACAATCTTCAGGGCGAACTCACTGGCCTCAGGTCTAAGAACGCTGACGAACTGATCCGAATGGTGTTAGGGCCATTCGGTTCGACAGTTCGACTAGTTGTCGTCGACGAAAATGATGATCGTCGCGTTGTGGAGTTGCGACGAAGCATCAAACGAGATCCGCGGCCGATGCGGCTTTGCTTCTCATCCGATGGCAAGACAATCGCAATCGCGGGACAAGCAAACGGCTGCACCACCATCAACTTGGAGACGGGCGACTCGGAACGCTACAGGTATTTTGGTAGCGCGGTCGCGATTTCTCCAGACGGCAGGTTGCTTGCAGCGGTCAATTTCACCGAGGTACCCGTCTGGGATCTGAGCAAGGATGTAGAGGATGCCTTGCTCGATGGGAAGGTCAGTGCTGATCCCCTACCCATACTTTATAACCAAGGCTCTCTGGCATTTTCTCCCGATGGAAAGTTCCTGGCGCTGGGGACCGGGTACCCGTTCAACTCAACACCAAGACGGAGTGACCTAAAGGTCTGGCGAGTCAACGACTGGAGCGAAATCGGTAATCCTCTGTTCCAGTCTGACCGCGTGCTTTCAAACCTCGTTTTTACTCCCGACAACGCCTACCTCGTCGCGATAAGTCACGGTGGTGTCGTGCGTCTATGGAATACGACAACCTGGGATTTGGAAGACAGGACGTTCGAACTTGGATCCACGTCGACCGCAATGGCTATTTCGACGGATGGTCGTCTTCTGGCGACAGGTACTTTCGGCATTGGTAATACGTTGTGGGATTTTCGAACGGGAGACAAGCTGCGGGTGATGTCGGGAACTTCACCATGGGCATTGGAGTTCTCGCCCGATGGCCGGACTTTGGCGTCTGGAACCAAACACAACGTCATTCTTTGGGATGTAGCAACAGGTCGGCAGCTGCGTACCTTCCATGACCATTCGGACGCGGTCATGGGAGTTGCCTTCTCACCCGATGGAAATAAACTCGCCTCGGTTGGCAACGAAGGTGTGCTGCGAATTAGGAAAGCCGCCACACTTGACGAAATCGATCACGATCCCGTTACGCACGCCTCGATGTTCCGTCTCGGCCAGATGCGGAATAGGGAAGAACGATACGCGGAGGCTGAAGCGATCCTGAAACGATTGCTTACCCTGTTGCCACACGGACATCCAGATATCGCCAAGATCGAATCTGAAATCAAGGTTGCTTTGACGGGCCAGGGGAAACCGCCCGACATCCGACGGCTTGAGTGAAAGTCGGCGAGCTGTAGAGCTAGTCTCTAAGCTCGATTCACCAAGGACTCTTTCTTTTTCCATGAACTCCAACTGCGTGAAAGGTACGCGCGGACTGAGACGCACGAAGTGCGCAGAAAGCGAGGCCAAACATGAATCAATAAACCCCAATGCTCTGGTGCCACTGCTGGCTTGCCCAGCAGTGAATGAACGTCAACGAGCCGTGTTCGGCCACAACGGTCACTGCTGGACGAGCCAGCAGTGGCACGCAACCCAACTTCACAATAACCATTCTATATCGAAGGAAATTCAAATGAAAAAAACATCAACTCAAAACCGTTGGCAAAAATCGCTAACGATCGTTCCACGTTACACGCTGAGCCGCTGCGTTTCTGTCACGCTGTTGCTGCTTTGCTTGGTCGCCTCGAAATCGTCCGGGGAGATACCGATGGAAAAGATTGGAGACCCAGTCTTCGAAGTCTCGTTCAATGCCATGGGCTCGCGGCCAGCACTTCCGCACGGCCCGACGCGCGGCGAGGCGTTCTCGAGAACGATCGACAGCGCTCTTGGCACGTCGTCATTTTTGCCCGTCCAAGGTCCAGGGGTGAACGGAAGGATTCCCCGTCATTCACTAGACGTGCCTTTAAGCCAACACATCCGAGAACAGTTTGCGGCCAACGGAATCGTCAACACAGACACCTACGTCTTTGACGAAATCAACTGGGGCAATATGATTATGGTGAATTTCCATTTGAAGCCGGCGGACAACGCTCCGCTCGGAGCATCACCAACCAGTGCAATGGATCAAGTCATTCCGAACGATATTTTCCCGTTGGAGTTTGGCGGCGGGGGGTTTCGAAACGGGGCATCCATTGGGGACTTTGATTTTCAGGTTCCATCACTTGATAGTATCGGTGGAATCACGGAAGCCAACGGAGTCGAGCACGATTTTACCGGGTTGAACTTCGACGCATTTGTTGTAAACACTTGGCAATTTGCTGGCCGCGACCATTCTGGTCCGAGTCTTGTCGGCGAGTATGAACAGACACTCGAAGTCAGGGATAAGAATGGCAACGGCTGGCGTTTCACGATTCCCTACACGGCTGTCCTGGAGGCAACGGACATCGAGGGCGACCTCAGCTACAGCGGTGCATTGGATCTCCACGATTACAACATCCTGCAGCAGAATGTCGAAGTCGCACCCGCTGAACCGCACGGAGAATTCCTCCGGCGACTGGACTTGAACGGAGACAACCTCGTCAATGACGCCGACACAAGGCACCTGGTAAGTCTCTTTCCGGAGACAGAAGTAAGTTCCCTGACCGTCGGCGAAACCTACTCACAAGATTTCGATTCGCTGGGAACTGACGGAACAGCTGGCAGCGCGTTGCCCAATGGCTGGTCCGTGCCAGATCGTTTCGGCGGACCTTTGGTGAAGGAAACGAACGCTGCGTTCCCAACGTCAAGTCGTGACATTCGGGCGGTTACTGCACCTCATGCTTTGAATGTAGGTTTGCCTGAAGGCGAAGGCGTGCAAGACCGAAGTCTCGCAATCTACAAGCCTCGCAACACGACCGATACGTCGAGCATCCAACTCCTTGCCGATACCGACACGCAAGCCAACGCGTTGAAAGTAGATTTCTCGGTGGAAGCCTGGGATCGCATTCGTGCGACCAACGGTAACCGGGACGGTGGCGAAGCTGCCTTCAACGTAACGGTTGAAATCGACAGCGGCGATGGCACTTCGGACATGTCCAAAATCCTCGGCGGCGAATTCACGGAACTCGTCAACCTTGGCATGGTCACGACCGGTGCAGAGTTGCCGAGTCCCGATGGCGACTACTTGGACGGCAACGATCCTGCTCATCGAGTTTCGTTTGCAAGCGATATCCTGCACGCGGATATCCCCGCTGGATCGCGACTGCGTTTCCGCTGGGAGACATCCGGAGAAGCAGATGCAAGCGAAGAATGGATCTTCGGCATCGACGATGTCAGCATCACGTTGGCTGCGGCTGGTGATACGAACTTCGACGGTGAAGTGCAGTTCGATGATTTCCTGGCATTGTCCGCCAACTTCGGTGAAGAGGGCGGCTGGGCTGAAGGCGACTTCGACGGAAACGGCCAAGTCGACTTCCCTGACTTCCTTGTTCTATCCGCCAACTTCGGCGGAGCCGACCCCGCATCGGCTGCTTCCGTACCAGAACCGACTGCCGCGAGCATTGCGTTGTTTGGCTTGCTCGGTTTGATTGGCTACCGAAAGCGACGTTAACCTCAGGCGTCGTATTTCGAGCTGATCGACGACGGAGCGAGGACCCCAGCCTCGCTCCGTTCTTCCAGCCATGCATCTAACTAACCGTCGGGGTCGTCGAGTAATTCTTGGAGGCGATCGGCCAAGGAAGATGAGAACCGGGCTTGCCAAGTTCCGTCAACGAGCCCAAGCTCGATAAGATTCTACCTAATCGACTCGCACACGACTGTCGTAGTCGAATTCGCCAGCGAACGGCTTGATGTAGTGCAGCACTGCAGAATCTACTAGTTGCCTTTGGTAGAAGGTTTTCGTCTTCCCTGTCACGACGATCTTGCCCGGCAACGCGCTAACTTTAAGCCGAGAAACTTCGCGATGTGATCGCTTGTTGACTGCGTCGATGACTTCCCGTTCAATTTTTCGTAGCCGACGTCGTTCTACGTGTCGATCATGCTGCTCATCATAGACGGTCAGACTTTCGATACGGCGGAATTGGCTCGTGTCAGCCGGTCGAATTCTGTTAAATCTTGCCGCACCATTCGCACGGAGGACATGCAGTGAACTCTTCATGTGATCGTCTCGTGTTGGTCTTGCCGCAAAGTAGGCCGGACCAAGGAACGCAGCGACGAAGTTCTGGCGATGTGATTGAGTTGAAAAATAGGTTGCATTGCTACCATGAAGCATGCCGGAACTGTGCTGCGCTTGGTCCGGCCCACTATGAAGCCAGCCGAAAATTGTTTTTGATCTGCTCCTAACTACGACGCAATTCGCCGGCGCCGCTTACGCCAAAAAAGTGCGTCGTCCCAAAAACGATTCGAAAATCGCCTCGTTTGATATCAACGCAGGACAGAATGCTCAACATTTTGAGCTAGAACGGTTCTAAACTCAGCGAAACATTCACTTCTCTTCGATGGCGGTTATCGCTTCGTGCTCTGAAGCGAAGATATTGAACACGCTTTCGAAGCTAACGAGACGAAAAACATCGAGGACTTGATTCTCGATTCTCGCCAGGAAGATAGTGCCGCCCGTTTTGACGACGCGGGAGCGGGCACGTAGCAATGCACCCAAGCCAACACTGGAAATGTGTCCGACGTCAGCCAAATTAATCACGATTTTGGTATGACCTGCTTCGATTTCATCCTTCACACATTTGAAGAAATATTCATTGCTATCTTCGTCCAATCGGCCCGTAACGCGAATTACCAGCGTTCCGCCATCCGTGGTGTGTGTTGCGAAATCAATCATTTGGCGACTTTCCTGAGAAAGGGTCACGAGGTTGCTGAGCCAGATTCTGGGGGCGGAAGTGAATTATGAAGTTAACCTCTCGACGCAGCAATCACTTAGACGCTATTTGCACGTCTTAACTTACAAGGAGCAAGCGTTCGCAGCGAGGCGAGGCGTTAGCGTTGCTCTGGTTGGATCTGAACGATGTCGGAATTGGCGAAGAGACTCGGAACGTTGATCTCCATCTTCTTGTACAGCGATGGCGGCACGCTGATGTCGCCGAGATAGAGCTCGCCCACATGTCGTAAGGCTTGGCTCTCCAATAATCCCTTTTTCGGTAGGGCAAGTGTCAACGTCGCATTGGCCGTAATGCAC
>CAYNJG010000205.1:0-13389 GCA_964397295.1 uncultured Pirellulaceae bacterium
GCTGCGTGTCTCTTACAGCGGCATCAAGTTCTTCTACACGCACACGTGTCCTCGCGATTGGAACTTACTTCGCAAGCTCAAGATTCCTCGGCAGAAGACGATGCCTGACTTAGCCAAAACATGCGTCAATCATCGACTGCCAACCCATCGACAGTGAGAATTGGACCTCTGCCACGTCGTCGTCCCAAATCATATACGGCTTTGTAGGTAACTTCAACGGAACCAGGCCGTGTACGCTGGAGATGATCCTGGATGCGATCCGACATGATGACCTCGACTTGCCCACTTTCTTTGAGACTTAAATTGATCTCTGCAAGACTCGTTTTATCGACGTCGATACGCCAAAAGGCAGTCTCTGTCACCGTATGCTCAGTTCCAATGAAACAGCACAACATCGCCCCAAGCGTCAGCATCAAAAAACCTACGAGCCCGATGATCTTCTGCGTGAAAGGAAGAGAGTTGAAACCTTCTCGAATGTCTTGCCAGGTGGCCTGTATTCGCTGCAAAGACGGAAGAAGTATTTGCTCGTCGCGGGGGTATTTTGACATCGCCAAAAAACAATCGATAAGTATCAGGCAAAAAGACGCGGCGATAACGTTCAGGATAACCGGGTGCGAAGAGTGGACCGGCCGCTCTCCCAAACATAACGAGAAGCTACTTGACGCGTAGCCCAATACGATCCGCTTGTTATCCGGCATTCCGGTATGTATTCGTAGTATCTTTCGAAGTGGTCGGAAAACGCAACTTCGGTATTAAACACGGTTCCGTCCATCAGGACAACAAACGAGCTATGTCTGTAGACACTCGCATTTGATTCGATACCCCAGAAGTTCGCGCAATAAAACCAAATCCAAGCCGGATAACGAATATCGTTTTATCTGACGCGTGGACCATCCGATTGGACATTTTCGCGTCGGATACAATGTTGTTGAACTGAGCCGCGGAACTCAATCCGCTTCCCATCAGGAGATTCTACCAATGTACGTCAATGACATTCAAGCGAATGGTTGGCGGTCGGGGAGTACTGAACGTTTTCGAATTTAGGATTTCGACATTGGGGCCTTTACTGTTGTGCCGTTTTCGGTGACTTGCCGTTGGTCAGCGCGTACCTTCTACAGGCGTCATGGGACGTGCTTTGATTTCGAGTGGGCTGATTTCGGCGAGTTTCATGGTGGTCCTCGAACGGCGGTAAAGATGCCATCGATAAGAAACGTTTGCCGCAACGGCACGTAGGTCTTGGGAAGCTCGCTTCGCGTAGCCGATACCGCAACAGGGACAATGTGTCGGGTCGATGCCCAAGGTTTCCGTTAGCCATTTGTCGAGATCGGGTGGCTCGTGAGGTACATGTCCGCCTGCTCCAAGTAGCTTGCGGATCATCTTTAACGACGTCGCTCGATTCCGGGTCGCCAGGAATCCATAGTGTCGAATCCTACGGCTTGCAGGCACCTCGCAAACACTACACCGAACAAGTTTTATTGTGACAACGACCGGTCAGTTTCAGTCGGTTCTTTGCAAAGATGCGATAGCCGAACTCGAGTCCGTGCGATACGCCAGGGAAACGCGTGACCGCAACCAAAGGTGACAACCCGACGGCTGCATAGAGCTGTCGAAAGACTTCTACCCCAGTGATGAGCTTTCCGTTTGGGAGCCGTCCGTGGATTTCGGCCATCAAGGTTTCGAAATCTAGTCCAACCTCGTCAGGTACAAACTCTGGTGCCATGATGTCGGTGAAAACGATGAGGTTTTTTCGATCCATCCATCGCAGCATCTTGATTTCTTTGACGCAAAGCGGACACTCGCCATCGAAAAAAACTTCAATCTTCCAACCAGGCATGTGATTCCTAAACTCTGTTTGCGTGGTCGAAGTTCTAGTCATACGGTAGCTCTCTTTTAATCTCGCACGTGTAGGAGCAGCAGTCGTGCTTGCGACGGAACACGCGTCAAGGTGAGCGTAGGTTCTACGATTTACTATAGGCTTCGATTTAGGATCGAACAGCAGCATCCCTGTAAGTCGTTAATTTGCAGTCACTTGTGGAAACCGAAGGGTTGGACGTTGGATGGTTTGATTGTGCGCATGCAAGACACGCAAAAACGGCAACGTCGAGACTGGCAGACGCGAAAGAGTGTGTGCTACGACTGGCCGTCAAGCGTCCGCCTTCTATCCTACCGTTGTACAATAGTTTTTCTGTTTGACGGATCGAGAGCTGTCATTGACCACATACGCCGAAGTTACCGCTGGATTGCCAACACAAACACGAGAACGTGTTCGAATCGTGTGCGAGCAGGCGATCCCAGACGGTTGGCGGTTCGTCCTTTACTGGATGCGCACAGCGGTTCGAGCCACCGAGAATCCGGCTCTTGATGTAGCCGTAAATGTGGCAAACCAACTTGGTCTACCGGTTTTCGTGTACCACGGCTTATCCGAGCGATATCCCTTCGCGTCTGATCGACATCATACTTTCATTCTTCAAGGTGCCCGCGACGTACAGGCGGCGCTGGCCCAACGCGATATTGGCTATGCCTTTCATCTCGAACGCGAAGGTCATCGAGGCCCATGTTTGGTGGACCTTGCAAATCGGGCCGCCGTCGTCGTTACCGAGGATATGCCCGTCCAACCACTTGTCGGCTGGACGAAGCGATTAGCAGAGAAAGCAAACTCGCCACTCTTCGCCGTTGATACTGCCTGCGTGCTGCCCATGCAGCAAGTGAAAAAGGCGTACGTGAGAGCATTCGAGTTCCGCGATGCGACAGAGCGAGAGCGGCAGGAACGATTGTTACAAGAGCCAACTGTCGTTGAACCTCAGCACGCCGCGTTCGTGCCCGGCGAGTTACCGTTCGAACCGATTGATTTTGATTCCGTGACCATTGACGCGTTGGTGGCAAAATGCGACATCGACCATTCCGTCGGACCAGTACCCGATACCGTCGGAGGATCGATTGCGGGATACTCCCGATGGAATTCCTTCAAAAAGTCAGGACTACATCGTTACGCGAAAGATCGAAACGACGCACTCATATCGGGTGTGAGCCGCATGTCGGCCTACCTGCACTATGGAATGGTCTCGTCGCTGAGAATCGCTCGTGAGGCCGCGGACATTGGTGGTGAAGGCGCGGAAAAGTATCTTGATGAATTGCTGATTTGGCGTGAACTCGCGTACGTGTTTTGTTTCTATCGCGAAGACCACGATCGGCTGGATGCGATCCCGAAGTGGGCACGCGAATCCCTGTCCAGTCACGAAGCCGATCCGCGGACACAACTGCCAAGTTGGGAAACGCTTGCTCGCGGTCGTACGAACGTCTCGCTTTGGGATGCGGCCCAGCGTTCGCTGCTCGTTCATGGAGAGTTGCACAACAACGTGCGTATGACGTGGGGCAAAGCGTTTTTGGGTTGGACGCCGGATGCAGAATCGGCGTGGCGATTGATGACGGACCTTAACCATCGCTACGCTTTAGGTGGTCGTGATCCGGCTTCATATGGAGGTCTGCTTTGGTGTCTGGGGCAATTCGATCGCCCGTTTAAACCACCCCAACCGATCTACGGCACCGTTCGTCCGCGTCCAGTGGAAGCACATGCCCAGCGCCTGGAGCCGACTGCGTATGCAGAGCGTTGCACACGGTCCTATGTCGACCCGATGCCAAGAATCGCAGTCGTCGGCGCCGGTCTATCAGGTTTGATGTGTGCGAGAACGCTGGTCGATCACGGTTTTCAAGTCACTGTGTTTGAAAAGAGTCGCGGTGTTGGCGGGCGTATGTCGACTCGGCGTGTTGAAGATGTTGGAGGTTTCGATCACGGAGCTCAATACTTCACTGTTCGCGACGAGCGGTTTCGTCGGTCGGTCCAGTCCTGGATCGATGACCAGATCGTCGAGCCATGGTCCGGTAGAATTACGGTACTTGGACGTTCGGGCGATGAAGAGGAAAGCAGAGGCAATGACAACAAGATTCCACCGACGCGTTTCGTCGCAAAACCTGGCATGAATCAGATAGCCAAACATCTCGCGACGGATTTGCACATTCGATTGCAGGCGAGAGTACAGGAAGTCACGAGATCACCCGGCGGTTGGACGGTCGTCGATGATACCGATCACTCACTCGGGATTTTTGACACGGCAATCGTCTCGGCTCCGGCCGAACAAACCGCCGCCATATTGAAGGGCGTGCCCTCGATCGCTGAGCCAGCTGCCAAGTGCGAAATGCAACCGTGCTGGGCAGTCATGATGGCGTTGGCAACTCCTCTAGCCGTCGATTTCGATGCGGCGTTCGTGCACAATTCGTCGCTCGGCTGGATCGCACGAAATAGCGTCAAGCCTGGACGGCGTGACGAACCTGAAAAGTGGGTCCTACACGCCACTAGCGAATGGACAAGTAAGCACGACGGTGCCGAACGTGAAACGGTGATCGCTGAGTTGACAGCAGAGCTCGTCCGCGTGCTGGAAATTCCTGCGGAACAACTTGCAACTACTTATCAAACGGCACACTTCTGGCGTTACGCGATTCCGTCCAAACTCTTGTCCGATAAATGCCTCTTTGACAGCGAACTCTCGTTGGGCGCCTGCGGGGATTGGTGCGGCGGCCCACGTGTCGAAGGAGCCTTTCTCAGCGGAGTAACGCTTGCGGGGCGGGTCATGGGGGATTGGAACAGGCGTTGGCAGAGTGATGGTTTCGCACCGAAGAGTGTTTCCACTGATCAACAACCGGAAACTCGCAATTGAATGAACGTTGTCTGGCTAAAACGTGACCTGCGCCTCGCGGACCACGCCCCCCTATTTCATGCAGCAAAGGCTGGCCCTTGTTTGTGTTTGTACGTCTACGAGCCAGGACTTGTTGCAACCCCAGAGTTCGATGCTTCTCACCTCGATTTCATAAATCAATCGCTTGCCTCACTGGATGAGGCATTGCAGACGGTGGGTGGGCAATTAGTTTATCGAGTTGGTCGTGTCGTCGATATTCTCAATCAACTTCATAGTGATCATGGGATTACTGCACTCTACAGTCACGAAGAGACAGGAAACCGGTGGACGTTCGACCGCGACCTAGAAGTGATTGCTTGGACGAGGAAGAGCGGCATTCCATTTCATGAGTTTGGTCAAAACGGCGTCGTCCGACGGCTCAAATCGCGAGATGGCTGGGCCGCGCAACGTAGTCGCTTCATGGCGACGGCACTACTTCCGAAGCCTGAGAGTATCCAGTCGCCCAAAGGAATAGCGAAGGAGAAAATTCGCTCGCCCGAAGAACTCGGTTTGAGCCCGACATCGAAAACGAAACTGCAGCTAGGCGGAGAAGAGCAGGCGACTGACGTACTTCACCAGTTTTTGTACGAGCGAGGTGAACCTTACACACATGGGATGAGCAGCCCTGTCACCGCGTGGTCAGCGTGCAGTCGGTTGAGTCCCTATTTGGCTTGGGGGAATATTTCTATCAAGCACGTCGAGCAACAGCTGAAGCGGCGACAGATTGATATGCGGCAGCAAAAGAAACGCGGTGAAGATACGCAAGGATGGCTCATGTCGTTGAAGTCGTTCCAGTCACGTTTGTCATGGCACTGCCACTTCATGCAGAAGCTAGAAGACGAACCAAGGATTGAGTTTGAAAACATGAACCGTGCGTACGACGGTTTGCGCGAGGACGAATTCAACGAGAGGTATTTCGAGGCTTGGTGCCAAGGGAGAACGGGCTACCCACTGGTGGATGCCTGCATGCGAGCGCTCCATCAACACAGTTGGATCAACTTTCGCATGCGAGCCATGCTCGTTTCGTTTGCTTCGTACCATCTTTGGCTGCATTGGAGGCCGACAGCCGTTTACCTTGCACGGCATTTTCTTGACTTTGAACCCGGGATTCACTTTTCGCAATTTCAGATGCAATCGGGAACCACGGGAATTAATACGCTCAGAATCTACTCGCCGATTAAACAGGTCAAGGATCATGACCCAGACGGCAAGTTCATTCGCGAGTTTGTGCCGGAGCTCTTGGATGTACCTAACGAGTACATTGCCGAGCCACATAAAATGCCCCGCATGTTGCAGACGATGGTTGGATGTGTGGTCGGTAAGGACTACCCCAAGCCAATTGTTGATCACCAATCCGCGTATCGCGCCGCCCGTGCGAGGATGGACGTCGCGCGAAAAAATCCGGCTGCCTGGAGCGAATCACGCCAAGTCATGAACCGTCATGGCAGCCGCAAGCGATCTCAGTGGCGAAAGTGAATGGCAAGGATTGGCAGATCTGAATCCATTTAGTGCAGCGAGTCTCACTGATGGATCACTTCTT
Source organism: uncultured Pirellulaceae bacterium (assembly GCA_964397295.1). Classification (GTDB taxonomy): domain Bacteria; phylum Planctomycetota; class Planctomycetia; order Pirellulales; family Pirellulaceae; genus CAYNJG01. The sequence goes on from CAYNJG010000205.1 coordinate 6,271, forward strand.
CTTTGTGCGACTGGCGAATTCCCATAACGGCGACGGCGTGAAGGCCTTCTTCATATACGCCCTGGCTCTTGTGACTTGCTCTTCGTTTTCGCCCGCGACGTTTTTTTCTTCTCCGATATCGCTCGGTAAATGATAGAGCTCAATCGGCCCGTCAAAGTTCTTGTTGACGTTCAGCTGCACGGCTTTCCAATCGCCAAAGCGGACAGCACGTTTGCCGCCCTGTGCGTAAAATTCCCAGTAAAGGAAATCGTGTTTCTTTTGTTCCTCTGATTTGCCCATCAGTTCATTGATAAGCGAAATGCCATCTGATTCGTCACGTGAAGCGGCTCCTGCCAATTCGCAGAAGGTCGGCAGCATGTCCCAGTGGGCGGAGATCAAGTCGCTTTCTTTGCCCGCTGCGATTTTATCGGGCCAACGTGCGATCAAGGGAACACGAATGCCGCCTTCGTACAGATCGCGTTTGTGTCCTTTCAGTGGACCGTTGCTATTGAAGAAACGTGGGTCGTGTCCGCCTTCGAGATGCGGGCCGTTGTCGCTGGACAACATGACCAGCGTATTGTCTTCGATGCCCAGTTCCTTTAGCGTCGATATAACTTCGCCGACTTGTTCGTCCATCAACGTCATCATGCCGGCAAAAGCGGCGATTGGATTTTTGACTTCGGGGCCTTTGTACTTGCCAATCTTGTCGGCAAATTGTGGAAACTTTTTGCGAAACGGCGCTACGTGCGATTCTGGCGCATGCATCGCTGCGTGTGGAATCGTGACGGAGAGAAACATGAAGAATGGTTTGTCTTTGTTTGCTCGCATAAATTCGAGACTGGCGTCGTGAATGACAGGCGACGAATGCGTCTTGCCATCTTGCGGTACTTTTTTGTCGTTGCTCCAGAGGTGTTGCGGGTAGTACGTGTGCGCTTCACGCTGGCAGTTGTAGCCGAAGAACGTGTCGAAATGCTTTGCGGGATCGCTGGCCGAACCCGGATAGCCCAGTCCCCATTTGCCGAAACAGCCCGTCGCATAGCCCGCCTTGCTCAACAGTAGTGGCAAGGTCACGGTTTCGGATGGCATCTCCGCCTGGCCTTCTGGTTGGACTTCACGGTTGCCCCGCACGAGAGAATGCCCTGTGTGCACGCCCGTCATTAGACAACAGCGAGTCGGCGCACACACGGTGCTGCCCGAGTAGTGCTGCGTGAACCGCATGCCTTGCTTCGCCATGCGATCAATGTTCGGCGTGTCAAACTTTTCCTGCCCGTAGCATGACAAGTCACCGTAGCCCGCGTCGTCGAGCAGGATGTAGATGATATTAGGGCGAGGTGCGTCCTCCGCGCAGACGAAGGAAGTAACGATGATCGTGAGCAGGGATCCGATTACGGTGGTGATGCTTTTCATTGCGGACATTGCGAGAAGGTTTGTTGATGGAACTGCTGGCTCATTATTGGGCTTTCGCGACCGATTCGCAAATTCCCCAACTCAGCCGTCATAGGACGTAGGGCTAAGCAACCAACAACAACGCAACGATCGCTCCGATTCCGGCCACCGCAAGGTTGCTCATATTGGAGGTCGAAGCCGATGAAAGGCCAGTATTCAAATCGGCAGAGGTCAGTTTGCGATAGTTGTAAAGGGCGACGTTCAATTCGGGTAGCGACGTAATCAACGCACCTAGAAAATAGTGCATTGCTGCAAACACGGAGGGACCAAGGATGCGCGAAAGGGCCGACGAGTAGAGGGTTGTTGAAACTACGAACATTTCGTTGACAACGTAACAAGCCAGCATTAGGCCAAGCGTTCCCGCTGCAAGGCGCGTCCAGCTGGCGATGTGTCCTTCGTCGTCGATGTCATCGAATAATTCTGGCCGTTTCGCGCGGAGAGATTTTTCTCTCCATACAAAAATGGAAACGCCAACGAAACACAGGACGATGGCGACTGAGATATTCGCGATCGCCGGCGTGGTCGGTGGTGAGGTTGCCGTGCCGACCGGATACTGGCCCGTCAGCATGCGAAATGCGAGTCCTGCAAGTAAGAACATTCCGATCGACATGGCTACATGCCACGCGACGAGTTTCCATTCTTTGCCCAGTAACGCCATAAGTCGGTGGAACTGTTTTCGATCACGAAACCAATGACTGATCAGCAACCAAAAGATAGCGACAAAAAAGATCAAATAGATGTTGGCGAAGTTGGAGCCGAGCGGTGTACCGATTCCGCCGATACCCTGTCTGCCGCCGAGTATCAACGCCAACATCATCGTAACGAACTCGGGATTGTTCGTGCTGCAGTTCATGACTAGCGTTCGGTACTGCTTGCCGAGATATTTGCCGGCCAGACCTGCCGCGGAGTTGACCATAAGGCTGGTCGTTAGCGGAATAATGCGAAGGCTGATAAACAGACCTACGACGACCATGAAGACAATGAACGGAATGTCACCGGAGGCTTCGTGGATGCGAAAGAGAATTGACTCCATGTAGCTCTAGCGTTCTCCTGACGAACGCCAGCGTCGCGCGGTCTTGTCGACTTGCGTATCCGCTAAGGGTCGATAGCGATAGTAAACTTCCAGCGTCATGGCGCCCAAAGCTGTCGTGTAGACCTGTCCGCCAGCGTTGCCCCAAACAGAATTCGCCGCGGGCCAACTGCCGTCGTCGCTTTGCAGTCGAGTTAGTTCACGCGTGACTGCGTTGTTCCAGGTACGCCAGTTTTCATCCTGCAAGTGATAGAGCCCTAGCGTGCCGTAGTACCAATAGTAATAGTTCAAACGTCCACGACCTGGTAGCTCTTGCAACAAGTGATCGGCCGCTTCTTGCATCATGGGATGGTCGGTTGGTGTATTCAAGAATAGCCGACACAGCATGGCTTCGGCCGTCATCGTTCGCGAGGGACGACTATTCGGAATGTAAGAAGCGAGTCCGCCGTTCGGTCCCCACGCGACGCTATCCAAGAATCCCGATGCACGTGTCCATGCTGAAGCCGGGATTTGGTGACCTCCGTAGTGAGCACTCGTTAACGCCATCATCTGCCAACCAAGTTGACTCGTATCACCAGATTCCTGAGGACGATAGCGCCAGCCGCCGGATGGATGCTGGGCAGAAATGGAAAAGTCGATGGCTCTGCGGACCGATTGCCGTAACGATTCGTCGCCGCTCAATGAATAAGCTTCGCTGATTGCGAGCGTTGCGATGCCGTGGCAATACATGGCTGCATAGCCACTGGCGTTACCGACGAGACTGCCGTCGTTGCGACTTTTTTGTGCTCGTATGAGATAGTCAACACCGCCGCGAACGGTTTCGGCATACTTTCCGTCGACGTGTGTATGTCCAGCGCCGAGGAATGCGAGTACAGCAAGGCCGGTCGTTGCGGTGTCTGCGTTCAAGCCGGCTTGGCCACGATTGTGGCCGCCTTCTCGAACAGGCCGGCCGCTGCCAAATTGGCTCGCGTCCCAACGTCCGTCGGATGCTTGAGCTTGCTCCAGCCAAACCAATGCAGCACGCACGGCGGCTTCTGTTTCTTCACTTCCCCCACGAACTCTGGCAATTTTCAGGCGATCCTGCGCCCATCGATCGCGGTAGATGGCGGGGAGCTGCTGCCCGTCGCTTCGGCGTTGTGTTTGCGAAGTGATCTGCCGCGTTCTTGGCGAAGCGCTAACCTGTTGCAAAGATGGTTGCAGTTTCGCTTTCGGCGGAGTCTGAGTTTGCACAGGCAATTCGAATGGGTCGTTGGGTGTTTGATCGAAGCTCGGCAACTCTTCCGCCGCAGCAACGTCGGTTTCACTGGGAGTGTCCGTATCGCTGGCGATCGCGTTGGCATCGTCATTCGTGTTTGGTTGTTCGTTCAGTTCCGCTGTTTGTTGGGAATCGTTTGGCGAGAAAGTTGGTTCGGGTGTTTGCTCGGGCAAAGTTTGCTCTGATTCCACGTTGCTCGTCGCCAACAGTGCTGATTCCGCAGGCGGCTTGGGTGCATCGGAGAAGGGACTGACTTCTACGGGCAGTTTCTCGACAACCGACTCCAAATCAGCGAGCGGCGATTCGACCTGCGTATTCGGCGCGGGCGTCGTTTCAGGTCGTTCGATTTCCGGTAACTTGGGTTCTTCCGCCGGCAAGTTGGGTACGGGACCTTCGGCCAATTCCGTATTCGGATTGTCCCAAGGTTGAGATTCTTCCATGCTCGGGACTTCATTCGAACCCACATCAACGATCACCATAGCCGAGCCAGGTGAAAGATCGGGTACGTCGAAAAAATGAGACGTTAACAGCCAAGCAACCAATCCGACGTGGACGACGACCGAAAGAATCACGTACTTTGAAAACGGATGCCGAATGAGTGCGAACGCTGCAGCGCGGCGTTTTCGGAAAATGAAGACAGCGATCGCAATCGCTGCGACAACGCATAGTGCGATAATCGACCAAAAAACGTAGGGCGAACTGAGCCAATTGGCAGCGAATAGCAAAGGTGGGTTCATCGCAGCCACCTCATCGACGAATAGTTTCCGCACGCACGGCGATTCCGAGTCGCTCGAAACCGGCATCTCGGCAAGCGGCGAGTACGTTGGTCACACTTTGATGTTTTGCCTCACCGTCTCCGCGAATGAGGACCGACATTTCGTTGTATTCGCTATGGGCACGTTGCAATTCAGTTAGAAGCGAATTGAGTTGATACTCCTGTCCATCCATCATGATGGTGTCATCTTCGTAGACGTTCACGACACGTTGCTTTGGAATGGGGCTAAGCGCGCCGATTTGCTTGACGCCGGGTAACTCAAGTTTGACTTGCCGTTCCATCTCCGCGAACTTCGTTCCGACCATGAAGAAGATGATCAACAAGAAAACGATATCAATCATCGGCGTCAAGTTGAGCGTCGGTTCTGGATCGTGATAGATTTTGATTGGCATGGTTTGTTGTTGGGGCTTGGAGCAGCATTGTGCGAGTGCTCGACTACGCGGCCTTGCGTGTTTTCTTTCCCTTCCAAGCGTCCGACGCGATTGCGGAGACAGCCTGTTGGCCCAGTCCATCAATTTCGATAATTAGTCGATCGACGCGACTCGAAAAATACATGTAAGCAATGAACGCTGGAATGGCGACGGACAATCCACCCGCGGTCGTCAGCAATGCTTGGCCGATTCCCTCCGCGAGTACCTCGGGTTTGCCCATCGCATCTGCAGAAGTTGCGATTGCGTTGAACGCTGTGATCATTCCCAACACAGTACCTAGCAGTCCAAGCAGCGGACTGATCGTGGCGATGCCGTTGAACAGTCTGAGGTAGCGACGCAGACCATTCGCTACACGTTCACCAGCATCGATCACAGCCTGTTCGACTTCGACAGCCGGACGATTCCACTTCTTAACTGCAGCGGCAAATACTTCGGAGATCGGGCTGTTGTTTTCTTCGCATTGCTCAAGTGCTTCGCCTGGCTTGAGCTGTCCTTCTTCTAGCTCGCTAAGAAAAAGTTTAACGAAGTGTTTGGGGATGACCCGGCGACGGCGCAGGCTGATCGTCCGTTCCAAAACAAACATGACCAGCAGCAACGAGCAGCACGCGATCGGAATTGCCATCATGCCAGCGTTCCGTAGGACGCTCAAGAAGCTGCGAGCGCCAGCGAAACCTATTGATTTCTTTGCGGTCGCGGTTGAATCGACCGTGGGAGTCGCTTCGTTCGCGGTTGCTGCGGCCGTTGTCGATGGCAGGGCGTTCGCCGTTTCGGTTCCGCCGGTGTTGTTGAATCTGTTCTGCGTAACTGGTGCGTTGTCTGGCGCATCGTTCGAGAATGGAGCCGCCGCTGGTTGTGGCACCCCGGTCGCGGGAAGATCGTTGCTAAATCGATTGCCAGTATTCTGCGCTAAACCTGTTATCGCAATTGCTAGCGAAATCACCAAAGCCAACGTGAATCGTCTGTCCATGACGCAACGCACTGTGTGCACTCCTGAATTCTTTGTAATCCGCGCAACCTAAATTAGCTTGCTTGTTTGATCACATCCAAGCGTTGTTTCGCTTCTTCGGCCCATTTCGTTTGACCATGCCGAGTAGTCACGCGTGAGTATGAGTTCTGAGCTTGCTCCGGGTTGTCTAGCAGTTCGTAGCATTTACCGATTTGCAAATGACTGGCCGCTTGCCAGTTGTCGAACTTCAGATCCGCGACAAGTGCTTCGTAGGCCTTGATGGCGAGGATGTATTTCTTTTGGTGGAAGTACGTTTCACCAATCATCCACTGTGCCATCGCACTGATCTCACGCTCATAAGTGCTGTCCTTGGCGACGACTTTTTCGTAGGCGATTCGCGCTTCCGAGAATTCACCTCGTGCCGCAGCAACGCGACCGATCAAGTAATCGACTTCATGCTGAAGCGGGAAGTTCGGGTGATCGCCTTCGATTTGCCTGGCGACGGTTGTTGCAGCAACTAGGTTTTTACGTTGGACTTCCAATTGAGCACAACGCAATTGGACCATGGCGCCCCACGTGTCGGCTTTGTCGAACTTTTGCTCTCGCTTGAGGATTTCAAACAGTTGAAATGCCCGATCGAACTCTTTCTCTTGGAAGAACGATTCAGCGACACCGTACCGAGCTACAGGTACCAGCTTGCTATTTGGGAACTTGCGAAGGAGATCACGCAGTGTCTCTCGCGCCACAGGCCAATTCTTCGCGTCCGATTCCAAGCGACCCTTCATGAACAACGCATGCGGCAACACTTCTTTGTCTCGTTCGGCGGAAATCAGCTTCGTGAGATACTGATTGGCGGTTGTATTGTCCTGCTGCGAGTGCGCAGTTTCGGCAAGCCGGTAGAGCGCATCGGACCAGTACTTGCTGGACGGATGCTGCTGGACCAGTTCTTTGAATTTCGTATTCGCGGAAACCAGTTTCTGCTTTCGATCTTGCATGGCCGAAAGGTAAAGAGCAGCATCACGTTGTTCGAACGTAGGGTGGTCCGAGAGGATTTGTGCAAGAAGTTGCGAAACGCGACCTTCTTGCTGCGGATCGCTTTTCAAGAGATCCGCAAGTTGATACAGACCACGAGCACGCAGTGGATGAGCCATTGGCAGTGTTTCAAATGGGACCAGTGTTTCGATGGCTGCTTTGTTTTCGTTGAGCTTTGTCAGGCTTTCCGCGTGTGCGAGACGAACTTTCCAGATCGTGGGATGG
>CAYNJG010000206.1:0-13336 GCA_964397295.1 uncultured Pirellulaceae bacterium
GAACCGTACTACGCAGTTTCCATTTACGATACTGGGGCTCCGACAACGATTATCAGTCGTGAATCCTTTAACGGGTTCGATATTAGTGGTGCGCGATTGACGGGTACGGAAATTACGGGAATCGGTGGTGCCGGTGGGGGTGATTTCGTTGATACGGTTGCCAGTGATCCTCTCGGAACCTTTGTCGCTGGACTTGGTGCACTTCTTACAAACCCTGTTAACGGAAACCAAGTTGTTGATCGAGCTCAAATGGTGGGCACGATTACAAACTCTTTGCTTTACGCTGCTCAGGATGATCCACCGCTGCCCAATCTGATTGGTACCAATACGTCATCGTTCTACACGACGGTAATGGATTACGGCACGCCACAAATTGTTGAGTACCAAGGCGAAACATTTCGCTCGCCCGCGACCACGTTGAGGGATTTCGGTGAAGTCGTCCCACCTTCGCGTCGGGTACAATTGAGATTAGAGCCTGGCCAACTGGGAGCTCCCGCACTGTTTCCAAACCTTGGTGGTATCGATTTCAACTCCGACTTCAACGAAAATCCATCCTTCCCAACAATTGCCGGTTCGTTTTGGATGCGGGCGAACGTTACGAACAATGGTGTTACTCGAAACCAGCTAGAGTTCATTTTTGATACGGGTGCTCAAGGTAGTTTTGTCTCCGAGCAGCTCGCCGCAGAAATGGGCTTCGATGTATCTCGCGACGAACCTGATTTTGTCGTTCGAATCGCTGGCGTTACAGGAACTTCTGAAGAAGTGCCCGGATTCTATGCCGATAGATTCGAGCTTCCCGGAACAGATGGCGGTCTCGTCCTAGAGAACGCCCCTCTTATCGTCTTCAATGTCACGGACCCTCGCGACGCGACAAACACTTTGGACGCACTGATTGGAATGAACCTGTTTGCAAACCGTGAAATCACGATGAATCCGCAGGCAGGTAACGCGTACCTCGGTATTAGCGATCCCGCACTCATCAGCCGTCGATGGTCCACGACTGAAGCCAGCGACGTCTGGGCACGACCTGGAAGTTGGGACGCGGCGACAGGCGCCCCCGCGATCGATTGGTATGCAAACGTAACTAATACAACTGGTGCTCCGCAGGTGGCGGTCGTCGAGGAAGACTCGGTCGTTTCGGCAGTGGTCATCACCGGCAATGCTGACAATCCTGAAGGCACGATGACGGTGTCAGTATCACCCGGAAACACGCTTACGCTTTTCGGCAACGCGATTTTGCAAGAAGGCTCGACGCTGACAGTCAATGACTCGACCGTCGATACGGTCGCGATCGAAAACCGCGCTGGAACGCTGAGCGGTACCGGTACTTTTACCGGTGAGGTACTAAGTCTCGGTACGCTTGCCCCAGGCGGAGCAGGTGCAACTGGTGCGTTGCGATTTACAGGCAGTCTGGATCAACTGACCCAAGGCACCTACGAAGTTGAGCTCGGTGACAACTCAGATCCCGATAATCTGCAGTTTGACCAAATCGCAGTTGAAGGTGCGGTATCGGTGAAAGGCAGACTGGCTATTTCAACACTCAGTAGCTATGTCCAGCCTGCAGCCGGCGAAGCCGACGAATTTGTGATCCTTGAAGCTGAACAACAGGTTTTCGAACAGTTCGAAGAGTTCAGCTTCAATGGAGTCGATTTAGACACTGAAGAGTTCCGCCTCACATCGGACGGGTCCATATTCCGCGATCATATTATGAATGGACAATTCATCACTGTATCGCACTTGCCATCGACGGTCGTGGTCGAGAACTACCAAGCCACCCCCGGTGATGTGGACGGCGACCGCCAAGTGTTGTTCGAGGACTTCCTGGTGATGGCCGCTAACTTTGGCCTTGAAAGTGATTGGACAGGCGGTGACTTCACAGGTGATGGCATGGTACTTTTCCAGGACTTTCTCGAATTGTCCGCGAACTTTGGTGATACGTTACCTGCCGCTTCGGTACCCGAACCATCCGCCGCGAGTCTTGTACTGGTTGGTTTCCTCGCTGCACTCGGTCGACGTCGTCGCCGCAAAATCTAATTGCCATGAACGATCGCTCACAGGATGTGTCGATGCAAATTGCAAATCTGGAAACGGCCGTCGCGCATCAACAGCATGCGTATGATGGCCTGAACCAGGTTGTTGTAGAACAGGCGAAGGCAATCGAGTTGCTACAGCGCAAGCTGGCAAAGCTCGAGTCGACAATTGGCGAATTGCGTAGTCAATTGCCCGGCGAAGAACGAGACTTGGTCGACGAGAAGCCGCCGCATTATTAGTTCGGTCTTGCTTGAATGAATGACCAAACATCCAAGCCGCCGAACTATTCTCGACTGTTGATTGTTGCCGGCCTCAGTAGCCTTCTCGCTGTGGGTGTCACGCATTTCTTTCATGGTTCGCCCACCCTCGTATTGTGCGTAGGGCTTGTAACCCTGGCTCTGATGCTATCGATCGGATTGTTCGTTCGAAGTCGATTCCAATTGAGCCTTCGAACACTCACTTTGCTCCTGACGATCTCTGCCGTATTAATGGGTTTGTTCGGTTCGCGAATGAATGCCGCTCGAATTCAGAAGCAAGCGATCAACAGCGTACTGGGACTCCGTTCTTCTAGTGGAGTGTACCCAAATCCCTACAGTGACGTGTACTACGAATATGCCGAATTGGACGGCGACTTTTTCACAACGCAAGGTGGTTGGTTACTTCCGATCTGGGTCGTTGATGTTCTGGGCAAAGACTTTTTTTTCGCCGTCAACGACATCGGAATTCAGAATCAAGACTTGTCGGCAGAAGACTCATTAGACTCGGTCCAACTAGAGCAATTCCCTTCGCTCTTCATCTCGAACTGCCGACTGAGTGACGGTGCGTTCCAGCGTATAGTTCAGCAAAAACAACTTCGCGAATTAACGTTAATCGACGTCGATTTGAATGACGACCATTTGGCTGCGATTGCCAAAACCATGCCCAAGCTAACGCGATTGCAAATCGGCTATGCTAACATGCGTCCTCAGACAACCTGTTCAGTAACCGATGACGGTGTCCATCACCTTCTTGCACTTCGTGAGCTGACGGAATTGACGATCGACAATTCGAAGGCAACAGGTGAATGTTTGCGTGATCTTGCAAAGCTTCCGAAATTGCAACACCTTGGTTGCTCACGACTGGAGATGTCGGAGGCAGACGTCCAATCGTTCCGCGATTTTAAAATGCTGAAGAGCGTGGTAATGTACGAAACGATCGTCGATGAACAGTGGATTCCATTCTTAGAATCTCTGAATTTAGAATGGGTGGCGTTTACCGTTACTGACAAATCTCGAGTTGATGAGATTCATGATCGAAATGGCAAGCCGAGGTTCGCGGTAGATTAACGCTACGCCACTTGATGCGCCGCATGGATTGGCATTTGCCGCAACCATAGCTCGAACATCAACAGTGCCCACAGTCGTAAGCCGTGGTTTCGACGACCGCTGTTGTTTTCGTCCAGCAAGTTCCGAATTTCGGTAGCCTTCAAGTACTGTAGTGTTTTACCGTTATCAAGTACGGTGTCTTCGAACATTGGTCGTAGTTCGTTGGAAAACCAGCTCTGCAGCGGTACCGCAAAACCGGCCTTTTTCCGATCCATTAAATGCTTCGGCACCACACGCTCGGCTACTTTGCGTAGCAGATATTTTTGGTGACCTGGTCGGTATTTGAAATTCGTTGGTAGGCTCGCAGCGAATTCCATCAGTTCGTGATCGAGCAGCGGCGGTCGCGACTCGATGCTGTGTGCCATCGTCATACGATCGACCTTCACCAAAATATCCATCGGTAGATAGCGATTCGTATCGAATTGCTGGCAACCCGAGATGTAGTCCCCCGCACCATAGCCTCGGAACAACTCCATCGCACGTTCGAGTGGATGTTGGATGCCGAGCGTTTTCGGCTGGAATTCCGACCTAACAATCCGATTTTGCACCGGAATCGGGAACAGACAGTGTTCCGTCGCGTAGCGTCCTGCCGCATCCAGTGCTGCATATTCAAGGAAATACTTGCCCGGCAAAACGCTTGGCATGAAGTGCCCAATCTTTGCTCCGACGCTTCGCAACAGTTGCGGAATGCGATCGAGGAACAACCGATTGTTCGCCGTCGCGTAGCGTTCGTAGCCTGCGAACAACTCGTCGCCTCCGTCACCAGAAAGCACGACTTTCACGTGTTCAGCAGCGAGTTCGGATACATACCAAGTTGGGATCGCCGAAGCATCAAAAAACGGCTCGTCTAAATGGAAAACCAGTTTGTCGATGACTTTGATCGCGTCGGGACGTACGATCCGTTCGTGATGTTCACAGCCCCATTTTTCGGCAACTTCTCGCGCGAAGGGGAGTTCATTGTATTTCTTGTCGTCGAAGCCGATCGAAAACGTTTTGAGTCCTTCTACACCAGCTTCTGCAATCATCCCTACGACAGCGCTAGAATCCACGCCACCCGACAAGAATGCACCGAGTGGTACATCAGCCGCAAGATGAACACGAATTGTTTCGCGTAGTTTTTCATCAAGCGCATCAGCCGCCTCCTCTTCGCTCATACTTACACGCGGTTCTGGGAACTTGAACTCCCAGTACCGATGAATATCCATGTCGCCCGTTTCCGTGGCGTAACGCATCACGCAGCCGGGAAGAAGTTGCTGCACTCCTTTGACAAATGACCGATCCACGTCGGCAGTGCCGAATGTCAGGTACTCACTAAGCGTTGTGGGGTCGACTTGTGGATCGACGATCGGACTGGCGAGCAGCGCTTTGACTTCGGAACCGAAAGACAGGCCCTTGTTGTTTCGAGCGTAGTAAAGAGGCTTAATGCCGATGCGATCTCTTGCAATCCACAGTTCTCGGGATCGGCTATCCCAAACAGCAATGCCAAACATGCCTCGCAACTTGGTCGCGAACTTGTGTCCGCCCCACTGTTCGTAGGCGTGAACGATTGCTTCGGTATCGCTATTCGTTTTGAATTGATGGCCGAGTTTTTCGAGTTCTGCGCGAATCTCTAGATAGTTGTAAATCTCACCGTTTTGAACGACTTGAATGTCGCCAGTTTCGTTGGCGATGGGTTGCCATCCACCGTGCAAGTCGATTATCGAAAGTCGCCGCATGCCGATACCGACATTCTTGTCGACGTGCTCCCCATCACCGTCAGGACCACGGTGCACGATCGTTTGGTTCATCGCAGCAAGATGCTCTGGTGTGACCAGACCATCGACGAGACACAAACCCACTATTCCGCACATAAAAGGAAGCTCAATCTAAAACGAACCGTTCGACTCTAACTAGAAACGTTACAACAGAATCGACCGCGTTATAATCGGACTAAGGGCGATTTCACGCAAAACGCTGTTGTTGTCTTCCGATGGCCGTGTAATTCTGCATAAACCGGTCGGTTCCTTTTTCTAGTAGCCGCGACTCGGGGGTTGGTTCTTCGCGAAAGAAGATTCCGAAAAAAGCCAATAATTGGTACAAATGGAATAACTGAGTGTCCGTGTCGGTGCGGATTGCGTGGCAAAATCCGCAAACGCTTTCACGTAGGAACTTTGTACCGACCAGAAACCGCGAATTACGGTTTCGAACAGCGCCAATTCTACGGTTTATGGAATAATTAGGGAGAAGTAGTCTTTTATGGCTGCCTATTGTTGTTGAGAGACATTCTCTGGGCTCGCGACTTCGCCGTTTTTCAGTTGAGTTTAAAAGGAACCATTTCTATGAGCACTGAAACTTCCACCGACGAAAAAAACCTGCCCGAAGAGTCGTTTGCTGAAACAGCTTTGAAGCTGGGCGGCAAGAGCGATGAAGAGGCGCGACGAACTGGCGTGATCGACAGCGCCGACGACAATGTCGAAAGCCTGTTCAAGCCACAGTACCAAACCGTCAACAGCCCAGCTCACCGGGCGATCTGGGAACACCAGGTACCGGTCGATTTGTTTCAAAGCTCGATCAAAGAAACAGATCCCGAAGTCCAAAAAGTAATGGACGCGTCGATTGCCGTCGTCGAACGACATCGTGACGCTAATACGGTTTTGGACGAGAATGGAAAAATCACCGACGAAGTACTCAACGACTTAGCCGAGGCTGGTTATTGGGGTTTACTCGTTGACAAAGAACACGGTGGATCGGGCGCTTCATTCCGAAGCTTTGCACCGTTCATCACGCGCATGGCGATGATTGATCCCACGATCGCTGGCTTGGCTTCGGTTCATGGTTGCATTGGTGCCGTCGATCCGGTTCGAACATTCGGTAACGCGGATCAGAAGAAAGAGTACCTACCAAAGCTCGCGAGCGGCGAACGTCTTTCGGCTTTTGCGTTGACTGAGCCTGGCGCTGGTTCAGACCTTTCGGCGTTGAAGACTCGTGCCGTGCTTGATGGCGATCACTATGTGGTGAACGGCGAAAAGCTCTTCATCACGAACGTTGTTCCTGGCCGCACAATCGGGCTCGTTTGCTTGATAGACGACAAGCCAGCTGTTCTGGTTGCAGATCTGCCGAGCGAAGAAAACGAGAACTTCCAGCTTCGCAAATACGGTTTGTGGGCACTGAAGCACACGTACAACCAAGGTATTATCTTCAAAGACTTCAAGGTTCCGAAAGAAAATCTACTCGAGCCAATCAAAGGCAACGGTCTTACGATCGCCTACCATGGGCTAAATCTCGGACGCGTATCGCTGTGTGCAAACGCCTCGGGTTGCATGCGAATGATGATGGCGAGCATGATTCCGTGGGCCAAGTTCCGCGTAACTTACGGCGAGACGATTGCTAAGCGTGAACTAGTTCAACGACGACTTGGTCGCTTGGCCGGTTTGATTGTAGCCTGCGATGCACTGACTGATTGGTGCTCGACGCTCATCGACGAAGGCTACCGTGGCGAGATGGAATGCATCATCGCAAAGATCTTTGGTAGCGAAGCACAAAAAGAAGCCGCAATCGAATTGTTCATGAAGACGCATGGCGGTCGATCATTCCTGCATGGGCACATGTTTGGCGATCACGTGCACGAGTACTTGGCCCCTTGCATTTACGAAGGCGAAGGCGAAATGCTTGGCATGGCGTTCTTCAAGTCGCTCGTTAAGCAGCACGGAACAACGTTCTTCGAGCCCATCGGTAAAGCACTTGCGAAGCTGGGCGTGAAGCAGCCAAACCCACTGAACCCATCGCACGCTTGGGCGCTGAAGGGCCCCTTGCTTGACTACGGTAAATGGTTCCTCGGTGAAAAGTTCGGTAGCCGACCGGCTCCGAAACTGCCATCGATGCCAAAGAACCTCCGTAATCACGCAGAGTGGGCGTCGGACAAGCTTCAGGAAAGCCCAATGGAAATTAGCGGAACGATGCGAAAGCACCAGCTCAAGCTTGCTGATCGACAGTGTCGCATGAGCGAACTTTCTGGTCGTATTCAGTCGTTGATCGTGATACTTTGCACCAGCCTTTACGCTGCAAAACATGATGATGAGATCATTCGCGAAGCAGCGGACGTGATCTGCACGGATCTTCGTCGCGAGTACAACAATCATCGCATCAAAGACCGCGAGTTCCGCATGGCTACCAGCTTGGGCAAAAAATTAGCCGATGGTGCAGTGTCGAGTTTTGTCGACACAGTGCCCGACGAAATCATGATGCGGTACGAAGACTAAGCGTTCTTCGCTCATAAATAGTGTCTAAGGACCGTGGTGAAAAAGTTCATCACGGTCCTTTGATATGCGCCTCGTTCGTTCAGTTGTGGACAAAGGTCAGACATGACGTAGCCTTTAGTAACGCGAACATAGTGTAGTGATGAAGAGCGGCTCATGAGCATTGCAGCAATCGTCGAATTCTTTGAGCGGTCATTCATAGATGATTGCTATCCTCAGACCACATACAGTCCTAGCAATACGTCGCTGTGTCAGTTCGGCGCGATTGATGGCCGAGGCATGATTCACTGGCGGCCCGTCAAGCGAGCGTTAGTGATTCGCGGCGATGTCTTTGATGAGTTGGTTGAGGCCGAATCGAAAGAATTTGAATTCATCGAACAGGCCAGAGACTTCACTTCCGGCTTCTGGTGCTCCACGATCGAATGCTGGCACGGATACATCATGGTTGTCTTGGATTGCGGATCATGGAATGAATGCGAATACAAAGTAAAGCAAGCGCACTTGCGTTCTCATTTTGCACAACAGCGAAAAGAAGGATTTCCGTTTTCGTTGCCGCTGGGTATTTCACCGAGTGGTTCAGGCTGTTGTTACGCAATGCGACTCGACAATGGTGAAGTCTGGATCGAAGAGCCCGATGGGCAACCATCTAAGAAGGTCACTGATTCTTTGAAGGATTTTCTCGGCATGTTGCGTCACGATTGCGTGAACGAAGACATGCTTGATGGTGTGTTCGAGTAGTAGTAAGTCTCTCACTCACTCATCACACACACGCCCCCTCCGAGTGAGTGTGTAGTGGCTACACATTTCCACTACACGTTCTAAGCTTTGGCGCAATTAGTCCTGTGTTTCCATGGGTTGCTCGCCTGTAGTTCCGTGACAACCCAAACAGTTTGTATTCGCAGTTCAACGAAGCAGTCGGTGGTAGCGTTCATCCGATATCATGACAGGTGCGACTGTTTCGCTTTTTGACCGAAGAGTGACAAACGCTCTTCCAGTCGTACCGCGAATGAAAAAGGAATTTCGTGTGCAAGTGAGATGGTATGTGTGGCCTCTGTTGGGGGCGTTGATGTGCGTAACGCTTCCAGCGAATGCACAGCTTCCCCTCGATCTCTTTGAGGAAACGGACACGTTCGAATCGGTAAATCAATTCCATACACAGAGGCAACAGCGAGTCCATACACAGAGGCAACAGCGAGCCGTCAAACAGCAGTTGCCGCAACCGAAATCGCAGTACAAAAGTTTGCTAACGAGACCGGTCGCAAAGCCACGGTTTGCGAGTCCGGTAATAAATCCAGGCGAGCTATCGACATTGGAGTTTGACGACTCCGAGGAACTTCCAGATGGAAACGCAAGCGGAAGCCTTCCACCCACCACTCTCAAGGCAAATCCAAAGATCGCTCCACGCGGCATGGACCAGGACAACAACACGTCCCCATTGAGTTTCGACGTAAGCAAACCCATCGATTTCGAGGAAACAGAGTTTCCAACAGCGCCCAAATCCTCGCGTTCTTTCCAGCCGTCGACAACGACAGATCCGGTTGACGCGAAAACGAATACGCAATGGCAACAAGGACCGTATGCATTGGAGCCCTCAGAGGATGTGTGGGACAACAACAGTCAGCCTCGGAAGTCGCAGCCCTTGTCAGACCGAGCGACAATTGAAAGTTCAAGCGACGATTATCACCTCGAGCCAGAACCGGCACTTCCAAATTTCGCTCGCGAGCCTAGTTTCTTACCCGCTACGCTAGACTCGTCAATCACGCCGTATTCTAGCGGCGCAGCGACTACTACGGCGCCCTTCACCCAATCAAGCTCGGACCTGCTGTACGGTGGCTACGATGGCATGGTCGACTCTTACGTCAACCAACTACTCGCAGGGGGCGGGAATAACACTTACACAGCGGTCACCGATTTTGGACCAACTTGGACCTCGCCCGTGGTCGATAACTTTAGCGGATGCGGTTCGGATTGTTTCATCGCACCATCCGGTTGGTACGCCGGTATCAAGGCACTCGCACTGAATCCGACGAATCGCGGTGCCGTTGATATTAGCCGCGATGACTCTGGAAATGTCGCACTCAACACGAGAGCTCTCGATATTGATTGGTCTACTGGAGTCGATGCTCGGCTTGGCTTCAGAACCGGCGCGTCCGCCGTTGAATTCGGTTGGTGGTCATTGTTTCCAGCCAGCGATTCGATAGAAGTCACGCGACCGGCCGGTGAGCTTTTGCCCGCGATTAACTTGGATTTTCCAGCTGCCGAGCGACATCGAATCGAAACTGAATTGAAAGTTCATTCCATTGATTTTAGATACGTTCTAGTGAGCCCTCGATCGAACCGACTCAGTCTCGGCGCCTGGTGGGGATTGCGATTCACGCGAATTAGCGAAGAGCTTCGATTTCAGAGCGATCAGGTTATCGGGGTCACTGGCGACGAGCGAAGATACGACTTGGACGTTGACAATAATCTGATTGGCCCTCAGTTAGGTGGAATCGGACAATGGCAACTAGCGCCACGTCTTGGACTTCGCCTCGAAGCACAAGTCGGCGCTTACTACAACTACATCACCCAGGACGAGCGTGCTGGAAACGATCTCGGCGCGTTTCCCATTGCTTCGGGCCCCAATGCTGGGCAACCGTTTGATATAGAAACCACGACATCAACTGCTTCTGCGATTTCAGAGTTCAACGTCGGCCTCGAGTATCAGCTGCGTCCGCGTCTACGATTGCTCGGAGGTTATCGATTCGTTGCCGCTGCTGGCATTGCGAGAACGACCTCGCAGATACCGGATCAGCAGGGTTCGAACATCGATTTCGAAATCGATGCGAGCGACAGCCTCATTCTTCATGGCTTCGAACTTGGCGTCGACTTCCGTTTCTAGATTTATCCAGCGCCAAAGTTGGGGCGACTATTTCAGTCGCACACGAAAGCCAGAGGGCAGATCGCCATTCGCGTTGTCGATCTCTAGAACACAGCGAATCGTTTGCGTGGCTGGATCAATCATATTGTCGAGCAAAACCAGCTTCGCCGTGAGATCTTTGTTGACTGGCGAATCGGCAGCGAGCGTAAACGCTTTGCGATCGCGTACCTCTTCGTATTTGCTGAGCGGAAGGTAAAGCTCCACGCGAAGTTTACGGACATCCGCGATCTGGATTAGTGTCTCATCAACGTTCGGAGACTGACCAGGAACCGCAAACACGCGTACGGCCACGCCATCAAACGGAGCCACGATTTGGCGAAGAGTATTTTCTACTTCCGCAACCTTGCGATTCTCTTTTGCTTGTTTCGCTTCGTCAGCCGCAGCCATGAATCTCGCGCGAGCCTGCTGCATTCGCACGTGGGCTTCGCGAACTTCCACCTGGGTTGCCGCGTTCTGTTCGTAAGCTTGAACGATATTCTTGTAGCGTTCCGTGGTAAGTCGACTCTCTAGTTCGGTCGCTCTTACTGCAGAAACGCTGCTCTCGTGTTGAGCTCTAGCCATCTCTAATCGAGCCTGGGTCAAGCGCAAGTCGAATCGCATTAACGGCTGGCTTTTGCGGACCGTCGTGCCTTCTTCAACAAATACGTCCGATACCGTGCCACCAACCGGCGTCGTGATAGCCACTTCACGAATCGGTTTGGCAACCCCGTGCATAACCGATCGAGACAAAGCCGCTGACGCGCGAACTTGGGCTCGCCGCCGCTGTTGGACCTGCTCCACGATGGGTTCGGGTTTCGCAGGTGCTGCAAAACAGGCAACGCCCACGGCGATCGCAATGGCGCGAATGATTGTCTTGTAGTTCATGATCTAACCTGTCATCACTTGGTTGATGAAGTTGGCAACGCTTCGATAGAGACTTTGAGCAACCAGTTCCAACCGACGGTTCATGCGAACCTCTACGGTTTGACCGTGTAGCAGAACCGCGTCGGTATCTTTGTCGAGTTCTACGAAGATCTCGAAATACGCTTCGTTTGCTTCTCGAGTTACCGGGTTCACGGCAATGTTTCCGCCAGCCAAATGAGTCAACGACTCGTCTTGGACTTGACGATCGCCTGTACGAGCGATTCGCGTGATGGCACCCGACAAGAGTTTGCCAGGCTGCGACTTCAATCGCATGGGAACACGCATTCCGACTCGGGGCAACGCCGCTGAAATAGTCGCGGCATCCGCCAAGAATCGCACTTGCCATTCGCCGGATGCGACCACCGCAATCGTACTACCTTCTGGTAAATATTGACCAGTTTGGTTTTGCGGAAGACAGCTCGTAACCACACCATTGTGATCCGAACTAACCGTCAGAGCCTCCAACCGCTGGCTGGCTAACTCGAACCGATGGTCTAGAAAGTCCATACGGTTTTCTGTCTTTGCGGCCTCGACGCGACTGATTTGTTTTTGCGCGTTGACGGACATGCTGGATTCTTCCAACATCGAAGCGTCCTGTAAAAACTGAGAAACCACGTTTTGGTTGTCGAGCACTAGAAGTGGCTCATTCAACGCGACTTCCTGGCCTGGTTTTGCGAGTATTTCGCGAACTAGGCCGGGCGTTTCGTTCGTGATTTCGATTTCGTTAGCGGACGAGAGTCGGCCGGTCGATCGAGTCGCCGTTGGTACTGGCATGAGCAGAATCAATGGAGCACTTGCTGCCACGACAACGCCAAGCGATCGAGCACGCTGATACACGGGTCGAACTTCTTCGGATGTCCAAAGGTAGCGAAGCGCTGACGAGTACATGCCGTAGATCGTCGACAAGATGTAAAACCCAGCCATGGCAAGCCCCAGCAACGCGAACTTCGCTGCGACCATGGAGCTAATGCTAATGACGACGACGAATTTATACAGCGAGCTGGCAACTCCGTATGCAATAAGCAAAAACGATCGCAATCCAAACGGCGCTTCATCAGATTCGCCTATACCTAAGCACCATCGCTTGAGTAGTGCGTTTAGTACGTTACTCGAACGCTGTCGCAAGTTGGGGCTGCCGGTCAGATCGCAAAGCACAAAATACCCGTCGTATTTCATTAGCGGATTCGCGTTAAATAGCAGCGTTACAGCCGTCGCCATAAAAACAATGTGGTGCGCACAAGATTCCAGGACAGGCGAACGCGAAAATGCCCAGACGAAAACACCAATGATGCCGATGATGGACTCGAAATACATGCCTCCCAGGCTAACGAGAATACGATGCAAACGATTTGGAAACCCCCACGCAGCACTTGCATCGACAAACGCGCACGGATTTCCGGCAATCAAATAGACGCCCATCGCAGGCACGCTCCCGCCAAAGTGCTTACAAGCGTACGCGTGACCAAATTCGTGAAATATCTTTAGTCCGAACAGAATAGCCCAAAGCAGCGGAATGTTTTTCAGCGTCAAAATGTCGGCAAGTGGGTCCGTGAAATCCGTCCATCGTCGACACACGATAAAGATCGCAGCGATCAGTCCGACAGCCCAGAAACAGAGGAACGCTCGCGAGAAGAGTACCCTCGCCCAATGAATCGTTCTGTCTAAAAACCTGTCGGGGTTAAAAAGCGGAATCTGCTGGAATAGGAAGTTCTTCAGGACACCCGCGCGAGCTGCCTGCTTGCGAGTTTCGGCACGAGTAAACAGTGTCTTGCCGTCAGGGGCTGGTAGCCCGATCAAGCCCAGCTGGATTAGATTCGCTGCGAATTGATAGAACTCAGGCTTTAATTCGTGGTCGACAATATCTTTCGACAGTAGATCTTCGA
>CAYNJG010000207.1:0-13101 GCA_964397295.1 uncultured Pirellulaceae bacterium
GCGCCAGACTTGGTGGTCCGAACTTTCTACAGCTTCCCAATGGCAGTTGGGTAGGAGCCGGACGACTTTATGATGGCGAACAACGAACCGAAGTGGTTCACCTGGACGTCGAAGAAGGCACCATGAAGCCACTGTTGCGATTACCTTCAGGTGGAGATACCAGCTACCCGGGAATGGTTTGGCATAACGACCAACTTTGGATCAGCTACTACTCGTCGCACGAAGAGAAGACCAGCATCTACCTAGCGAAGGTTCGTTTTCCGAGTCTCGCAACGCCGATCGACATAGGCAATCGGCGTGAACTGTTCATTGATCGTCATTTGATCGAACGCCTTGAGGGTTGTGATCTTCGTCCACATCATCCACGGCCCGCTGAATCTGTGCTCAAGTTCGACAAACCATGGGAAGGTCCGTTCTGTGGCTACGCGACGATCCTCAAAGATGGTGATCGCTATCGAGCATACTATCGCGGACTGCCCGAAGCCGGGAAAGACCTCACGGACCACGAAGTCACTTGTTGCGCCGAAAGCGATGATGGAATCGCCTGGACCAAACCGAACGTGGGCGTCTATGAAGTGGATGGTTCGCGCGACAACAACATTGTGTTGATGGGCGAGAAACCTGCTTCGCACAATTTCTGTCCATTCTTAGACACCAATCCGGCAACGCAACCTGATCAGCGTTACAAAGCACTAGGTGGATCGGAAAAGGGGCTCATCGCTTATGCTTCGAAGGATGGCTTGCGTTGGCGTCGCATGAAGAAGTCGCCGGTCTTCACCGACGGAATCTTTGATTCACAAAACGTGCCGTTCTATTCCGCGGCGGAAGGCAAATACGTTTGTTACTTCCGGACCTGGACCGGAGGCGGCTACTCCGGGTTCCGTTCCATTAGCCGCACGACTTCAAGCGATTTCGTGAATTGGACCAAGCCGGTTGAAATGACTTTCGGCGACACGCCGCACGAGCACCTCTACACGAACCAGTTGTCTCCATACTTTCGCGCACCACATATCGCCATCGGCGTAGCGGCAAGATTCATGCCGGGACGTCGAGTGATCACCCAAAAGCAAGCAGAGCGAATTGGCGTGAATCCAGATTACTTCGGCGACATCTCCGACGCTGTCCTTTTGAGCACGCGTGGTGGCGATCGCTGTGACCGAACGTTTATGCAGTCATTTATTCGCCCCGGCATTGGGCTAGAGAACTGGGTTTCTCGAACGAACTACCCTGCACTTGGCATTGTTCAGACGGGAGTGAATGAGATGTCGGTCTACGTGCAGAAGAACTATGGGCAGCCGACGTCGTACCTCCAACGGTACACGATGCGACTTGATGGATTTGGCTCCGTTCATGCAAACTACGAAGAAGGTGAGATGGTAACGAAACCGATTCGCTTGAGCTCCAACAAAGACAACAATGGCCCAGTGGAACTTCATCTGAATGCGGCCACCAGTGCAGCAGGCTCGATCCGTGTCGAAATTCAGGATACCGCCGGCAAAGCAATCGCAGGCTACTCGCTAGACGACTTCGATGAATTCATTGGCGACCAAGTCGATCACATTGCGTCCTGGGGAGACAAGTCATCGTTGAGCGGTCTCATGGGACAGACTGTTCGACTTCGGTTCGTCATCAAGGATGCGGACCTTTTTTCGATTCAGGCTGAGTAGTTTTCCATCTGAATGCGGCACCTGCAGGAAACGTACGTCGCACGCATTCGTGTCCCATTACAGGTGTTTTGCAGACCATTCGTACACCGAGACGAGATTTGTTGGCGGGGTGACGGAATAGCCTGGTTTTCGGTCGGAATTGCCTCCTATTCGTGACGTATGTTTGTGTACGTATACGCATACATCAAACATTGGGAGCGATTAGCAATGTTCTTTCAAAGATACATCGATCCAGAAGCAACTGGAGTGGGAGAGATCGGTTGCGCAGATTTCATCAACGTCCGAAAGCCACCGCACATTGTTCTTCCGAAGGTCGCGCTGAGCGTGGCGGCGATTGTGGCGATTTTTTTCCTTGCTTGCTCTCAGGAATACGTTCCCGTTAACACGAGGACGATAACGTTGCTCACGGCTGGGATCGTTGGCTACCTGACGATTGGGTGGTTCATCCGACCGGAACCCAATATGAAGAACCTAGGCATGTATGGTAGTAGCCGGATCGACGACCCTTTCTCGTATGACGATGACAAGAATCGCTGGCTTTTGCACGCCAAGATGATGCTCGCGCCGGGAATGTTTGCCGTCCAGTCGTTCATCGAGTTGGGTACGCTCTTGGGTGTCATCCCAGAGCGAACGAAAGAAACGATCAAAGAAGAGTGGGCCGCCGAAGCAGCAAGCCGAATGCCGACAGAGGATCACAGCGGTGGGTCCATCGAACTGTCAAGCGCCAAGTATTTCCAAAGTCAGCCGCAGGAACAAGAAGTGGGAAGCTCGAGCTAGGCTCTGCTCCAAAACATGTAGCGAAAGTCGTCAAGACTTCCGGCAACCATCAGAGAACCGAAACTCTTGAAGAGCTTCGCTACTGCACACTGAGTTTGACGCCCCCGTGGGCCTGCCACCGACTCCAGTTTCTCAGTCAGTGGATGATTTTGAAACACAGAGGCACGGAAGACACAGAGAAACTCTCATTCAGCTTATTATCAAACTCCTCCGTGGTCTCTGTGCCTCTGTGTTTCACAAAAACGGCTAGTCAAGTCAAGACGAGGGCTTCTTGAAAGCTATTTGGCGTCTGGGTGCCACTGCTGGCTTGTACAGCAGTGGCTACGGTTACGCTTCGGGGATATTCGTTTGAAAACAGTGACTGTCCATTGGCCGCAGCTGCATCAAACGGAACTCGACGAGCACTGCTGAACAAGCCAGCAGTGGCACCCGGCGAGCATGTTTCGCACGACAAATCACTGGCGGAGCCAGCGCCACCCACGCTAGCATTCGCAAGGCAATACTTATTCAATCCGGTTATCACTCCTGCTAAACTTAGCAGCATTAGCCGGACGATCTTCCATTGTGGGTGAACCATGAGCGAAAACACCGAAGTCTTGACGAGCCTCAACACCGACGAACTTCGAGCGTTGGCGGAGAGCAACCTCGCGCCAACGCGACAATCACGTTTGGACGAACTGCTGAATCAAAATCGAGATGGTGACCTCAACGCGTCCGACACAAAAGAACTCGACGACCTGTTGGCTCAAGTTGATCATCTCAACATTCTCAAGGCGCGAGCACAGCTGACTTTGAATCAGCAATCTGATTCGCAGTCATGAGCGTCTATGTACCTGCGGATCTTCGACGCAGGGTGCGAACGCACTTTTCCGATGCCTGTGGTTATTGCCATACATTGGAATCGCTAACCGTCACGATCTTCGAGATCGAACACATCTTGCCGCGAGCCGCTGGCGGCGAAACCGTGTTCGAGAACCTGTGTCTCGCTTGTCCATCCTGCAACCGCTACAAGTCAGATCGCACGACGGGACAGAACGACGTGCGACTGTTTCATCCTCAGCAGGACGTTTGGTCGGAGCACTTCGATTGGAGTGTGGACGGAACGACTTTGGTAGGCTTGTCTGAAGTCGGACGAGAAACAATCTCCGCGTTAAGGATCAACCGACCTCAAATGATCCGCGTGCGACGAATGTGGACGGCGTTTGATGCTCATCCGTCGACGGACCTATAGTCCGCTCAAAAAAAGCTACGTCCTCTTATCAGTCTCTGGAGATCAGACTAACGCCTCTGACAATGGGAAATCCAAGCCCTTCCTTTTGCGAAGGATTTTGCGGGAACGCTTCCTGGTTCTCAGGCGTGTCGGTTGCCGTGATCGTGAAGCCATCGACCAGCAAGATGCTACCACTGGGTGTCGTTTCCAAGACTTCCTTGACGACACCGTGCTGTGGATCACCGCCCGCGACGAGCAGATCAGCAAACTGGCACTCAAACCTGCCGATTCGGCAATTTGCATGCTGATGTCGCGAACTGCTTCCCAAGTCAACTTCGCCCGAGCTCGGCAGTAGGCACCTGTGTTGCTGCTGCAGACGGTTCTTCCTAGTGTTGCCCAAAGTGTGGCCACACGAGCAACCGCCGCTTTGCAGCTGCGCATTTCTCCCTTGAAGAACGCTTGAGAAATCAAAGCCCAAAGGGTCATTGCCGGAGTGTAGACGGCATCTTCGGTGTTACCGAAATCAATCCCGTGTTTGGTAAATACTTCCTGCCATTGATGGTCATCGAGAGCCTCCGTCAGCGGCAATTCATCCGACTGAAGCATGCTGTCTCTGATCAGCTGAAGGCTGCGACTACCTTCAAACGATGAGAATGTCATCTGCTCAGACATAGAAACCCTTCCTGGTTCTTGCATGCGCTGCAAACCAAGGAGGGCTTAATCAACTTCGCCTCGGAGGGCGAATTACTTGAATTCTTTCCAAGGCTCGCGGAGAATTTCAAAGTCTTCCAGGCGTGTCAATGGAAGGATTGCGCGACGACAACCACTTCAACTGTTCGGCAGTGCCATTCGTAGAATGCCCCCTAATTTCCTGTCCTAATCGCAGGAGTTGGATTGACGCTGTCGCCACACAGTTCGATGCCTAATCTACGTACCAGCGGAGCTTTGGCACAGGGATAAGAAACACTTTTCAGATAGCGACTGGCGAGATCACCAGTGAGCACGAGCTACTTCTGAATATCTTGTTTCGCCATTCTTTTCGCTCCGTCTTAGAACCCAGGTTTCTGGGGGAGACGCGATTGCCAGCCGAATCGAAGCTCCGCAACTCGCAGTGGCTGTAGTTGTTCGGCTCGGGGCCATGCTCGGTCCTAATCTCAAAGTGCCCCAACTTCGGTGGGATATCGTCAACTGAGGCTTCGTATACGCCTTGCTCCAACCACTTGGGTGAATTGGGGTGATCTGGACTGGGTAAAATAGCGTAGCAAGCGATTGAGAATCTGCTCCGATTGACCGACTGATTCGGCATAGAAATCGCAGCTGGAAGCAGTCGATCTTCCGGTGGCTTACGCAAGTCGATGTTTGCCGACGATACTCGGAAGAACAGTCGCTCGCCGACGTCGAAGTCTTGGATCGGCTGTCGACTATTTGTCACCAAAGATTGTGGCAGTTCTGCTCGCCACACGATAATTCTCAGCAAAGCCAAGAGTCGCTCGCGAGCACGTCTGCTATTCGTCCAACCAAATAGTTTATTAAGCATCCTAGCTCAGAACACCCACTTTCAGGAATCCCAGAACCTTAATGATGTAATTCTGGAATTGCCACGGTCGAATTTCGTAGATCTCTTCGAATTCAGATCCGTCAGTGAGCATCAGCGAGACAAGCGTTTCGCCATCGTTGTAGCACTCAAAATCAGCAAAGCGTTCTCCATCTCGAATCGCGACGGCAACTCCGCCGTCAGAAAGGGCAGCAATAGCTGGAGAATCGACTGGGGCTCTGGACCGTGCAAGTTTAAAGGCGATCTCCTTGGCGTTGTCGATCGCAATCTGAAGCGGAGCTACACCAGCGTCTTGCCATCCATCCTGAAGCTTTGAAAGCTCATCAATACGATTGTTTGCTTCCGCGAGCCATGGCTTCGATTCAACTTCAAACGAAACACTACCAAGAAAAACCGAGGCGATCTCCAACGGCTCGTGGGACAGAGTACTTGCTCGCGCTAGATCGCCCCAAAATTTTGCTAAACCATGGAAGATCTTCCGATCATCCGTATAGTCGCTGAGCGGCTCATCTGATTTCGGGCACTCTGATTCATCCCACTCAACCCACACTTGCAAGGAATGATCTGCCGTTCCTTGGGAAGCACCAAAAGTAAGCTTGCTCTTAACGTATTCATCAACGTCAAAAATGTGCTGAATATTTGTAGTCATGATAACACCGCCGTGATCGCATTCACTCGTTGTTGCGCGGCCGCCACAAAAGACTTCCACTTCAACGCGTGCGTCGTGATCAAGCTTGACTTATCGGGCCTTTCGCTTACATCGCGGAAGTAAGAAAAAGCCAGCGCAAGACATTTCTTGCCTTCACCATGATCAAACACGTTGGAGTGGAACCGAACTTCGTAGTCTTGCTCTGGATACGTAACTGACAGACATGGAATTGCTGCCGCGTTCTCGAATACTTTCCATGCTGCCATACCGTCGGATGAAAACAAAGACTGTGTCACCTTAGAAATGTCCTTGCCCGCAAGTGAGTAGTGGAATTGTATGTTGGCCGCAACGGACGTGAACGGCGTGTGTGGAACTAACCCTATCAGTTTTGTAAACTTTGCGTCGATAGTTCCAAGCTGCTTATCCGCTGACTCGGCAGGCGGAAGATGAAACTGTAACTGAGGAGGAATTACGACAAGCTGAAACGAATCGCTTTTTACATTCACGACCCCAGGCGTGAAAAGGGGCGGCTCTGACTCGGTTGCGATAACATCGTGCTCCTTAAGCCACGTCGGGGAAAACACAGTCGGATTGAACTGGTTTGCCGAAGCGGTCAGGTTGGAGGCGAAAACATGAGTCATCTGATAGGCACCGTAGATTGAAAAGTTTAACCAATTGTAACTCAGCGGAGCCCATAGGCAATTTGGGTCGGGATTGTACTGATAGACGCAGTCCTGCGGCAACCCAGATTTACTCTCCTGCCGCAGCCGTCTCCATCCGCTCAATCAGCGTCTCATGCCGCTTGAACGCTAGATCCACGTTCTTTGCCAGTGCTCCTTGATGTGATCAAGGCCTGCCAGTAGCGGAACGTCATCACACCAGGGCGCTGCCGGATCGTAAGTTTCTCAAGCAGCCCACTTCCAGATTCTTTTAGCAACTGTTTGACCCGGTAGGAGTAGGGTCTCTTGATTGCCTTCAATAACCCCGACACGCGACTTTCATTCGTCCTCGGTAACACCAGCAAATGCACGTGTTCGGGCATGAAGACAAAAGCAATCAAGTCGAACTCATGGTTGGCTGTGGCACGAGAAATAGACTCGCCCAGCATTTGTCGCCAAACGTCGTTCGTCAGCAGCGGCATCCGTTTGTAGCAGGAGAAGGTTAGCTCGTGGACGGCCTTGGTCTGCTCGTAATGTTTGACCTTCTTTCGATGAACTTCCATGAACTCAACTTATCACACATGGTTGTACGTCCACTACCGCCAAAAATGGTGCCACTGCTGGCTTGCCCAGCAGTGCCTACGGTTACAGTTGGGGATATTTGTTTGAAAACAGTTGCACTGATTGTCCATTGGCCGTGGCCGCATCAAGCGGAACTCGACGAGCACTGCTGGACAAGCCAGCAGTGGCACCCCGATGGGATTTACTCATCCGCTGAGGCTGTTTCCATCTTCTTGATCAACGTCTCGTACCTCTTGAAAGCTAGATCCACATTCCTTGCTAGTGAATCCGTGTCCGCTCCTTGTTTTTCCGAGAGCTGAACGACCGGCTCTAGCCATCGTTCCATAATTGAAAACTGAGCCTTTATGACATCGAGGAATACACGAGGCACTTTGTAGACCACTTGCACTTGATGCTGTGGTGGAGTCGTAAGGCCGGCACTGCTGGGCGAGCCAGCAGTGGCACCCGCTTGCATCTGCGAGAGGGACTCGCCGATCTTCGATAGGTTGTCGTTGAAACTTGATAGGTGGCTTAGTGCCTCGGTCAATTGCGTCGACTCAGCGGAGACAGAATCCTGGGTGCCACTGCTGGCTTGTCCAGCAGTGCCAATTTGAGTCAACCCATCGGCCAAAACGGTTTTGATGTCGCCCAAGCCTTCGCTGAATTGCGTCATCTGAGCGATCAGTTGAGCCAACTTGTCACTTCCTTCGCCGCCGAGCAACAGGTTGCGGGCGAACGTCTTTTTGATGTCGCCCCAACGCGATTGCTCTTCCTCCGTCAATGTGCCGAGTAACTCGCGCAGCTTCAGCAGGTTCGCTTCTGCTCCGGTGGTTAGCGTCTGTGCCTGATTTTCGTAGTGCGATTGCACCAGCGATTCCAGCTCGGCTTCGTTCATGATCGGCACGATGCGTTCCGCAATCTTATTCATGTCACGGTACGAACCCTGCAGCTTGAACGGAGGCTCGGTGCGGTACGCGTCCGCCTGTGCCGCCGATGTGATGTACTGTTCGTTGACAGTGAGCACGATGTCGCGGACTCGCATTAGTTTTTGCATCACCGAAACGAACTCGTTCAGTTCTTCGGCCGAGTAGTTGCCTTCCAAATCCGCATCGGTCGTTGCCACGGGCGTTCCGGTCAGCGAACCTTCGGCCATCTTCATGATTGCGTATACGTCCGACTGGCTGCGACTCGCCAGCGGGCTGAGCGTCGGGTTCGACGTCAACGCGTTTTCGATGTAGCTCATCTTGAACGAGGTTGCACTCTCGCCAATCACATCGCCCAAGTTGTACGTATCGGCTCGATTCGCCAGCATGTCCGGAATTTGGAATTTCTCGCCGCTCTCGGTGTACGGGTTGCCCGCCATCACGACAGCGACTTTGCGACCACGCAAGTCGTACGTCCGCGTCTTGCCCGCGTACACGCCTTCGATCTTTCGCTGGCCATCGCACAGCGAGATGAACTTCTGCAAGAACTCCGGATTGCAGTGCTGGATATCGTCGAGATAAATCATCACGTTGTCGCCCATCTCAAGCGACAGATTTAGCTTCTCAATTTCCTCGCGAGCACTAGCATTCGGAGCCTCGGCGGGATCGAGCGACGTGACGGCATGCCCGATCGCAGGGCCGTTGATCTTCATGAAGGTCAGGCCGAGCCGATTTGCGGTGTACTCCATCAACGTCGTCTTACCGTAACCCGGTGGCGAGATCAGTAGCAGCAGGCCCATCAGGTCCGTACGCTTTTGCTCACCGACCACGCCCATTTGCTTGGCCAAGTTGTCGCCGATCATCGGTAGGTAGACGGTGTCGATCAGTTTGTTACGCACGAACGATGTGAGCACGCGAGGCTTGAACTCGTCGAGCCGCATCGAGACGCGCTTTTCTTCGAGCAGTTGCTTTTTGAGTTCGACGTACTGGTTGTAGCGAGGAACGTTGTTGGCTTCGAAGTTTGCGAGTCGAGCCATGAAGTCGGAGTAGCGCAGCCGGTAAGGCGCACCGGATTCCGGGAGTGACGAATGGTCGCCCACGAGACCGGTGATTTCGCGCGTGTCGGAGCCAGCGAGGATGGGACGTGTGGCACTGGCTTTGCCAGTGCTGTCCTGCGAATCACTGGCAGAGCCAGTGCCACCCATGTCGAGTTCGTGGAGCAAGCAGACTGCCAGCTCGTCGATGAATTCGACAGCTTCTACGTCGTTTTGGGCTACGAATGCAGAGGCCCAGTTGCGGAGCATGCGTAGTTTCGCGGTTGGGTCTGTGTCGCCAAGGCGATCGAGTGCTTGGTTGAACGATTCTTGAGCTTCGTTGCGACGCAGATGCTCGAAGAAATCATTGCGAAGTTCGAGCACGCGTTCGCTGATTGGGAACGGGTTGTCGTTTGTCGTTTGAGCCAATAGGAATTCGACAGCGGCATCAATTACCGAATCATCATCGTTGCCTGACTCTGCGACTAGCTCACGCAGTTTTGGCGCAAACTGAGCGCGACCGTCCGTCTCGGGGAAGACAGCGGCGATCTGGCCTAACTCCGAAAGCTGAGGTTCCAACGCAGCCTTTAGCTCTGCGAGTTCCGGCGTGACGGGCCACGTCCATGCGAACTCGGCCAAGGCCCGAGCCTGTGATGGATACTGCAATTGTCCAATCGACGTTTGTAAATCGAGCAATCCGCGAAGGATCTTCGCGGCGTCGTGATCGTGCACTCCTTTCACGTAGCCTTCCAGATGACGAGGCGACATGAATTTTTGCACGGCAGCGGTGAACTCCTCTTCGGTCAATGCGAACAGTTCGCTTGCCGAAGGCAGGGTGCCACTGCTGGCTTGCCCAGCAGTGTTTTGAGGGTTGCTGTAAACACTGCTGGACAGGCCAGCAGTGGCACCCACATCAACTGCCTTCAGCATTTGGTAGGCGAGGTACTCCGCGCGATAGACATCCGCGTTCTCCGAAACGTAGTCCTGCGACCACACATCCATCGTGGACATGAAGTCCGTGTTCTCGATTTCTTCGAGGAAGTTTGTGCCGGTCAGATGGAACTGCATACGATCATTCTTCATGACCGTCGTCAGGTCGAGGTCTTGCACGTTCACAGCAAACTGATGCTTGCCAAACTTGATAACGTTTTCGCCGCCAACGAAAAGTTCTTGGCGGTCTTTCAGCTGGCGAACCGCATCTTCGCGGATCGTTTTCAAGCGGCTTTGGATATCGCCGACTTTGACGCTGTCTTCGAGCTCGTTCAGCTGCTCGACAATGTCACGAACTTTCTCGACCATCAAGTCCGCAGCGAAGTAGCTGTGGATTTCGTTGACCGATTCGAGTTGTCCAACGCGGGTTTCAATGCCTTTCAAGATTCGTTCAGCGGCGGACTGCAATGTGGTAGCTCGTTTGTTGCGAGCTTCTACCAATGACACTTTTTTGCCGTCGAACGCGGAGTAGACTTCCTCACGCTTTTCCGACAGCTCGAGCACAAAATCATCGAACTCAGCAAAGCGGCCTTCCAGTTCCTCGATCTGCACCATCAACTTCGTGAGGTACTCGTCGCACTTCTCCGGCGTGTCGCAGACGTCGAGGAAATTCACGACAGCCTGATTCAACAGTTTCACCTGCGAATGGAACTCGGCCTTGCCCTCGACCGACATCAGCTCCTGCGTCTTCTTCTTGAGCGCAGCCCGAGCCTGGTTCACTTGCGAGTAAATCGCAGAGATATTGTCGATGATGTCTGTACGCTGCGTCGCGTCGTCGATCTTCAGATTACTGACGATGTCGATCAGCATCTCCAGCTCGCTCGAGCTATCACTGATCTCTTGCTCGAGTTGCTTGGCTTCCGAAACTTTGGTGAGGCCATCAATCTGCCCACGTCTAGCTTCAACCGCTTGCTCGTAGGGCGTCAGAGAATCGTCTCGCAGCAGGAACTCAACGCAGTGCAACGACTGACGTTCTGAGTTGTCGATCACGTTCTGCTCGAGCTTCTCAACAGCTTCGAGGTCGATGTATCGCAGTTCCTTAAGCGAGATCAATTCGCCACGGACTTGGCGCAGCTCCGCCAGCGACGCTACGAAATCGTTGATGTGTTCGTAGCGACGTGACTGGATGGCGCGAATCGTCTGATCTGTATGAGCGGCCGCTGCTTCGAAT
This sequence comes from uncultured Pirellulaceae bacterium, assembly GCA_964397295.1. GTDB lineage: Bacteria > Planctomycetota > Planctomycetia > Pirellulales > Pirellulaceae > CAYNJG01. The sequence goes on from CAYNJG010000207.1 coordinate 11,197, forward strand.
TGCTTCTTGGTGTTAGCACGTACGCGGACGACTTTTTCGAACTCTTCCACCGCCGCGTTGGCCGCACCTTTGACCTCCAACAACGCGACGTCCATGCGAAACGTGTCGTCGTTGTTCAGCCAGTAGTACGAATCCAGCACATCAGTCGATTTCTTCGCGAGATCGACGTACAGGTTCTCGTAAGAGTCGTCTCGCTCGGTCAGCCCGATGATTTCATGGCACTCGGCCATACCGCGGACGATGTCCTGATTGCCGATCTTGTACAGCAGTGACGATGTGTCCGTGTCCGGCGTGAAGTCGTCACCGACGTACGGTGTCTGCCAGATCTGCAACGCGTGGTGCTTCTGCGGCTCGGCGCCTGACTTGAAAAATACGAGGTGTCCGTTATCGAACTGCGAGAAACCGTTGCAGATGATCGGCGTCGCGACACGCTGCTCGATCACGTTGTATGACAGTAGCACGTACGTACCGGTATCGCCGTTGTAAAAGACGTACAGATAGTCTTCGCCGTTGGGCGATGCGATGCGGCGTTCGAACAGCAAGTTCTGCAGGTTCGACTCGAATGTTTTGTGTTCGCCAGTTTGCAGGTAGTAGCCATTCGAGAAGATCAATCCGTGACCTTCCGGTAAAAACACGCACGCGTTTTGGATCGTATCGAGTCGCTTGACCTGCTTTACCTTCTCGCTGTAGACGAGATATCGGAATTGTTCCTCTTGATAAGGACGCATCTTCAGCAGGATCAGATCGCCGACGATCGCGTAGAAGATTTCTGCATCGTCGAGCGTTTGATCTGGATCGTCTACGGGCTCGGCGTAGATACCTTCGCCCAGCTCTGTGTTGTCTTCGACTTTGATCGTGAGATCGCCACCCACCGTTTCGACGAAGATGCGATCCTCGATCGAGATATGCGGATGGACTCCGTGACGATGCAAATCGCGATGAGTACGCTTCCACTCGAAATCGTGCTGGGAGGGGAAGCGGACTTCATGGTCGCTCCGCGCATCCACGTATTGCAGCGTTTCGCCCTCGATCAGCCACTTGAAGGCTTTGATGTCGCTGCCGGACTTGCCGACCTGAAAGACTAAGTACAGATAGGTACCACGCACGAAGAACTTCGAGAACGTGGTCTTTTTGTAGTACTTATAAAGCTGCTTGAAGTCCGCGGCAAAATTCTTGTCGGCGAGAAGGTCGGTGCCTTCCGCGTGGAAGTTGCCGTCCTTCAGTGAGTAGACCGCCAGCACGTCGTCGACGTTGGTCTCCGAGCGGAGCCCCATCTGGACGTTGTAACCGAATAGAACTTTGTCGCCGATCGCTACGATATCACGAGGCACGCAGTTGTTGCTGGTGCTAATACGCTCGGTGGCGAGTAGTTTCGTTTCGATAGAACCGAAGACATTGCGGCGAGCTTCGTTGAGCTGATCAAGTCGCGATTTCAGATCCGCCGCGTGCGTGTTTAAACGGTTGCGGATGATCTCGTAGGTCGAGCGCTCGAGTTGCGTCTCGGCTTGTGGTGTTTCGGTGGTTTCGTTTTCGATTGTTGACATGTATTTATTGGTTTGCAGGCTCAGCCTGCTTCCGAGACATCATTGATAGACGCCGAACTAAAGATGGGTGCCACTGCTGGCTTGCCCAGCAGTGCTGGGAAAACAAACTCTGGCACTGCTGGGCAAGCCAGCAGTGGCACCCCTGCGCTCGAGTTGCGTCTCGGCTTGTGGTGCTTCCGTGGATTCGTTTTCGATTATTGACATGTGTTTTTAGGGAGACCCGATTGAACGAGTTGTTATAGTGCTGAGGTGGCACTGGCTCTGCCAATGAGAATGCACTAACGCCGGCGGAGCCAGTGCCACACGTCCCAGCCTCTAGCGAGGCCGGGCGTGCAGCGGTTACGTTACGACGACGACAACG
>CAYNJG010000208.1:0-13067 GCA_964397295.1 uncultured Pirellulaceae bacterium
ATCCAGACTACGCGATACCTACGAAGCCAGTCGAGCCGCGATCGCAGTCGTGGACGAACACGGAGTCGTTATTGAAGCGAATTCGAAATTTAAGAAGAACGTTGGTTTTCATTGCGTCGCCGGCACGAAACTAGCCTCGTTGCAACAGAAACTGGCAATACATTGTGAAGATGCGGCACAGCTGCGAGCCGAGTTTCGGGATGTAGAATATGCTCCGCGTTCCGAGAAGATTTTTTCCGTGAAACTGAATCTCGCGCCGCGATTTCTCGAAGTGCACACCAGCCCCGTACTTTCCGCAGACAAGCATATCATCGCTCGTCAGTGGGCGTTTTACGACATCACCGAAACGAAAAAGTTAGAGTCTCAGCTTGTGCAATCCCAAAAAATGGAAGCCATCGGAAGACTAACACGCGGGGTTGCACATGACTTCAACAACTTGCTAATGGCGATTCGCGGCAATCTGGAGCTTGCCAAGGTCAACGAATCCAATGATAAGCAGTCCGCATATATACAATGCGCAGAAAAAGCGGCGGAGCGTGCATCCAGAATTGTCGGCCAACTGGTTAGCTTCTCGCGAAATAGTGAGCTCCAGCGTAAACCTGGCAATGTGAACCATGTGATCGCAGAGCTATGCACCCTGCTGCGGCATTCGTTCGGATCTGATATAGAGGTAGTATTGGAGCTTGACGAAACTCTTTGGCTCTCGGATTTCGATGAAGCGTTTATCGGACGGGTTGTTATGAACCTATGCCTCAACGCACGCGATGCTCTTCGTGACGCAAAAGGGACCATTGTTGTCTCCACGACCAATTGCGAATTCGCCGATAGACAAGTCGTACGTATAACCGTACAGGACAACGGTGAAGGCATTGACGAATCAACATTAAACAAGATGTACGAACCCTTTTTCACGACGAAAGAGCAGGGCAAGGGAAGTGGTCTTGGACTGGCCACGTCGCGCGGAATCGTCGAGCAGCATGGCGGACAGATTAATTGCGAATCTCGTGTGGGGGAGGGAACCTGTTTTCAAATTGACCTACCGCGATCGAGACAAACCCAAACGAAAAGGCCTATGATTAAACCAATGCGAGAAGAAGAGAAACGTGAAGTTGCCAAGTCGGAAGAAACTAGCGGTGACATCAGCTCCCACCTGTTGGTGATCGATGACGAACAAATGATTCGCAAAATGGCTAAGACCATTTTGGAATCGGCTGGACACAATGTTACGCTTGCAAGCGACGGCAAAACGGCATTAGCGAAACTCTCGGCGGACGAAAGTATTTCCATGGCATTGCTCGACCTGACGATGCCCGGATTATCCGGAAAGGAAACTCTTCGCTTAATTAAAGAACAGTACCCAAAGATTAGGGTCGTGCTTTCAAGCGGATCGCTAATGAACCGGTCTCAATTTGACGATTGTCCACCCGATGCGTTTCTGACGAAACCTTACCGGTTTGAGGAGTTGTTGCGCGTCGTACGTGAGTGCGGGGCAACCAGTAAGTCTACGGCTGCATAGCCGATTTTCTGACTTGAACAATCGATCCTGCTGCAAAGACCGGTGAATCCCACGCGACCGCGCTAAGCAAACACGAGCACTTCGACATCTGACTTCAGAACGATTAAGCTAAACGCTGACGTTCCTCATTCCTGTGTCAGAGCCATGTCGCGATCCTACCTTCCACTTCTTACTCTTTGTTGCTTAGCTTTTTCTACGTTTGCATTTGCTGTAACGCCTGTCGGGGAAACTGCCGAAGACGTTGCTGCCGGGCATTCCAGACATGGCGAAGTTTTCAATGAAGGACCACGTCAACAAGCTTATTTGATGCCCGGTACGGGCGTCATTAAGTTCGAAGTAACCACTGACGTCGACAACGTTCAAAAGTTCGTTGAGCAAGGCATCGGGCAGCTTCACGGATTCTGGTACTTCGAAGCTGAGCGTTCGTTCCGGCAAGCGGCGATGTTGGACCCCGAGTGCGCCATTGCTTATTGGGGCATGGCGTTCGCTAACAAAAACAACAAAGATCGCGCCAAAGACTTCATCGACAGGGCAATCGAACTAGAAGCAGATGCAAGTCCGCGTGAGCAGAAATACATCAAGTCGCTGCATACGTTTCTGCACAGCGAAAAAAAGAACAAGAAACGAGAAGCCGAATATGTAACGGCGCTCGAAAAGATAGTGGACGAACACCCGGACGATCTCGAGGCGAAAGCTTTCTTAGGCTACGCATTGTATAAGTACCGCGGCTCGGCGGACAAAACCCATGCCGAGGTGGATGTCGTGTTGGACAGCGTACTCGCGAAAGAAAAAGCACATCCGGTTCATCACTATCGCATTCATCTTTGGGATCACAAAAGTCCCCAACGCGCGCTCGATTCGGCAGCAAAGTGCGGCCCGTCCGCCGACAGCATTGCTCATATGTGGCACATGTGCGGCCATATTTTTTCCCGTGTCAAACGTTACGACGATGCGGCATGGTTTCAGGAAGCATCCGCTCGCGTCGATCATCGCCACATGATGCATGATCGCGTTTTGCCTGACCAAATTCACAACTTTGCGCACAACAACGAATGGCTCATTCGCAATCTCATAAACGTTGGACGGATAAGCGAGGCGCTTGATCTGGCCAAGAATATGATCGAATTACCAAGGCATCCAAAATACAACATGCTCGACAAACGAAAGAGTACGTCGTATGGACGTGATCGTTTGATGGATGTGCTGAATAAGTTTGAAATGTGGGACGAAGCCATCGCCTTGGCTGACACGCCGTACTTGGAGCCGACCGACGATCATGAGGAGCAACTCAAACGACTGAAGCTACTTGGCGAAGCCTTCGCAAGGTCCGAGCGGACGGGCGATGCTGAAGATGTGGTAGAGCAGCTCAATGAAAAGCTCGAAGAAATAAAAGAGCAAGTCCCCACGGAAAAAGACGCGCAGGAATCGCTTGACGAAAAAGCGGAGAAAGAGAAGGAGAAGAAAAAGGAAGAAAAAGACGAAGGCGAAAACGAAACCGATGAAAAAGAGAAGGGTGACAAGGACGAAAAGAAAAAGCCTACCCCAGAAGAGAAACTAAAAAAGGAATTGAAAAAGAAGAAGGATGAGCACAAACGTAAGGTTGAGAGAATCGAACGAGACATCGCGCACGTGAGAGGCTACCTTGCTCTGGCCGAAGGCGATCTGGAAGAGGCGATTGAGCAGCTAGAAGAAGCGGACGCCGATAAGTTGTCGCTGGCTCTGGTGCGTGTTCAAACGGACCAAAAGCAAAAGGCCGTTGAAGATGCGACGGACTACGCAAAAAGTCACAAGCGAGAAGTGCTGTCGCTGGCGGGGCTTGTCGAGGTCTGTTGGGCGGCGGACGATCGAGCCGCCGCAATTGATGCTTTTGTACGGCTACGTGCCGTGTCGAATCGCATTGAGTTGCAGTCTCCTGTCTTTGAGCGATTAAAGCCCATTGCCGAAGAACTGAAATATGGACAAGATTGGCGCGTTGCTCGGCCCTCGGCAAACGATCTAGGTAAACAGCCCGAATTAGATTCACTTGGCCCGTTTCGATGGGAGCCGGCTCCGGCGCCTGACTGGTTGTTGCCCGACGCGAAGGGTGACCTTCATAGCTTGTCGGATTATCGCAACCGTCCCGTGGTCGTTGTCTTCTACCTGGGAGCCGCCTGCCTTCATTGTGCGGAACAACTCCAGGCTCTAGCGCCAAAAGCCAAAGAGTTCGAGGAGGCAGGCATATCTGTTATCGCGATCAGCAGTGATGAATTGGCCAAACTCCAACAGTCCCAGGCGGATTACGATGGTGAAGAAATTCCATTTCCGCTGGTTGCAAACCATTCGCTCGACGTGTTCAAAACGTATCGAGCGTTCGATGATTTCGAGGGTCAAACGCTACATGGTACGTACCTGATTGATGCCAACGGACGCATTCGCTGGCAAGATATCAGCTACGATCCTTTTATGGATATCGACTTTCTGCTGAAGGAATCGAAACGTCTTTTGGCACATGACAATCCGGCCACTGATCGGGCACCGACAGCGTTGGCCGCTGGACAGAGCACAAGCCCCTAACATGAATTGGCGCGAACTGATTCATCGATTCTTAGCTGCTTGTGCGGAAGATAGTCGTGGTAGCTCTTTGGTGGCTGCTCAGTCTAGGCGAAACAAGTTTATTCAAGAGCATGGGGCCGAAAGTCTGCGGCGAAATTGCGCGAAGCGAATCGAAGCCAATCTTGCATTGTCCAATGCGTCGCTCGGTTCGCCCGATGACTACCGACTGATTGAAGAGAGTGCCGATCTGATCGTCGCGGAGGTGGATCCAGGACCCAACCGACAACCCTACCGGCTGACTCGGTTTCGAGTCGCCAATCGAGGTGGGCAATTGGAACTGGTCGACTACTTTTGGAAGTGCGGAGTTTGTGACGATGGAAAATGCAGGTGGTGCGAGGGTTCGGGGCTCTGCCATATGTGCGACGGAGTCGGCATCTGCGATTTCTGTGATTCAGATTCGAGTTGCGCGATGTGCAAAGGCACGCGCGCATGCAGCATGTGTAGCGATGGCGAAATGCCAGGTTGGAGACGAATGAGTGACTGAGGAGAACCGTCAGTTTTTTCTTGGTCGCGTTTAGGGTGAAGGAACTACCGAAAACGTTGAGAGAAACCAACCATCCCACGAATGGTGTGCTAATCTTTCAACAAAAGCATTCCAAGACCTCACGCCCCCGGAACGTGCCATGCGTTTTCAGGTTGTCACTATCGTCGCTTTCACGATTTCAATCTTTGGCTTTTCTGCAACCGTCGACGCAGACTACGTCGATCCGTACTCGACTAATTCGCCGTGTGGTCCTAACAATAGAAACGGTTTGCTGAAAAGGCTGATTCCACAAGGTTGGCGAGGCGCTGACTTTCGACCGGCCTGTCGCCAACACGACACGTGTTACACGACGTCTGGCACGAATCGAAAACGGTGTGACAATTCATTCCGGCGGTCTCTTGAAGCTTCGTGTGCTAATTCTCGAAACCCTCGTATGTGCCGATTCGTCGCGCGTGCTATGGCGAGAGCTGTCGATCGATATGGCAACAGGGCATATTCGCAAGGGCAGGATATTGCTCGTTCACTCGGACGCTAAAGCCGAATCGCACGTGTATCGTTGTGTACGGCTAGTTACGTGCGTACGAGTTGAAGCACTGGACAGATCGTCCTCAACCGGAGCCGGGGGCCACCATACGAGAAGGAGCGTAAACACGGCGTTCATCGAATTGGTGGAACCTGAATTGGATCTTGCGTTAAAGGGTGTGGCTGGGGATAGTGGTAGTCCCTCCGCTTTCCTCTCGCGACGTACATCCATACGCTCCAACGTCTATGATTCGCTGGTTTGCCAACAACAGCATCGCTGCCAACTTTCTAATGTTGGCGATCCTTGTCTCAGGTACGTATGTGGCGCTGGAACATACGGTGCTCGAGGTCACGCCGAAGCTAAGCTGGGATACGGTGATGATCGAGATGCCGTATCGTGGCGGCACGGCAAAGGATGTGGAACGAGCAATCTTGCTGCCGGTGGAATCCGCACTCGAAGGCCTCCAAGGAATCAAACAGCTAAACGCGGATGGCATGCGCGGTCGTGCACGGTTCTATATCCGAGCGACGCCCGGTACAGATTTGCGAGAGATGAAAGACGAGATCGAAAATCGCGTCAACACAATCACGACATTTCCTAGCGAAACAGAACGCCCGCGAATATTCATTCCCGATTCCAGTAAGGTCTTTGAGGTTCTCAATGTTGCGGTGACAGGAAACCTCACGCCACACGGGCTTCGAGAACTAGCTCGCAAAGTTCAAGACGATCTCATTGCCCTCGATGGCGTCAGCATTACCGATCTGCGTGGTGAGCGAGCGTATGAAATCTCCATCGAAGCAGATGCCGAGCGGTTGCGATCCTACAATCTAAGCTTCCAAGATATTGCTGACGCAATTCGACAGTTCTCGATCGACTTGCCTGCCGGAGCCATCGACAGCGACAGTGGTACGTTCGTTGTTCGGACGAAAGGCCAGGCATACACGGATCACGACTTCGAGGATATCCCGATTCGCGCGGCGAACGGTGCTGAGTTGAAATTGGGTGATGTTGCCAAAGTGATCGACGGCTTCGAAGACAATGCGAAGCGAGTTGAATTCAACGGCAAGCCGGCGCTCTTTATCGAAGTCATGCGTACTGGCAACGAGAGTGCGATCGGAATCTCGGACGCAGTTCACAAGTACATCGAAGAGGCTGACTTTCCCGAGGGAATCGATATTTATGTATGGGATGACGAGTCGACCCAAATTCGCGGCCGACTTAATACGTTAATCTCGTCCATGCTCCAAGGAAGCCTGCTCGTTCTCCTCGTGCTTGGATTGTTCCTGCGACCGTCACTGGCGTTTTGGATCGTGATCGGGATTCCCGTCGGCTTTGCAGGTGGCGTGCTGTTGATGCCGTTCTTCGGCGTGACGGCGAACGTCATGAGCTTGTTCGGCTATATCATCGTGGTTGGTATCGTTGTCGACGACGCGATCGTCACCGGCGAAAACATTTATTCGAAACTAAAAAGTGGAATGCCGCCGCTTGAGGCTGCCGTACAGGGCTCGCACGAAGTTGCGACTCCCGTGACGTTCGGCGCGCTCACGACAATGGTTGCGTTTGTGCCTTTGATGTTCTTTGACGGAACTTGGGGAGACTTCGCGAGACAGATTCCGCCCGTCGTCGCTCCAGTACTTTTATTTTCGTTGGTCGAGTCCAAGTTTATCCTGCCAAGTCACTTGAAGCATCTTCGTGTCGACACTAGTAACAATCTGTTTTCGCGACTTCAACGTGGCGTCGCCAATGGTTTGGAACGATTCATCGAACGCGTGTATCAACCGACGCTAAACTGGGCTGTCCGACACAGGAACATCGTTTTGGCGGCGTTTGCGGCGGCTGGTCTGGCCATGATTGGATACTGTATGGGCGGACGTCTTGGGTTCGTTTCGTTTCCTTCGGTCGATCGACAACGCATCACGGCCATCATTGAGTTGCCCGATACAACGCCCATTACGACGACGGCAATCTACGTGGATCGTATGGCGGCAGCGCTCGAGAAACTTCGCCAGATGGATGAGTTCATCGATCCGGGAACCGGAAGGCCGTTGATTCAGAACGTGCAGACGACGGTTGGCGGATGGAGCCCAGGGCGGCACTACGAAAAATCGGTCGGTGGGATTTCTGTCGAAGTCTTGTCTCCGGATTTGCGTTCTGAGCCGGGCCCCAAGAACTCGGAAATTGCCAAGGTTTGGACGGAATTGATTGGCAAAATCCCTGAAGCACGAAAGCTACGCGTCTATTCCGAATCGTCTTTGGTACGTGACCGAGACTACGACGACGCGAATCTGAACATTGAGCTGCGTGGTCCGCATTCGGCCGCCAAGATTAAGGTGGCTCGCGAAATACGTGAAATGCTCGAAAGCTACGAAGACATCAGTGACGCGTCGGCTCGGATTAACGAGGGCTCGGACGAACTGGAACTTACGTTGAAACCGCGCGCTGCGGAACTCGGGCTGAATCAGCAACTGCTTGCTCGGCAAATTCGACAAGCGTTCTTCGGCGAAGAAGCACAGCGTGTTCAGCGCGGGGTCGACGACATCCGCGTGATGGTGCGATTACCCAAGCAAGCTCGAGAACAGCTGCATACGTTGGATCAAATAAAGATTCGTACGCCGCGTGGAGCTGATGTTCCGCTGGAAACGGTTGCGAATGTAGCGTTTCATAAAGCTCCAACTTTCGTCGAGCGAAATGACCGCGCAGAAATTCTGCGTATTGAAGCGAAGGCGGTTGATGAAGAGGTTGATCTTGTTGGCATCTCGAAAGAGATCGATCCGCGCTTGCGCGAAATGTGTCGCGAAGCGAATGCGGATTTGTCCTTCATGTATGTCGGTCACGTAAAAGAAGCGGAAGAAGCCAAAGCCAGGACGATCTGGGGTTCGATCATATTGTTCTTCACGCTCTACGGGATGCTTTCGATTCCGTTGCGTTCGATCACCCAACCGTTCTTTGTCATGTTGGCGGTGCCGTTCGCGATCATTGGTGCGTTGCTGGGCCACATCTTCATGGGGCTGACTCCATCTTACTTGTCGATCTTCGGCATGTTGGCGCTCGCGGGCGTTGCCGTTAACGACACGTTGGTGATGGTGGACTACATCAACACGCGTATCAAAGAAGGCGTTTCGCTGGAAGCTGCAGCGCTCGAAGCCGGTGGCCGACGATTCCGCCCGATCATGCTTACGTCCGTCACTACATTTGCCGGTTTGCTACCGCTCATGATGGATCGCAGTTTGCAGGCGCAGTTTTTGATTCCGATGGCCGTTTCGTTAGCGTACGGCGTCTTGTTCGCGACCGCGGTGACCTTGTATTTGGTTCCGTGCGCGTTGCTGACGGCTCAAGACTGTAAGCTGACGCTGCAGCGTTGTCGCGACTGGTACATGGGGCCATTCCGCCATACGTAAGGTTCTGCAAGCCACGGTTGTCGCTTTGAATGGAAGGCTAAGCAATGTCGGCTTCGCTGAGCCAGCCTTTTGCGATCTGGTCTTTGTAAACGTTTAACGACGCGACTAACGCTCGCGTAAAATCTGTCTGCGGAGTTGTTGGAAAGGCTTCTAGCATTGCGTCGAATTCGATGTCGCAGATAAAAGGCACTTCATCGTCGCCGAAGGATACGTCAAACGTATCGGCCAAGCCAGCTTCTGTTGCTGCTTCTTTCATTGCGGCAACGACTTCCGCCATTGCCATCGTACGTGCCGGAAGAGTGAACGTACCGTATCCGGAAAACGGTTCTGTCAACGCGATACCGAACGCGGCACCAACGTCGGGGGCGTATAGATAATCTTGCTTCGACCAGAAGGGGATTTTGTACGGTCGGCCCAACGCTATGCACTTCAACGCCTTGGTAGGCGTCGAAGTGAGGCCCTGATCGCGGCCGGGCCCAAAGAGAACTCCTGGGCGAATACTCGCCGTAGGAACTTGTGTCTCCTCTGCGAACAGCTGGAGTAGTTGCTCGCTGGCGTGCTTCCAAACACCGTAGACGTTCACAGGGTTCGGTTCAGCCATCAGTGGAACGCGCGGAGTTGGATAGGATGCGCGCGGTCCGTAGACGGCAATCGAACTCGCAAAAACGAATCGTTCGAGGTTTGGTGAAAATGACTTCACGGCTTCGATCAGCTTCTGCGTTCCGCCGAGGTTTATTTGCAAACCAAGATCGCGATTTGCATTGCAGTCGGGCGTCTGCAACGCACCGAGATGAGCGACTCGGGTGATTGTGTACTGCTTGAAGGCTTGATCGATTTGTGATTGGTCGCTTACGTCTAGCTCGATGCAAGTGAGCTTTGACGTATCCACATCGTGAAATGTTCGAGCTGTTCGCTCTGATGTAACCGTACGGCTGCCAAGCAATATCTCTTCGGCCGTAGTTCGCAAAAGGTACTTTACGAGTTCCGCACCGATACAACCGTATCCACCTGTAACCAATATCATGGATGAACTACTCGCAAACGAACCAATGGATTTTCTTGATGGAGCCGAGTTGCTGATCGCATACAATGCCGACTTCACATTCCTGGGAGACCATTATGCAAGATCGTCGCACATTCAGTAAGGAATCGCTCGGAACATTGCTGACACTTTCGTTGTTAGAAACGGTAGCTGAAAAAGACGCGTTCGCGAAAGAAGTTCAACCATTGGCGAAGCGATGGCTTGCCGAAGTAGACGAAATTTCTCGGGACATGCGAGGCAAGAAGATCACGCAGGTCGAGTGGCAAACGCACATCGAAAAGTTGTTCGAGCATGCTGACTTGCCAGACTTGATGCAGTTTCTGGATTTCGAAAAGCTAACGAAAGACGTGAAGTACAAGGAAAAGGGCGAGCGGTCGCTGCGTCCTAAGTTTCCGGAAGTTGAAGGTTTGCCGAAGGAGCTCGTTTATGGAACGCAGATGTTCGCCCTAAAGAAAGGGCGGTCAGTTGTGCCACACGGTCATTCGAATATGGCGACGGCATTCATTGTGCTAAAAGGCGAATTCCACGGTCGCCACTTTGACAAGTTTGAAGAGACGGATACGTCGATGGTGATCAAGCCGACGATCGACAAGAAGTTTGGGCCAGGTGGGCACTCTTCGATTTCTGATGACAAAGACAATGTTCACTGGTTTAAGACGCTCAGTGATACGGGCTTCATCTTCAACATTCACGTTTACAATCTACTCAAACGCAAAGGTATTCGTTCTGGGCGTAGCTACATCGATCCTGACGGCGAGAAGCTCACCGACGGTCGATTTCTTGCGAGGAAGATCAGTTCAAAGGAAGCTTTTGATAAGTTTGGGTAGACACGACTGAGCGAATTTTGCCCCGCTGTCTCTTGTGTTACCAAACTAAGCTCGGCGGCTGAGGCAACCGATGTTTCTGAGCGATTCGCGAAATTGAAGTCGGTTGTCCAAACGTGTGAGTGCCCGCTGCATGTTGCGCGAGCATCTACTCGCGCCGGATAATTCCGACCTCGAAGCCCAACACAGTGAAATACCGCCGCTTTCCCGTGTTTTCGTGTTGTACTTCATTTATACTGATGAAGAGGTATTCCGGCGTGCCGGAGAATTCTTAGTTAGACGACTGCAATCAAACTCTAGCCTGGAACACATTTGATGCGGCGATTCCGCTTCAGTATCCGTTTCTTAGCGATCGCGTTCTTGCTTTTTGCAATGTTGCTTGGCTACTGGCACCATTTGGCAACACAAAGACGCAGTCTCGCTAGGGCTATTCAAAATCAAGATGGTGGCAAAGTCTTTTGGGCGGTCGAGCCACGAAATCCTATCCTAAAACCCCTGAAGGGGTTACTACCAAAGGAGTACTGGTCTGAAGTACTCTCTATCGAAGCGACCAATGTCACGGATGAAGAATTGGCATCAATTTCCCGCTATTTCAAAAAAGTCAGTTCGATCAGGATCAAGAACCCGCGATTGACCAACAACGGGGTCCAGAAGTTGGCAGCACTAGAGTCTCTTTCTCACCTTGCGATCATCGGCGACAAATGCCCCGATCTCACCCATCTATATTTGTGTCAGCGATTAGCCAAGCTTGACATAGACGTGCCTGATTTCGGTAACGACCAGATTGCAAATCTTACGGGACTCCGATCCCTCAGTTTGCTCATGCTTTTTCGGTCACGCGTCACAGTAGATGACCTAAAGCCAATAGCTACATCGCTTCGGAATTGCGAAATAGGCGCATATCCCAGGGCACATGACGATATGACACAAGTTGCGAGCGTCACCTATGATCCGAAAACCAAACAGTTTTCGACTACGCCGCAACCAGTCGGAGGCTATAAAATATCGAAAGTTTCAACACCAGATGGGCGAACTATTCAGCTCGGAGACCGTCAGTTAATACAGATTTCCCCAGCCGGCCAAACTCCTCAGCCAAGTGCAAAATAGGCGGCATGGGTCGCGAAGATGGAACGGTTTGCCGCCATTCAATGCCGTCTAACAAACGATTCGTATGTGTGATGGAATGTGATTTCTGAATTCACACGACAACTGTTAGTGTCAGCAAAACGCGAATTGATGTGACGTCTAACTGCCGACTGTTGGATATTTTCGCTTGAACCGAACTTGGTTGATGGAGCCTCCTGTCCATGCTGGTCGCATTCTTTGACACTTGGCCGACCAATCTGCACGCCCAAATGGCAATGCTTATCCCGGCTGCTATTGATGCGTTTGATCCATGATCGTGAATGGCATGTGGTTGATTGTTGCGAGCGGCCGCTGGGCACGCTAACTTCGTGTTGTTGCGTTTTCGTGGACCGCTGCGAAAACGGCGGATACCACGCGATGATACGGAGCGGCGGTGGTAACCGGTTTGAAGTGGTAATTCATCTCCGGCCGCCCGCATATCGCAACCGTTATCTGGCTAATCTAATGAAAGACCTACTTGCCATCGTTCTCTTGAGTTTTCTTACGGTATCACCATCTGCAGCGCAAGACCTTCTTGAACCTGTGCGGAGTGGCGACATTGAACAGGTCAAGAAGCTGCTCGCAGATGGGGTGGACGTCAACGAGTCATACGAGAATCGAATTACCCCGATTTATTTGGCCAACACACCCAAAATGGTGAAACTGTTGTTGGCCAATGGTGCGAAGCTTGAGCTGAGGTCCGCCGCATCAATCCAGTCACCGATTGAAAACGCTGCAGAGAATTATTACCGCCGCAAGGACGAACGCGAAAAATGGAAACAAATCGTCCAGTTACTCCGCGATGGTGGTGCGAAATACACGATAGACACGGCGACCTATTTGAACGACGTTGATTTCGTTAAACAGGAGCTTGCCTCTGACAATTCATGGGTAAACCGGACACAAGGCGCTCAATCTGTGCCTTTGCGACTGGCCGCACGCATTGGTCGTATCGAAATTTGCAAACTCTTACTTGAAAGCAATGCTGACCCAGACTCATTCGCCTCTGGTGTTGGCTGGCCGATTATTCATGACTCTGTGAATCATCCAGAAATCGTCAAACTGTTGATTCAGAACGGCGCGAATCTCAAGCGTCGCATCACTTGGTTTGGTGGACGATCGGGTATTTGGATTGTTGGCGACGAAGCCACGGCACTACATTTTGCCGCCCGCGCGGGAAACATTGAATCGGTGAAACTACTCGTTGAAGCTGGGCTTGACCCGAGCGCGGCAGATGACAAGGGGCAGACACCACTCCATATTGCAATACTGTTTGAACGCTGGGAACGTGATTACGAACGCGATGCATCCAACTATCCTGCAATTGTGGAGTATTTACTTGCCAATGATGCCTCCATTCGATTCGAAGACAAATCTGGCAGGACTCCGCTTAAACTGGCAAAAAAAATAAAGAGCTCCTTGGAAATTCGCACAGCATTACGAAACAAACAGCGGGAATTGAACGACGAACGTACCGAATGGCGACAATCGAACAAAAAATAATCGCAGATAACAAATGAGCGTTTGACTTCGCGACGCCTCAATTTCTAATGTTGGAGCGGA
>CAYNJG010000209.1:0-12977 GCA_964397295.1 uncultured Pirellulaceae bacterium
CACTGCAGTTCTCCAAGATAGGTGTTGGCGTGTCCGTGAAACCCAGACCACCTCATTGGCTCACGGTGACGTGCAACAAAGATCGCCAGGTGGCGACCGTTTCGTTCGTAGGCTCCGTTGTGCTGTTGTTTGAATTGAGTTGTAAGTTGTCGCGTCGGCGTGTCCAATCAATGGGCGTGGACTCCATCGCTCAGCGTGCAGACTGCCGGCTGGCTACAAAACGAGGTTGGTCCAAGTTGGTTTTCAGCAGTCGGAATACACAGCGTGTGATTGCTTCCTTGAACCCTCAAACCGACACGCCTAATACGAATCGTTTGTTATGCCCGACGGTTGCTTCTTGGTTTTAGAAAAAGTCATTTTGCTTGCGTCTCCTCTTAGGGCAGTGTATCCCTCTGGGGCTTCCATGGAAAACAACGCGGGATCGAGAGGAGTAAATCGGAAGCGTGATAGTTCGACGACGTGTGTTTGACTACCCTTTGCACCTGTTTTTACCGTAACCATTCTGGGGCGATTGGTGGCTTCCTCGTAACAGAACGTCCGAGCGCTTTGTGAATTGGCCCGTTTAGTGCTGGTACGCAACGCGATAACTTGCTGACCGTCAATCATCAGACTACCGACACGCTCAGCGTCGTCGCCGGATGGCGGCGTTAGCGAGGCGCGAAAGTCTATTGCCATGGTCTTTTCGTCTTTATCCTGCTTTTTGCCGGATGCTCCGTCATACCGAACAAAACGTCTTAACTTCGGCACGATGGTTACCATGTCGCCACTCCTGCCATCCGTGATAGTGACCTGCCCCATTTCGTTCACCTCTCGTTTTCGGTGTTCGCGTATGAAGACTTCGCTATGAGATACAAATTGAAGGGCTCCGTCTTCCGTGAACGTTGATGACGTTTGGAGGTAGGAGATCGAAGTTGGTGGGTCGATTTCGGCTCCATAGGTGGAGGTAGCGACGATGGTAGCGATGCAAAGTGCTACGAGTCGAATTGCCATTGGATTGGCTCCTTCTAGTGATGATCCTAAAGATAAGACGTTATACTTCGATCAGTCTCGCCAGATATTGGATTTCATTAATCGGATCCCGTTTGCCAGAGGCGTTGGGGAAAAGTGGAAATCCATGATACGGTCTTGGTGTAGGCATCCGTCTAAAGTGCGTGTTCCGACAACGCCAATAACTTGTATAGCAATTTGAAACGCCGTTTGGCATTTCTTCCAAGAACCGAGAAATTCCGTTGGTGGACAAAAAATGGAAACATGGATCCCGGTCGCTCGAAAGATTCTCGTTATTGGAATCTGGATTTACGTCGGTTACCAGATGCTCCCCGCTGCAAGCTCAACGAAACGCAATGGGTGCTTGTGGTACTTCATAGGATTGTTCTCCTTCTACATTCCATTCGCGGTCATTGGATTCATGCCGCCAGTGGTCATGTTACTTCTAATGAAGCGGGGCGTTCAGATACCAAGAGGCGTTTTCGACGGCATTGCAGGAACGATGTTCATATTGGCCGTGTCTGCGGGAGTTGCTTGTCTACATTGGGCGCGCCGACTAGCTGCGCGAGCGCGAATAGACGAAGAACCTCTCTAAGGTGATCAAGCGGGCCGTTCTTAGATTCATGCGCTACGCGTAGCGTGCTCTTTCACCTTCGTTGGCCGTCAGAACAACACGAGAGATAATTCTGTCGTCCCGTCCAGTTCGTATTTGATTGTCAATCAATCGGGCGAAAAGAACCTTGGAACGGAAAGAATCCCTCCTTGGCAAGCCGCGGAATGGTTGCTCGCAATTGCATCTCGCCAAGGTTGTTCCATCCGCCGTGCAACGCATTCTTCTCGTCCCACGCGCCGTCAATGACTTCGACCTTGCTGGCGAGCGTCACGTAAACGTTGCGGGCGTTCAACTTCCAACGTTCATCCTTTGCGGCGCTCGCACCCCGCTGAAGAATGCGGAGCCCAATGTTGTAACGCTTGCTCAGATCAAGTGGCTTGGTTGTCGCTCGGAGTGTTATTGATTGCCCTGGCATAATGGGACGCAGGTCTGCGTCGATGTCGACTATCTCGATTACCGCTCCGGTCTGGTCGAGTATCGCTAGCTGCACATCCCAATCTTTGTAAAACGGAGCAATGCCCACGTTCTTCAAGTCCACTTCGATGTTCCTGCGTGTGGAGTCACTTGCGAAAAAGTGGCGGACTTCGGTGACGCGAAAGTTGTAGCCCATCTGCCGATGCATCTTCAGAAAACGTTCGTCTTGCGGCGTCCAGCCCGGCAGTTTCTCGGCAACTTGTCTTGGCTCTGGTGGACACATCGTGCTGTAGCGCGCTGTAGCGAGGAATGTCAAACCAGCGTTTGTTTGAAAGAAATCCTGCCAATGCTGAAGCTCGACGTTCGGAGGCCACTCACCGCCGACGGGGCCGTTTTTCCACAGCTCTCGTTCAGCGATTTCTCGGCCAAACGATTTACCGTGATCAGTCAACGTCGCAGCGCCATTGGTGTAGCCCATCCCTCGACGAGGTTTGGCGACCGCTTCGTTGGGATAGCGAATCTGCGTGAGACCATTCTGTCCAATGTTGCTGGTGTATGCATTCAGGATTTTCGACTTTGTGTCCGCAGTGGGACTCCAGTCCAACCGAGGGTGCGTATGCCATTCGCCCCAAAAGCCGAGGACACCCACTTGCAGCACAAACGTTCGTGGATCATCTCTATAGCGGCCGATCAACGCTTGGATAGCCTCGGTTGCTTCCGCGATAAAGTCTGGATCGTTGTAGTCCGTCGCTCGCATTGGGCGGCTGCCAGGATCGTTCGCTTGCGCTGTGCCTCGTTTCTCGCCCACTTTCTCCAGGAGCCATTTCGGTCCGAGGAAATTGTCGGACACTGGTTTGTTTGTGTCCCAGTCCACGACGAATTGCAAAATGAGATGACGACCACGCGAACCATCTCGGTTCAGCACCTCCTCTACATAGTCCCAATCGAATTGGTCGTCCGTTGGCTCTAGCTTGCCCCATTCGATGTATTGAAACCCGACCGATGCGTAGTCTTCCCCGGTTCTCCACCAACTTGAATTGAATCCTTTGAGCGGATTGATGGTGGGGCCGTCACTTGGCTTCGGGCGGATGACCACGATTTCGGACGGCGAGAATGTAATGTAGTCAATGTTCGCCGGTTCGGCTGTGACGTTTTTAAAACGGAGAGTGTGAACACCCGGTTCGAGGGACACACTCACGTGCTTTGTATTGACGAACGTCGACCACGGGTCGTGCGCAGCGTCGCCTGTCTTTGGTGCGTCGATAGTGACTTTTTCTTTTCCGGTTGGCTTGATCGTCGACATTTCGATCTTCGTACTCTTCTCCGATGCTGCTCGAAGTGAAATATCGAATTTGCACAAGCTCGTTACTTCAATTTCCACATCGAACCAAGTGTTTTTCCAGAAGTATCCGAGGTGCTCTTGTCCGCTGCACCCAGGTGACGGCTCGATGGACGGGTATTTCCCGTTGGTCGCTGAGTAGTCCTCAGCCTCGATCAGCGTTCTTCCCAAGACTCGCAGTCGATGCGGTTTCGCGGTTGGCTCACCTGCACCGAGTTGGCCAGCCAACGCAACGAGCCCGAACAGTAGCGCACTCGGGAAGATTCGCGATGTTATATTCATTTTCGGTCTTTTCCTGCTCTCTCATCTTACCAAGGATGAGTTTCCTTATCCGCATCGTCTGAGTCATTGGTTTCGTTCGGCACAAAGAGACCTGCCGGCCGACGATTGAAGAAGATGCGGGCTGAGATAAAGCTCAGCCCTCACCTTTAGTCAATCAGTCCAGTCTTATCGACTTTCGCTACCCTGTCGATGCACTAGCTCAATGAGGTGAACTGAACATTGTTGAGTCCCATGAAGCCAGCCAGGATTTCGACGCGGATAACGAGGTCTGATCCTGTCCACTCGCCATCGAGGTTCACGTCTTCGAGTGTGAGCTCATCTTCTTCGCCATCTTGGCCGAATGAGAACGTGCCCAAACTTCTGAACGACGTTGCTGAGTTCGAGGTCCCAATTAGAAGTTGTACTCTGCCACCGCCCCACGCTTTGTTTAGCGTGACGTTGTAGTTTCCGGCTTCGACGTCGGTCGTGAACTCTAGCCATTCGCCGGCGACTACGTCATTGGTAATGAGGTCGGGCGTCGTGTCGACGCCTTCGTCAGTGCGGAAACCACTGTTGGTGTCATTGGTTGGAGTCGTATCTGAGTAGGCAACGCCTTCGCCACCTTCGTCGTATTCCGGCAACTTAATAGTCAGGCCGTCAGTAGCCGAGACCGTGCGCTGCATTCCAAGATAGGCCCGCTGGTTTTGCGGAGCGCGGAACTGGAACGAATCCAACTCGATGCCGGTTGGTGCGATGAACGTCGGCTGGTTGCCGATTGTGTCAATGCCAGGTGCCTCGAACTCCAGCCGTATGACGGACTCCGTGCCAGAAGCAAACGCGAGATCAACTGCGTCGAGCCATTCAGTCGTGGTCTCGCCGCCAGTGTTTTCGACGCTGATGCGTCCGATCTCTCGTTGATAGCCAGAGGAATTATCTCTTGCCGCGAGCACAACGATCTCGCCACCAGCTTCCGTCGAACTGAAGTTTACGCCAACCTGGTGTCCACCGCTTCCGATTTTGGCCGTGTACTCCAACCATTCACCGTGCTTGATATCGACAACCCTGCCATCCTGAACGTCGACGTTGCCATCCGAATCGTGAAAAGCAATGCCGTCAAATCCGTTATCAAAATCTTCCGCCTCGATCACGCTTCCGAAGCTCACGGCCCGAGCTTCAATAGGTGTCTGCAGCGAACCGCTTGTCGGCCTGATCGTGATCTTGTCCTGCGAGTCGCTGATGCCGGTATTGAGGAACAGATTGCCTCCAGCTCCGTCGCGGAAGAACACGTTTTCACTTCGCTCATTCCGAAGCAAATCGATACTACCGACCTCACGGATGCCTTCCGGTGTGTAGTTGCTGGCCGATGCAACCTTGACGACGATACGAGCCGCGTCGATTCGATTGCTAAGGGCGGCGTTTTCGCGAACCCATTCGCCGTCTTGGTTTTTCATATTCAGCACGAAGCCGCCTTCGGGAACACCATCAATGCCAAACTCGATGGTGAAGTCGTCTTTAACGGGGCCTTCGTCATCGGCCTTCGCGGCAACCTGAGTCCACGACCCGTTGCCAAGGTTCTGACCATTTGTCACTTCCAGTCTGTCACCATCCTGCGAAGTGAACACGATGAACGGGTCTTCGGCATTCCCAGAGAATAGATTCACGTCGCTGCCATCGTCCAGATTTTCAACACGGACACGAGCGTAGACATCATCGGTGAGATAGGCGTCCCAACCCTCTGGCTGAACGTCGTTTTGATCGACCAGGAAATCGATGTTTGGCACAATGCTGTAGCCGACACCTCCGCCAGCAGGACCGGTGAGCGTACCGTCGACGTCAATTGCCGCCTTGATCCATTCTTGTGGAGAAGCAAGATTATGGCCTCGGCCAAGCTCCTGTGACGAAAAGTCCGATATGGCATGGGCCATATGATCGTAGGTGCCGTCGCTCTCAAACGAGACGTTCGGGAACACGTGGTACATCGTTGGACCAAAGGAGCTTCCTTCCACCTGGAAAGTCGAGGCAGCTTCCGCAGCGAATCCAGCGAAGTGAGCTCCCTCATGCCGGCCCGCACCGTCGTACAGTCGAGGCCCACCAACTTCTACTGTTTTGTCTTCCGAGTTACCCAGGCTGTGACCAACATACAAGCTGTCTATGAACTCTGTTTCCGAAACCGCCCACGGGCCGTTGTAGCTATCAGCGATTCGCAAGTCGCGGTACCGGATCGTGTTGGCTTCACCGCGGTGATACACGGCTGCTCCATGCGATTTGTAGTTCGTGAAGCTGTTGACGTAGTGCCTGGAAACCAACCCAGTGTCTGGGTCGAGCGGCTTGTAGTTGCTGTCCAGATGTACTGTGCTGGGGTCCACTTCGTCGTTGAAGTTGGCATCTTCGATGTCACCACCTCGGTCGAAATTCAAACCAACAGCCATCGTGTGGGAGGTGTTGAAGTCAAACGTCCCGAAGTCCTCGAAGATTGGCCGATATTCTTCAAATCCGCTTCCCTTTTTCGATGACTCACCAACCGCCGTTCGCGGAATCGCGTACCAAAAACCAGTTCCCGCTTCGTCAGGTTTGTCCTTGGCTAAGCCATTTTCGGGCAAATCATCGACTTCTCGTTGATCGCCCCCGCCCGCAGCGATGTTACCAACAAAAGTGTTATTTGGATTCGTAATCCAGTACGCAGCCGAACTACTGAATCTCGCTCGACTTTCGGTAACCGAATCGTGAGTGTCGACCACAAATGGGTCTTTCGTGCCGGGCTGGTGGAACCCAAAGTCCTGCCCGCCGACCGCATGAACGCCGAGAACCAGGTTGCCGACCAGCTCATTGCCGGTTTCGACCGCGTCTTCAAAGAAGAACCCGTGGCCGTGTACGTCATGCACGACGACACCCTCAATCGACAGGTTATTGGTCCCATGAATCGTCACGCCGCGGTTATTGGAATTCGTGACCGAGGAATTCCTGAACACATCGTCGGAACGATCGCCGCCGAGGTGCCAGTGAATCGGGTATCGGCCCTTGCGGCTTGCTTGGCCTAGCCCATCCAACTGGACACCGTCAACGACAATGTCTCCCGAATCCGGCATGAACATCACGTGTCCACCAACACCATTGGCAATCTGCTGGTCCGGAAGCCGGCTTTTTTCGGCATCGCTCAAACCGCCCACGTCCGTATCGCGAACTTCGAGTTCGACGAGGTCTCGGTCGCCGAACTTGATATCGGTATCCTGTGATTCGAGCCCCTTAATCG
Organism: uncultured Pirellulaceae bacterium; assembly: GCA_964397295.1. GTDB lineage: Bacteria > Planctomycetota > Planctomycetia > Pirellulales > Pirellulaceae > CAYNJG01. Next base: position 6,865 of record CAYNJG010000209.1, read on the forward strand.
TGATATTGCGACTCAGCAGAGCAACCTCGGCTCGCATATCGATCTCAAGCACTTCGCCATCGACCCCGGTGCCTTGGCGATACTTTTCAACTTCACCATAGTGTCTGAATTCGAGTGCATCTTCGAACTGCAGAGTAGTGGTGCCGTTCCCGTTGTCGATGACCTTCGTGATCGTGCGAACTTCCTCTTCCTTATAGTCAAAAGACGAACTGGCGATCACGATTTCATCGCCCTCTGTCCAATTCAGCTCACCATCGTCTTCGGCCGAAGTTTCGGTACCCTTACTGAAGTTTCTCTCGATAACATTGGAGACAACGATCGACGTCTCGGTGGGCTCAGCGGTTACGTGGAGCTTAGTGAAGCTCAGTTTTTCCTCTCCGTACAACTGAACGCGACCGCTACCAGCCGTCATCAAGAACCCGTCGTTGTTGGTCATTTGCATCGGCATGACCATTCCGGTCTCGAGCATCCGCATTGGGACAATCGGGTCGTGGTCCTTGTCCGTACCGGTCAATTCAAGCGTAAAGGTGCCTTCATCGTAACGGTCGGCTTCGGAGCCAACGATGAACTCGCCTCCACCGTTAACGTGCATCCAACGCGTGCTAAGAGTTTTGTCCGGCGTTTTAACGCCGTCTAGCGTCAGAACGACATGATTCCATTCGCCAGCGACGATGCCCGTCTGCGTGATCCAATCACCCTGCCAGCCGCTTTCACCCTGCGGAAGATTCCAGCCGCCAGCGTAAAGCGTGTCGCCGTCTAGGTAGACGTGTAGTCCGCGAGTTCCGCCACCCTGCTCATAGAGCGTTTGAACGCCGTCGGTGTTGTCCGTTTTGAACCACAGCGAGATGGTCTTCTCGGTAAAGACTCCTCGATTGATGTCGGTGGATCTGTCAACTTTGACATAGTCGCGTTCGCCATCAAGCGATAACTCACCTTCGGTAACGGCGTCACCGAAAAGTCGGCCGTTGTCGTTCTTTTGGTCAAGCGGAGCGGTATCGGGAGTCAGGTTCGCTCCAGTCGAATCGAACATCCAGAGAGTTGCCATGTCTTCTTCAGCAACACCGTCCGCCAGCGATCGATCGGTGGACGAAATGACACCCACCTCGTTGGAATCGAGTGCTCGGTTGTACGTAGCGACCTTGTCAATCTGGCCGTCGAAGAAGTTACCCGATCGGTTACCAGTACGCTGGATTCCCATGTGGGTTCGCGTCTGCCCGGTGACTCCGCCGATCCCTGTCATGTCGCTGTGATCCCAGAGCTGGGAAGCTGGTGCATCTCCGGCGTGCTGGCCGTTAAAGTACAGATTCATGCGTCCGTCGACGACTTCCGTTGGATCTGTGGCTCCAGCTTCTTCCGGGACGATGAGGGTTCCGTGAACCGCAATCGTCTCTGCGACGTGATCTATTCCGTCTAACTCAACGGTGATCCCGTGCGAAATGATGGCTGGCGTATTCGCGTCCGGCAGAATGCCATTTTCCCAGGTCGTTGGATCGTTCCACCCGCCGTCGGCAACTGCGTTAGCCGTCATGAACACGCGAGGCTCCATGGACTCGGGCGCCAGCGGTACGTGGGATTGCCGATTTCGATTTCGATTCTTTCTTGTGGACGGTTGCTTTTTTAGACGGCGACGTGAGTTGGCCTTCAGCTTGTTGATGAATGACATTCTGGGCTCCCTTTAAGATGGGCGAGAGATAGCAGTTTGCTCGCAGAATAGCGGGCTCAGAGTGTTACGCGTGAAGGCAGACCGAATACCTTCACTGATTCACTCAAGATCGTTTCATGGTTGCCTTTCAATAGCGTGGGTGCCACTGCTGGCTTTGCCCAGCAGTGCAAAACGTTGCACCAAGTCATCGCTGGACAAGCCTGCAGTGCCCGAAAGCGAAAAGGCTGAGCTATTTTGAATGGAGAATCAGAAGCGACGTATTTCTCAAAGGCACGAAGACACAAAGCAAAGGGCCGATCCCTTCGTGGCTTCGTTCGAAATGCTTAGCCAATCGCGACCAATGGCCGCTTTTCGTCGCAGTAGAGTATGCGTCAATGAGCACGTATTCACGGCAGGATAAGTAATCGAAAAAGTTGAAGTATTTTTGTGAAGGGAACCGAAGCCGAACGTCGCGTAGTGATTGATAAGTTGATAAGCCGTTAGTTTTGATCATCGGCTGGGTGCCACTGCTGGCTTGCCCAGCAGTGCCGAACGCCGAGCAGCAATGCCAAACGCTCCACCAAATCACTGCTGGGCAAGCCAGCAGTGGCACCCGAATTACAGAAACAATTGCTTACCCTTCATCAAAGTCAGATCCGAACCGACGGAACACTTCATGCCCACCTCAGACTTTTGGTTCCCGCTACGACGAAGGCCGACAAGCTGGATTATCCTACCTATGCTGACTCTTTTTCTGAGCTCGGCATCCGGCCAGTTGCTCGAATACAAGGCTCCTCCGGTGGATAACCCTCTGAAGGGATTTGTCCCGTACGCCAGCGCAGAGAATCACCGCTTTCCTCACAGCCTGGAGTTTCGTTACTTCGCGCTAAAAGACATTCTTGTCGGCCGATCGGCTGAAGGCGTTTTTCAATACGATTGGTCACGCGTGGAAGATTTTTTGAATGAGGTCAAATCACGAGGACATCAGGGAGTCTTCCGGGTCCATTGTGAATACCCCAGGAAAGCTGCCGACGCGAAGATCGAGATCCCACAATTCCTCGTTTCGCATGGCGTCGAAGTCACGAAGGTACGTGCCACGAAAAATGTTGACTCTGCCGGATCGCCTACTCACTATTCGATGAGTCCCGACTATGAGAGTCCTGTCTTTCGCCAAGCTTTGGCACAGACCATTGCAGCAATGGGGAAAACGTATGACGGGGATCCACGCATCGGATTCATTGAGCTGGGTACGCTTGGGTTTTGGGGCGAATGGCACACCTATCCAACTATGGCGCACATGGCGAGCTCCGATGTGCAGCAGGAAGTGCTGCATAGTTTTGAAGACGCCTTCAAGGCGACCAAGCTGCTCGTCCGTTACCCAGAAGGGGATCCAAAAAACGCCCCCAACGCAGACCTCAATATCGGTTACCACGACGACTCTTTCACGTGGAGCACTCAATTTCGTCGCGACGCCGATTGGCATTTTTTGACCCGTATGGCGAAAAGTAATGCGTCGGAAAAATGGAAGACAAATCCAATTGGCGGTGAACTCTATCCGCAACTGAACGCATCAGTTTTTAAGAAGGTTTCAAAGCATGATGGTAGAGTGGCTTCCGATTTCCTGCGGACGGTGGAAGACACACACGCTTCCTACATGCGTCTCTGGGCAGTGTTTGAGGAAGGACTTTCGGATGGCCGCCGAGCTCGAGCAGAAGCGGCCGCTCGTAGAATGGGTTACGACTTGCACTTCAACAAGGCAAACGTAAACCGTAGGGGAGATAAGTTCGACGTGATTGCGATACTCGAAAACCGCGGCGTTGCTCCTTTCTACTATCACTGGCCCATGATTGTTGGCTTGCTCGACTCGAATGGAGAGACCATAGAAGAATGGCCCGTGAACTGGCGGGTTGATGGTGTGGTGTCGGGGCAGGATCGGGAATTCCGAGTAACGATTGAGCCGAGCTCCCGAATCCCGGCTGGAGCTAGTTTCGCCGTGCGTGTTCCCAATCCGATGCAAGGCGGTCGTTCGCTCCGCTTTTCGAACCGAGGTCAACAAATGGGCGGCCAGGATTGGATGGTGCTATCGCGAATCGCGCCTTTGCGTGGCACCAGTGGCGAAAGCCAAAAAGACTTCCGCCATGCTCCAAAAGGGCCTGCCGAAACTCTGGACGGTGCCGTACGTTAAACGTCGGATCGTGACTAAATCGACAAACCGTTGACGACTCCGGTAGCGAGATCGCCATATCAGTAACGAAAAGCCACTCTGACATCAGGAGCAATTCAACATGCTAACTTCCCGTTCTTTGGCATTCGCCTTTGTATTCACAGTTTTAACTAGCCACTTCCACGCTGAACTAGCTTCCGCACAGAACATTCTGTTTGTCCGTGGTGCAGATCGAAGTGGTGGATTTCTCGAAGCGGGCAACGACTCAGATCGAACCGAGCACCTCGCTGACATTACCAACTTCGCCACATTCGGAGGAAACCACGGTTGGGGTGAACTTGCCAACACGCTCAGCAATGAAGGCTTCATTCTAGATCAGGTTTCCGAACCCGTTGAAGCGGTCGCACGCCAGAGTGGTCAAACTAACGGTGCTCAGTTGGACTTCGGCAATCTTGATACGGGCAGGCAGCTTGCCGACTACGACGCAATTGTCTTCGGTTCCAACAACGCGGTTTATGATAGCACGCAGGTTTCGCTAGTCGAGGATTACATCCGAGGCGGCGGCGGAGCCTTGTTTATTAGCGACGCCAACTTCGGCAGCAACTGGGGCGACGCTCCTAACTCTGACCAACAATTCCTCGATCCGTTCGGTATCGAAGTGCTACAAGACCAAGGCACTTACTCGCTAACACGTTCGAATGGAGACTTCGACGTGCCCGACCATCCGATCTTTGAAAATGTCGACCGATTTGATGGCGAAGGCGTTAGTCCGTTTCGAATCGTGCAGAGCAACCTGGCCGATGGCGTCGATGCAACCATCCTCGCCCATGCCGAAGGAAACGTCCGCAACAACGATCGTCTCGGTGCTGGCACGTCACGTTCAGCTGACTCAAGAGATGCAGCGTTATTTGCTGCGACGGTTGATCTTGGACGCATCGTCGGTCACTACGACCGCAATACCTTTTTCAACAACAACGGCGCCGGGACCAACGTCAATCGATTCGATAACGAACAGTTTGCGCTCAACCTCTTTGGTTTCCTAGCGAACGGTGAGGCAACTATCTGCAACGCCGAGTCGCTGGGAGACATCAACGGAAATGGCGAAGTCGGGTTCGATGATTTCCTCGTGCTTTCACAGAACTTTGGGCAATCCGTCGATGACCATACGATGGGCGACCTCGATTGCGACGGCTCCGTGCAGTTTGCCGACTTCCTGATTCTTTCGGCCAACTTTGGGACCACGACGGAAGCTCTGGCTGTTCCGGAACCCAGTGGAGCGTTCACGGCGGCATTCACGATCGTGCTTTTATTGCTACGCCATCGCAGGCCCGGATGTTCGTCGGAGTGGTAGGGTCGCAGTCTGTTCACAGCTGATTGGGCGATTCTCTCTTCTGTTACAATAGAGAGTTGCAGGCAAGGACCAGACATGAACCAAGAAACGAACGAATACGACGAGTCTCGAGAGGCCGAGCGAGAGAACTTGACTCAGCTATTGCAAGCGCTTCCAAGTGGGCAGGACGAGCTGTACGATTTTGTCTACAACCACCTAAAGGCAATCGCACGAAATCGGCTTATAGGTGAGAACCGCGAAAAGTCTCTCCATACGACTGACTTGGTAAACGAAGCGTACGTTCGTTTGTCTCGGCAAACGACATCGTGGCGAGACCGCCGACACTTCTACGGTGTAGCCGCCGAAGCCATGCGACGTATCCTGATTGACGCGGCGCGCAGTAGAAATCGGGCAAAACGTGGCGGCAATGTAGCGCATGAATCGCTCACCGGTATCTCGCTGCCAGCGTGCGAGTGGGAGGACGACATACTGGAACTCAATGATGCACTCTTGGAACTCGAACGAGAGTCACCGGAGAACGCTGAGGTCGTTCAGTTGCGGTTTTTTTCTGGGCTTACCTGCGAAGAGTGCGCGAAAGTTCTTGATGTGAGCTTGTCGACCGTGGAACGCCGCTGGCGATTTGCGAGAGCTTGGTTGCGAACAAAAATGGAAAAAGATTGAAGGCTTCTGCTTGCCGATGACGCGTAACAGTCTGCTTGATTCTTGCTGGATACAATGACCGACGACCCCCAGAAACTCACGATTGGCGACCTGTCGAGGATCTTCTCTCAGGTCGCCGACGTACCTCGCGATCGTCAAGACGAGATGTTGGCCGAGCTATGTCCCGATGAAAACGCTCGGCGACAAGTGCGAGCCATGCTCGAGGCCGATACGGAAGCCGACCCACTACTGGACCATTCGCTGTTCCCCGAACCGGTCCAAATTAGTCTTGGTGAAAAGATCGCGGGCTACAAGCT
>CAYNJG010000210.1:0-12838 GCA_964397295.1 uncultured Pirellulaceae bacterium
ATTCGTTCCTCGCAATGTCACGGTTGTCGAGCTACCGCCAATGCCGGCGATTCCGCCAAGGCCTACGCCCACGCCATCAACGTTTGTCAGAGAGCTATTGAGCGAATTCACAGAAACATTCGTCATCGCATCGACGTCTGCCATTGTGCCCAAATAGGTATTCAATCGCGCGTTGACGTCGGCTGTCGCGCTGGAACCGGCGGCACCAATGAACGCGCCACCGGACCCGCTGCGGCCAATGGCTCGCACTCTGTTTGCTGAAATTGGGTTGCCCGAAGTATCCACGTTGTGTCGCGCATCGATCGAAACGGATGTGCCTGCAGTTATCGGTGCATCCGCGTATGTCGTGATCACTGGCTTCTGTTCAGCATCCGACTTCGAAACAGCCAGTGATAGTGCTCCGACAGCAACTCCGGTGGTATCTGCATCGCTGTTCGTAGTGATTGTCGAGGCAATGGAGATGCTGCCGCCTGCATCAACATCGCTAGACCGCCGTACTGAAGTGTTGATGTTTGGATTAGCTTTAGTGGTTGCAAAGTTTGCTGCCCCCGCAAGTAAGCCACCAGCTACAGCGACATCATCCGCTTCTGCATCATGGTTGGTTTTTGACTCAACACGGACATTGGCGGCTGCATCAATGGTCGCGGCATCCACAAAGGTGCTGATCGAGCCATTGGCTTCGGAGAGTGTCATTGTCGCTCCGACGCCCACGAGTCCGACCCCGAGTCCGGCGGCTCCTGCAGTTCCGTCAGCCTGTCCGTGGCTGGCCGTAGAAACCGTGGCAGTCGTACCGCTAATGTTGGCTCCATTGCCGACGAACGTAGTTATCGTTGGGGAGGAATCTGCCAACGCGAAGGCGCCGGCAGCACCAATGCTAATCGAGCCCGCACCCGCGCTGGCCATCGCGTCGGCTCCCCTGTTCTGCTGGTTGGTACCTGTCGAATCGTAGTTGAAGATCGACTGGACGTTTACGTTTCCGCCTGCGTTGACAGTCGCGTTGCTGGCTGTGCTTGATCCCGTAGTGCGCCCGATGGCAGCATTGATTGTCGGTTTGTTGTTAGCCAAAGCGAGCGAAGCACCGAGTGCGTTGGCGGCCGATACCGAGACGCCTATTGCATCCGTGTCGACGTCGACCAGAGAGTGAGCAAGTACATCAACGTCGCCCGTGACCGTGATTTGAGCATTCTCCTTGATTGCAGCATCAACAAGAGTTGGACTGTAGTCGGCAATCGCAGCGGCACCTGAAATCCCGACGATCAATCCACCTGAAAGAGCGACCGAATCGGCAGTTACGTTACCAATTGATTCGGCCTTGATGTCAACTCCACCGACACTAGTTGTCGCCTGCTGGCCGATTCTTGCGTCGGTGATGAACGCCTGCGTCGAACCGGTTGCCTTTGCGCTGGCAACCGCAACGCCTGCACCAACCGCTCCTAAAGAGGCTCCGGCTGTAATTGCGTTGACGTCGCGATCCGCTCTGGCATTTACTAGGACCTCGCCTCCCATGTCATCAATCGATAGTGGGCTGAAGTTGGGATCGCTGTCGCCGAGGTGTGCGGACTGCGTGCTCGCATCGTTGATTACTGCGACTTGACCGCCCACGCCGACCGTTCCGCCTGCGGCACCGATCGCAAGCCCATGCAGATCGTTGACACCCCTCGCTGTGACCGAAACATTGTCGTCACTGCCCGGACCGGCACTCACGACTGCACCATCGGCGATAAAAGCTTCGACATGGTTGTCCACGTTCGCAACGCCAATCGAAGCCCCGACACCTGCTAAACCGGCACCGAACGCGGCGCTGCCAACGATGAGGTTTAAGTCCAGTCTGTCACGGGCATTGACCTGAACATCACGTCCAGCATCAACGTTGGCTCCATTGCCAATGTACGCTGTCGTGCCGCCAACTGCTTCGGCAGCCAGTTGGTTGGAGAGGAAATTGCTCGACAGGCCGCCGTTCACTTTCGTGCTTGCGGCTGCCATGTTGGTCCCGAGCAGACTTGTATTGTCCGGGGTGTCGTCTTCGTCGCCGTTCTGATCGTTCGTGCTGTAGCCATCCAGATTGTCGGCGAACCCTGCCGTTGGGTCGGCTTCAGACATCTGGTCGGCGGAAAGCATATTTACTATCTGGGATTTGTCGAGCGGCGTTTCCGACCGATCGGCTGCCGTCTTGTTGCCGTTAGCGTTCCGTTCTTCGTAGGAGTACGTTGAGCTGAACTCTCCGTCGCTGCCGAGAGCCCAGACGCCGATCGACGCGGCGAGTCCCACGCCAACAGACGCTCCAGCGCTTGCTGCAATGGTGTCGATGTCCTGGTTTGAAAGGGAATTTACATCGACATCCCGCCGTGCGTCGACATTTGAATTCGCGCCGATGTAGGCTGTCGTGTCGTTTCGCAAAACACCCACGTGCACGCCACCGGCGATACCCGCAGACCCACCCACGGCTAAACCGCCGGCGACCGTGAAGACATCAACTTCATTAGCTGCATTAACATGGACTGATTGGTTGGCGTGCTCCGTCCCATCGTTGTTCTGATTGACGTTAGCACTGGAGCCGATGTAGGCCGTCGTATCGGAGTCGAAGATGCCGACCGTTACACCACCGGCCAGTCCCGCGACTCCTCCACCTGCGGCGCTGGCCGCAACGGCAAACAGATCTTCGCTGGATTCCGCCTGCACGGCGACTCCGCGGAAATTCGTTTCCGTCCCGAAACTGTTCGCTGGATTCGAGCCATCCAGAATTCCCGTCAGTGTAGAGCCAATTCCTTTTGCATCTACAGAAGAACCTGGACCGATGAATGCGGAGGTGTCCTTGGTCATCGAAGATATGGTGGCACTTGCACCGGCGCCCGCGACGCCGCCAAAACCTGCACCGCCCGCTATCAGCAGGCCTTCCGTGTCGTCGACAGCGTTCACGATCACGTTACCGCCCGCGTCCACTGTTGCGCCACCATCGCCGGCGGCCGCGTCGCCGATGTATGCGTGCGTCAGGTTGTTTACGACGTAGACCGAAGCGGAAACTCCGAACCCAGCAACGCCTGCGCCACCTCCACCAACTGCTACGGAGAGCAGGTCGTCGCGATTATTGGCTTCGACAATCACGTCCCGACTGGCGCCGACCATTGCACCGTCATCAATGAACGCAGTTGTGTTGTGGTTCACGACCGTGACATCAGCGCCCGGAGCGACTGCTGCGATTCCAGCGCCAGATCCCGCGCCGGCAACTCCAAGATGCGAAAAGTCGCCACCGGCAGCAACGAGCACAGACTGATCCGCGTGTGTTATGCCTGTGGCCTGATTGACTTGAGCGGTGTCGTCAACGAACGCATTGGTGGTTGTCGTGATGATACTCACATCACCACCAATGTTGACGGCAACCTTGCCGGCGCCGCCGCCGCTGACGCCGAACGTTTCGATGTCTTCTTTGTTGACTGCCGTTACCGCCACGCCGCGAACGGTGTTCATAACAGGTGTCGAGACGCGTTGCTTTGTTTGCTTGTTCGCGTCAGCGACCGGCTCGTTCGTGCCATCGCCGTCGTAGTCTGTTCCTGTCGAGCCCGTTTGTAACCCCGGTGCCTTGATGTCCGTGAAGCCGACCGTCGGTGTTCCATCGGTGAGTGAGTGGTTGTTTGTCAGAAGGGCTGTCGAATCCAAATCGAGCGCACGTCCTTGACGGGCATCTTCTTCGGTTGCGGCGAGTTTTAGCTGGGTTCCAGAGAGCGTTGTATCGGTATCGCCGGCGATCACGAAGTACGATTGGCCGTCGAGCAACTGCGGATCGTCGTGTCCGCTTAAGCCTATCCCCTGTGTATCGCTGCCGGTGCTGTAGGTGACAGCCTGACCCGTTGTGAAGCCGTGATCGTTTGCGAAAGTGACGACGTCGGACGTTGTATTCACGCCTGTGGTCGGACTGAACGTGGCTTCGGCTACCGTAGCTCTGCCTTCCATCGAAGTACCCGCGTCTGGATCAACAGGTTCGTCCACGAAGGCGACGGTGAATTCTCCGGAATGAGCTTGAACAGATGCGTTGCCTCTACCCGTAACGTCAGCTGAGGTACCGAGGAAAGCTTCTGTCGTCTTGGTTACCACCGTGACTGCTGCCGAAGCCCCAACGGCAACGCTTCCCGCTCCAGAAATTGATCCGGCAATGACGTCAAACTCAGACTCGTTGACCGCCGAAACCAGGACGCTTCCGTCTGCGACGATGACAGTATCACCCGTTGGTTGTGGTCCATTTGCGTCGGAGTCTTGGCCTACAAACGCCCGTGTTTCATTGGTGACGACATAGACACCCGCAGATCCTGAGACACCGACCGTACCGGCAGCCCCAACCGTTGCGGCGACGGAGAATACATCTTCGTCCGAGTTGGCTTCGATGGTGACGTTGCGATTTGCGTGCACTTCGTCGGCCGTGATCCACGCCTGTGTATCTTTGGTGATTACACCCGCGTCAGCCCCGGTGCCAATGCCGGCCGTTCCTCCGGCGCCAATGGCGCCGGCAACAGGCAAAGCGTCGGTTCGGTCGGATGCGAGCACGACCACATCTTGCGAAGTGTTTGCTCCCGTGTTCGTGGTGTTGATCGTAGCGCCGTCTGCGATGTAGGCGTGTGTTGTTTCGTCGAGTGTATTGACGGTAGCCGAACCAGCGATTCCCGCGGTTCCTGCTCCGCTACCAGCCATTGCAAAACTGTAGATGTTCTCGTAGGAAGTGGCCGTTACGGCGACACCACGCACAGACTGTGTACTTTTCGTTCCGCCCGATTTTTCGCCTGTGTAGACATTGACGGGGCTTCCATTCCCTTTGGCATCAACCGTCGCGTCACCGATGTACGCAATCACGTCGTTGTTGGTGACTAGCGTTGAGTTTGCGAGGCCCACAGCGGCCGTACCGGCTCCGTTAATGACACCAGCAATCAACAAGAATTCTGCATCGTCGGTAGCCTGGACGACTACGCTTCCTTCAGCGATCGCCGTAACGCCGTCGCCAATGAACGCACTCACGTCGTTGCCGTATTCGTTAACGGTGACGGAACCGCCTATCGCCACTTTGCCGGCTCCTTGTCCGCCAGCAGCAATCGAATGGAGTTCCGTGGAAGAGTCTGCTTCGACCAAAACGTTTCCGCCGCTGGTGACCGTGGTTGTTGGTCCCGTGATATTTGCGATGACCGTGTTGTCGACGTTGTTGTATCCGATCGACGCACCAATGGCGGCTTTTCCAGCGCCCGCGACGTTGCCTGCCAATGCATGAATCGAGGCGCTATCGTCCGCTTGCACGGAAACGGTTCCGTTGGCCGTGATCGCGCTGCTGTCCTGGATGGAAGCCTCGATGTTGTTTGTGATTTCATTGACCGAGACGGCCCCAGCAATCGCAGCCCTTCCGGCCCCTGCTCCACCGGCTGAGATCGTCCTTATGCTGGCGGTGGACATGGACGAAACCGAGATCGTACCACCGGTAGTAAGCTGCGATTCGTCGATGAATGCAACAACGTCATTGTCGATAGCGTTGTAGGCAACGGCAATTCCAAGTCCCACGTTTCTGCTGGCGCCGATTGCGCCGGCAATCGATTTAATCGATGAATCGTCTTGGGCGCTAACGGTCACATTGCCGTTTTCCTGTCCGTCCGTTCGGACGTTGGACGATTGCGAGATCCAGGCCTCGTTGTTGTTCTCGATCAAGTTGACCGCCACGGTGCCGGACGCTCCAAGCTTGCCAGAAGATAGACCGCCGGCGCCCGCAACTGCGAGCACGTTTGAGTCGCTCATTACATTCACGCTGAGATCGCCGGTGTGATTGACGACCGAGTCGCTGTCTATCCACGCATGCGTTGTGTTTTCGATTTCGTTAATCGCGACACCAGCGCCGACGCCAGCGCGTCCGCCAAAACTGAGAGCGCCCGCGATGACTAGCATGTCAGATTCATCGAGAGCATCGATGGTGACCGTTCCTGCAGCGTCGATGTTGGAGTCGTGGATGTAGGATAGTGTGTCGTTGTTGATTTCGTTTATCGAGATCGACCCGCTGATGGCTGTTCCCTTGGGTCTCGGTGCGCCGGATCCACCGGCGGTTAGCGTGAAGAGCTGGCCCGTTCGTTCTGCATCTAAGTCCACGTTTCCAGTGGTTAATAGGGTAGAGTCGGAGACGAAAGCTTCCGTTGCACCGTCTAATTCGTTCCATGCAAACGACCCAGCGATACCAACGGAATTGTTTGTTCCTGAAGTGGCGATGGCTACTGATCCCGAAGCGACGATCAGGTTCGTGTCATTCATGGCGTCGAGGGTGACGTCATTCGCGCGAATTGTTCCCGCGTTGTTAATGAACGCTTTCGCTGTGTCATCCACGAGGTTGACCGACACATCGCCGGAAATTGCGATGCCTGTTTTTGGTGGTGGGGAGGTGTTAGCTCCGCCGGAACTCGGCGCAGGAGTGCTGCCGCCTGGCCCGGACATCCTGGTTCCACCGCCCGACCTAACAACCGCCGCTGCAAGCGAGAAGACATAGAGATCTCCCTCAGAACTAGCTTCGATCGTAACGTCATCTGTCGTGTTGATGGTGTTGGTGAATCCTGTTCCGCCAACCGCCGGAGTAACCGTGACGCTTTGTGACCCGGTAAGCACCGTTTCAATTGCTGCTTGGACCTGAGCGGAAGAGGCTTGGGCATGGATGGGAGTCGTCGTTTGTCCATTGACGGTGAGCGTGTAGGCACCACGTGCGCTGTTATGGCCAACGGTTCGGTCGTTGCCGGTTCCGGTTACTGATGGTGTTCCCGAGAAAGCACTGAGGCTATCACCAATTAACTGCTCGCGTTCGCCCGCCTGATTGAAGGTCACGACATAGGGTGCCGATTCCGTTCCCGATCCTGCCACGGTCACTCCGCCAGCTGCGACAATCGACGGCATCAAATTCAGAGTCGCGGCAACTTCCGCGGCCGAAGCGTCATAGGCGATCGGAGCAGATTGCTCGCGGTCAAAACTTACGATGAGCGCACCCTGAGTACCATCGTGCGATAGTGTTTGCACTTCGTTGGTTGCTACAGCGCCCTCGGTTGCTGCAACGACCGTGACATCACCGGTGAAACCGCCACTGGTTGTTGTTTCCAGCAAGGCCCGGTCGCCGTTGTTGACGAAGCTTACGGTCCATGCGTCTCCGTCTCCCCCTTCTACCTCAACACCGCCGGCGCTACTTATGCTTCCCAGGCCATTTAATGCCGTTGCGACGGATTCAGCCGTCGCGTTGTGATCCAGTGGTGCGGTAGAGTTTGCGCCAAAAGTGAACGTGACTTGGCCGGCGTTCGATTCGTGCGAGATTCGTTGCACTTCGGGTGTATCGATGGCACCTTCAGTTGTCGTGTTGCTGCGGATTCGCGAGTCGAAGGCAGGAAGTGGCTCTGCTGTTAACGTCGCGAGTGCGACATTTGCGAAGGTTAGTTCTTGGGGGCCAAGCCGACCATCTTCCAGGCTGCCAACAAGTGCGTAGGTTTCTCGATCGACGTTGTTGATGCCTACGGAAGCACCGATGCCAAGATTCGAACCTTTCGCGATTCCGCCGACGAAATTGTAATATTCGGTGTTGTCGACTGCGTCGATGGTGACCGAGCCATTACCCGTTACGCTCGCGTTTCCATCCAATCGTGCGATCGTCAGGTTGTCGAGGTCGTTATATGAAAACGTTCCCGCGATGCCGAACTTACCTGCTGACGCTCCGGACTGTGCGAGGTCGACGTTCAGCATCGTTGTGTCGGCAGTGAGACTGAAATCGCCGGATGCCCCGAAGTCTATTTGAGTTCCTCGACCAACGTCTGCTACGGTCGTATTGTCGGCAAACATCAGGAACACGGCGGCCCCCATACCGCCCTTCCCGCCTTCGCTACCAGTTGCGTTGTATAGCGCCGACGGACCACCGCCGGAGAAGGCATCTTTGATACCGTCTTTGCCGAGATTCAGGTCGAATACGCCAGTGATATTGACTAGCTGCATCTCCGTATTAGCAGCGATGTGTACTGTCTGTTCCGGATCGGAATAGGTGGCGTCTCTGTTGATTTGGACATTTTCGCCAACCAGTGCACGCGTGACATTGTCGAAATCTAAATAGTTGACAGAACCTGCGACGGCGTAGTCGGGAGCTGTCTCGCCACCGGCGACCGTGCGTGCCCATGAGTTGAACAAGTTGCCTTGTAACCCCAGCGTACCGTCGAGCAGCGTGATAATGTGATCGGGATCGACGTAGTCTGTCCAGTCATCGGACACATTGCCTTCATCATCCGTGGGTGAGAAAAGTTCGGCGCCTGGATTCGTAAGAAATGGCTGCGAGAGTGTCGCCGTGATTTCAGTAGTTTTGGAGGCGTTTAGCTCTGCGCTGCTCTGAACGTTCGCTTCCGTCGTATTGTTGTAGAGCCCCACGATTACGCCGGCGCTCAAGGCGAGTTTTCCAGGTGAACTATTATTTCCCGCGTCGCCATCATCTGTTGAGCCATCGCCTTGTGTCACGGTGGCTTCAGCAACATTTTGAATCGCGGTCTCATGGTGCGCAGTAACCTGCAAGTCACGCGCGCTGTTGACCTCTGCGTTACCGCCAACCGTCGCGTGCACGTCCTGGCTACCGTAGGCAAACGCTACCGCTCCAGCCAATGAGAACTTGGAGGGTTTGTCGTCACTCTCGCCGTCTTCTTCGGCGTCGGCCTGCGCTTCTTCTGTCTTTTCGGATGCTTTTTCGACAAGCCTTTCACGGAAGGTCGTAACGGTGTTTTCAATGAACGTGCCGTCACCGCCAATAATGTCGTCCACTGCGGATTCCGCTTCACTCTTATCCTCAGGTGGTGCGATGCCTGCAACCGCGGACGCACTTTGACTGCTGGCAAGTTCCGCGTTAATCGTAACGCCAGTTGCGCCTTCAGGCGTGAGTGTGTGCGCGCCGATCGCTGTTGCCGCATTCAACGCGATGGGGGCAGCAGCGGTAGCCAGTTGCGAAGACTCGGCGAGCATAAACTCGTTTCCGTCCAGCACTGTCACGTAGTAGGACGTGCCATTCTCGAGCCCGTTGATCGGTACGTCACCGGCAATGCGGGGCGCGGTCAGGACAACGCGTAGTTGATGTTGATCGCCGGTTGAGCCGGTGGTGTCTAAGTTGATCGGCGAACCGCCACCAAGCGGACGAAGCCGGATGAAATTGTTGTCGGTGGCGTCAACAATAACTTCATATTGCGTTTCATTCGTAAGCCCGCCGATGGGCTGATTCAGTCCGGAACCATCCTGTCCGACGAGGTACGTGACCACATCCCCGGTCGTCAAGCCATTACCTGCCAGCTTAATCCGATTCGTTGTCGAATCGACCAGCATGTCCGCGTTGGCCGAGTCCACGAATGGCGCCGATGGATTTACCATCAGCGATCGCGTTACATCGGCTTTGGAGCGTGTGATCGTTGGATCGGTTGAGTACGTGACGACATCGCCGGTCGTCAGACCGTGTGCCGTGAGTTTGAACGTGTTGCTGTCGCTGTCGACATTGGTTGCAAGCGTCGGATCAAATGTGGACGCGGAAGTGTCATGGACCAGTGCATGCGTGCCCGCGCCAGCGGTCAACGTGATCGGTGCGTTGGCGATGGCATCGTTGTAAGTTTGTGCTAGGCGAATGTTGTCGTTGTCCGTCTTAATGACGTAGTAAGCGAAGTCCGCATTGATTCCACCTACGTTTGTATTCCCAAGCGTTCGATAGCGGACGCGATCGCCGGTTTCGAGCCCGTGGCCAGTAATTGGGATCTGCCCTGTGACCGTAGTCGCATCAAATGTAGCTACGTTCTGGACTGCTTGAGTGAGAAAGGCGTGAGACGTACCTTCGCCCACAGACGTCAGCATGACGGGAGTGCCTAGCACGGCATCCGAAAGACTGCCGGCGATCTGGATCGTGTCGGTGTCAACGACGATCGTGTAGTAGGTACTGCCTTCAACCGTACCTCCAAGCCGAGTGTCGCCCAGGGACGAGTAAATCAGCGCCTGTCCCGTTTCGAAGCCGTGCGATGGAAGAGAAATTGTGTTTGCCGCAACATCTACATCACCGGACGCAGGATTGAACTCGACAAGATTAGCCTTTGCGAAGCTGTGCTGGGCGCCCGCTACTGTCCGGGCGTTGTCTATTTCGATTGGCAAGCTTTCAGTCAGCTGAATCTGCGAATCGTCAATCTTGCGGACAAAGTATGTTGTGCCATTTTCCAAGCCCAGTATCGGTGTGTTGGTACCACTCTCGTAGACCACTCTGTCACCGGTTTCGAATCCATGCTCCGCAATAGATATGACGTTGCCGGTCACCGCTCCAAGGTTGAGCGTCTTGATCAGTTCATCGCCGACGGCAGTGATTGCTCCATCGACTTGCGCATCAATGTCGGAGCCAGCCCAGCTAAAGCCGATCGTGAAACCGAAAGGTGCCGTACCCTCAGAGCTGAATACTGCGCTGCCCGCAGATTCATTTTCACCTACCGCTTCGACTTTGACGTTCTTCCCTGAGGTGATCTGGACGCTTTGGCCAATTTCGGCCTTCGATTCTACGTCCGTATTCGAGATGGCCAGCGAAACCGAGCCATTTCCTTCTGTTTCTGTAGTGGTAGAGACTTCGGCAGCACCCGTTGCATTCGAGGTTACTTCAACGTTGCCGCTTGCCGTGATAACGGTCGTACCGTCAATTCTTGAGATGGCAGAGGCGTGGCCGAGGCCAAAGCCAACACTGAACAGATCATGCCCGACTGCAATCGAACCATCGGACTCTGCTGAAGTGCCAATCGTGACATCGCCAGATGCCTCAATGAGGCTCGCGCCGGTTACGCTAATGTTGGCATCGGTGACGCGACCGAGAACGCCAAGAGGTAGCGACGGTATGACGTCTCCAAAGAGCGCAGTTACACCGTCGGTAATCAGATCTCCGAATTTGAATCCGGAAAAGATCTCTTTGTCTAAAAACGGATCGGC
The DNA here is from genome assembly GCA_964397295.1 of uncultured Pirellulaceae bacterium. Classification (GTDB taxonomy): domain Bacteria; phylum Planctomycetota; class Planctomycetia; order Pirellulales; family Pirellulaceae; genus CAYNJG01. Next base: position 10,954 of record CAYNJG010000210.1, read on the forward strand.
ATCGAACTCGGAAGTCGCATCGATTTCAACGTCGCCGGCTTTGATGGTAGCTCCAGAAACGGAGACACTCGAATTGTTGACGTAGACTCCTTGCGTTCCGAAGAGCGGGAAAACGACCTCGTCCAGTAGAAAATCTGCCCAAGGAAGTCCGGTCGTATCTGTATCGCTTGCCGAAATTGAAAGATCACCCGCAGCGAAACCGCTTGCGTCGTCGGCGTGCGCATATAGCTTCGCGCCCGTGCCAATCTCGATTTCTTTGGCTGTGAAAGTGATGTCACCAGAGTCGCCAATCGAAGTGTCTGTGTCGAAATCTGGCGTACCTGACTGATCAATGATTCGCGTGGCTACCGTCGTGCCAGCTGCGACGGTTATTTTGTCAGCGGTAATGGTCAAGTCGCCGCTGAAGCCGAGTGACTCAGTGCCTTGAAACGTTACGGTATCGTTGATGCCTGTTAGTATTGAGCCGTCAGAATAGGTAAAGCTTGTTAGATCAGAAACCCTTCTTTTCTGTTCGCCCGCAGTCGACGAATCCAGGTCCAGAGGACTTGCGTATACGATTCCTAGTAGAGTGCTGTCTTGCAGGTTGTGCCTTAGGTAGCCCGATTCAGACGAGAAGACCACATCGTCTTGCAGGGTATCTCCACTAAAGCTAAGGTCGCTTCCACTAAGTGAAGCGGTTACCGCCAGCAGTTGACGGTCCTCTAGTTGCTCTAGGAATGCACGCTTCGATTTCTTGTTGCGCTTTTGCTTTTTCTTGCGCAAGTTGGCTCTTCTAGCGCGTTTTGACATAAGCCGCTTCCTTTCAACAAAGCGATTTGCTTGGGCTCCCGGTTGCCACTCAGCGGCCGGACGTCCTTACTCTGGGGGTCGACTCATCGTAAGCAATAGCTGTTTGCGATTTCGGTTTAGCAAGCTGTTTCGCCACGAAAATTCAGATTCGACCGACGGTTGTGACCGCTAGGCAGGATCGTTTGCTGGCATAGGTATTGCCGGTCACGTGGACTCTTGTGAGTGCGGGAAGAATCGGCTCTTCCGTGAATGCGATGAACAGCGGAAGCCCGATTTGTTGGGGTGTCACAGCGCGGGTGGACACGAGGTTAGGTTGCGGTGTGCAAGCCAGTTTCAAGCACGTGTTGAAGGAGCAACCTCCAAGATTTAGGCCAGAAGATTTAGTTAGGCCAGAAAGGCCTGGATGGATTGCAGGCGAGAACGCGACTACGTTAGACAGCACGCGCCGCCGTGTTTTGTTCGCTCCCGCCTGCCATGCGTGAGTCGGGCATTACCAAACGTACGCGGCCTGAAAGAAGAAGCCTTCCAGTAGCAAGTCGCCAGAGGCAGACCCGAAGGCGGCTTCTTCGATGTCGTCTGTAAATCGAATGCGGTCACCGATGCCAGTCCAGGCATTAAAGTCGTAGCCGGCCCGAAGCTGAGCGGAGCCAAGTGTTTTGGCTAGGCCGACTCGTGTTTCGATGTGGAAAATGGGCTCAACGTAGCTATCTTCGAAATCGACTAGCTGCTCGAAGTCGTTCAGATTGGTTTCTTGCCGAGCGTTTCTGATGTTGCCATAGAGAGCACCGAAGGATGAACGCCCAAAAACAGAGAATCCAGAGGACATTTTCCAGTGCGCTTCGCCACCGAAGAACAAGCCAAACGCGTCTATGCTCATTTGATCGCTGATGCGTCCATTAACAAAGTCGCGGCCATCGTACGTTGCGTTGAGATCGTGATCGATGTTTGCCCAACGGAAGCCGCCGAACAAATCAACGGATGCGAAGCGGTGTTCGACCGCTCGAGTTTGGGCGGTGATATCGAAAACGTCGTAGTCAAGGCTTGTGTTAGCAACTGCGATGTCGGCTTCTTCTGGGCCGCCCGGATGACTCAGGGT
>CAYNJG010000211.1:0-12542 GCA_964397295.1 uncultured Pirellulaceae bacterium
GGCCATCGCTCATTGGGGCGACAAGTCAGATACGACGCGTCATGACCAAATGCAACGAATTGAATCGGCGTTCAACTGGGGCGCCAAGTGAGGTGTGCGAACGCACAAACGGGTGCCAGATCATGTGCATCGACTCTCTCCATAGGTGAGTCGCAGGCGTACTAATTTTTGATTTAGAGTGTGGCTTAGAAGAAAACTACTTTTTTCTTTTGCCCCTAGCAGTTTCGCACCCTGTAGTCTTTGATTCCGTGCCAAGGCAGCTAGAGAATTTACGACCATCCAAAAGTTGAGGGAGCGTCAGCGAGCGTTTGCATTGAGTCGTCCATGACAGACAGCTCGTATCAAGTCGGAAACGACAACATAAAGGCAGGGGAGGTTGGCCAACAAACCGATGGTGGACAGCTCCAAAATCGCTTCCCACGCACTCGATCGAAAAATTCCGCCACTTCACGGTAGATTCTGGCTCGTCATTCTTAAAGCAAAATCTATTAACTTTTGCCTGCCGCAAGTGTCTAATTCGTCGGCTTTCAGGTAAGAGTCTTGGCTTTTTCGTTTGAAAAATTGTTGTCGCACCAGGGTCCCAATTTCGGAGAAACCCGTATCTGAAGGAATGCGATCATCGCGTATGACCGCTCAACTTCGATGGAAACAGTCTCTCATCACAAAGGACTACAGAGATGATCTCGAGATCGAGACTACCGCTGAACAATCGAAGCCCAAAAACCAGGGTGAAAACGAGCTTGGCTGTTCGTGAGTTCGAGTGTGCAGAGCCAGTTGGCAATGAAATAGCGCACGGATCTCGAAAGCGAGGCAAGGAGCGAGTTTTATACGACCAATATGAGTCAATGTTTCGGACCAACCCCGTAGCATTTCTTTTTTGCTTGGCCCTGGTGCCGTTTCTAGTTGGGCTAGTTGCTATCTGTTGGTGGCGAGTAAAGACATGGGGAACCAGAGTTACAGTGACCAACCGGAGAACTATTTTGAGGCGAGGCGTACTGGCCAGGCACACAAATGAGGTGATGCACTCCGATGTTCGGAATATTCAAATCCGTAAGTCGTTGTTCGAGAGGGTAATGGGCACGGGGGAATTAATGATCTCAAGCGCCGGACAGGGGCAAATCGAGATCTCAGTCCGCGGCATTCCGCACCCGTCTAAAATTCGGCATCTCATTGATCAGTTTCGCTAATTAGGCATTTTTCTGCCTGAGCAACGTCGAATGTGAGTTCACCTGATAAGAAGCGGAAAAATGACACTTGAGTTTCGATGCCGACTTAGTCAAATTAGCCGCTCGCTTGAGTCCAATATTAGCTATTTGATTTTCCAGATTGTTTGAAAAGGAAATCTCGACGATGCCAATCCGTAAAAAGCGACGTCATATTGAGCGGCTTGAGTCTCGGTGGCTCCTGGCTACCAATACCTTCGATACGGGCTTTGCTCTCGGATCTGAAGTACCTTCGGTCGAGATCGGCGGCGTCGAAGTAGAAATAACGCCCTCCAGTGGATCGCAGATGACGGTGAGGCAGGGGTCCATTGTCTCGGCTCCCAACTTTATCTCTACGTCTGGCGGAAACGATTTCGAGACTGCTCAACCGATTGCGTTCGAATTCGAAGATCCGGTAGTAGCGTTTGGCTTTAAATCAATCAACTTGTTTGAAGGCGCCGAGCCAAATGCTTATGTGAGCCTTACGGCTTTTGATGACGATGGGCGAATAGTCTCGCGGGTTCGCCGTGTCGTTGGCGAAAGTGCAACAAATCCAATTCTTGATTGGGAGGTTGCGGGCACAGATGCGGTAATTACGCGCGCCGTACTGAATGGCAACGCGCCTGCGCCTAACTACGGCTTAGACGATCTAAGCCTCGTCCCCAACTGTGAGGATGTAGACTCGCCAGTATGCAATTCCGCAGAGCCATTTGTCGTGACATCGACGAACGACAATGATGAAAAAGGAACGCTACGATGGGCAATAAATCAAGCGAATGCCAGGCTGGGCTTTGACCGAATTGACTTCGATATTCCCGGGAGCGGAATCCACACTGTCCAGCTAGCTTCTGAATTGCCAGATATTTCGGATGCCGTAACGATTGATGGCCTATCGCAAGGTGACACGAACGGTGCCCCGCTCATTGAGCTGGCCGGAACAAATGCGGGGGACAGAGCTCATGGTTTGGTGTTTGGTGCAGGAGCGTCCAATAGTCTGGTGCGCGGGCTTGCAATAAATGATTTCCAGGATCACGGAATAATTCTCGCAGGGGACGACATAGTGGTCTCCTCAAACTTCATCGGATTGGATCCATCGGATGGTATAACGGCAAAGGGAAACAAAGGTAACGGGATCGAGATCCAAGGTTCTTCAGGAAATCTCATTGGTGGACATGGGCCCGAGTTTGGAAACGCAATAGCTGGAAACCAGATCCGTGGCGTAAACATTAATGGGTCTTTCAACGAGCTTTTGTCGAATCGTATCGGTGTCGACTCAAGTGCTGCCCAAGCAGTCAATGCTGGTGTTGACGCGATATTTGTAGTCGCGGGCTACGATAACCGAATCGGCGCGATCGACGCCGGAAACATCGTTGGTGGTAGAGCCAATGCTGTAGGAGTGCATATCGTGTCACAGGAAACTGGAAGAAACCTTGTTCAGGGTAATTTTTTGTTCGCGAATGCGGCGGGAGCAAACTTACGGATCAGCCCTGAATTGAACTCAAATCCTAATCACGCAATTCGAATCGCTAACAGCAACGACAATGTAATCGGGGGCTCGGACCCTGGCGCTGGCAACGTGATCGCCAATAGCTTTCGCGGTATTGATTTAGGCCCGGCGGGAACTGATGTACCATTAGTATCAGTAGGTAACGTGGTGCAGGGTAATTACATCGGAACCGATCGCGAAGGACGAACGTTATCGAATTCCGTCGGTGTTTTTCTGAATCAGACTGCCGATACCCACGTCGGCGGTCTTCTTCCCGGTGCGCGGAATATCATAGCGGGCAACACCAGCGCTGGAGTCGAAATTCAAGGTGGGGAAGCACGCAATGAAGTAATTGGAAATCTGATCGGTGTTTTCCCTTCGGATGGGGAGTTTTCAGCACTGTCAAATCTTTATGGTGTGAAAGTCTACGCCGCGTCAAACAACTTCGTAGGTAACAACATAATCTCTGGCAACGAAAGCAATGGCGTTTTCTTGCAGGGTGCGCATCAAAACGAAATCGCAGGGAATTGGGTCGGCACCGATGAGAATGGATCAACTGGGCTTGGAAACGGTGGGCATGGGATATACGTATTCGCTTCATCTGGAAACCAGATTGGTGGGCTTACCGCAGGTTCTGGCAATACGATTGTGGGAAGCGTTGAACACGGCATCCAGATCCAGCAACCAACCGCTTCAGGTAATAGCGTTCTTGGCAATTTCATTGGAGTCACAGGCTCCGGATCTATGATACCAAATAGCTCCTCAGGCATTCAACTGGCGAATGCACCCAACAATGTTATTGGTCGAACGCGGAGTTTAGGTGCGAACCGTATCGCTGGCAATCTAGGTGACGAAATTGGAATAACCGGGCCCGCTTCGATGGGGAACGAAGTGTACGGCAATGTGATAGGCGGGCTCGAATTCGATCAGGGCGGACAGGTTGGCATCGAGATCAACGAAGGAGCTTCAAACAATCGGATCGGCGGTGATTTTGAAACGCAGGGTAACCTCATTACCGGACAACAGTCCTCTGCAATTCTCGTCGATCAAGCGAACTCCAACGATATTGAAGGCAACCGGATTCTCGACAATCAGTTTGACGCTGTGACGCTTCGAGGTGACTTTAATCGAGTAAGAAACAACAATATTGAAAGCTTTGGCGCAGTCGGCATTCGAGTCGAAAACGGTTGGTCAAACACCATTCGCGAAAACCAGATTTCAACAGATCAAGGCAATATAGATGAAGCCGGATTTCTTCAGATGCCAGTTGATATCGGCCCAATCGGACGAAATGAAAATGATCCGGGCGATACAGACGTGGGTGCAAATGGCCTAATCAACTCACCCGGGAACCTAGGCCTCGTCGTGCGAGAAAACGCGGCCGTAGTAAAGTCCGATCTGCTATTCGGCGAAGGCTCAATCTTTCCGGTAACAATCGATTTCTATTCATCCGCGGACTCGAACGGAACCCGGACCGTTGGGCAATGGCTTGGTAGCCATACGTTTGATTCAATTCCCGCGGAAGTGGACTCTTCGGTATTCGCAGAGATGGGTTTCGAAGCATCAACAACTGACAATCGAGCCGTCACCGTGGATTCTACGGTTTTTGCGGAACTAGACTTCAGGCCAGAAGCTGGAAGCAGAGTAGTCGCAACGGTAACGGATTGTGCTGGCGGACAAGACACCTCTGGAATCTGTGTCGCCGGAAACACCTCCGAGTTTTCAGATGTCGCCGTGGCTCGACAAACACTGCCGCCCACGTTTGAGACAGATTCACCACTGTCTCCCAGCATCGTGGTTGCGTTTGATCTCGGTTCACCAGCGTCACAAGACGGAACCTTCGCTGGTCTAGCGCCAAGCGTCTTGGTAGACGAGGTGCCGGTTCCAGGTTTCAGTGTTGGCGATTCGCCTACGCTGTCGTCGTCGAATGAAACTGACCTCTTTCGTGAAAGAACGATTCACGACTTTGGGGACAAGGACTACTTCTTGTTGAAGATCCCACGCAATTCAGGCAATTTCTTGTCTTCTGGTACGCTTGTGGTTGAATTGAACTACGAACGCGATGAAGGAGACCTTGACCTACAAGCGTTTGACGCGAAGGGAATCGTTTCTAACGAAGATTTGAATGAAACTCGACTATTGGCCGAATCGTCAAGCACATCCGGAATGGAACGTCTCGCGTTTCCCGTTGTCGCGGAACAATTGCTCGGAGAAGGCGAAGACGAATTAGAGATAATGGTCGTAGTCAAAGGCTTTGCAAATGATATGAACGGCGAGTCGTATGGTTTAACGTTTACGCTAGACGCATCCGACGTTGACGCTGATGGGATACCGGATAATTGGGAGAGGTTCGGAGTCCCATACCGCAGTAGCGACGATCAAACCATTTTGTTAGCGGGTGACACCCGTCGTCGCGATCTGTACGTTGAGGTCGACTATGTTGCTGGCAGAAGACCAGAGGATTTGACGACTGAACTGATGAACGAAATACGGGCCAGTTACCCTCGCATGGAGAGGGTCATTGATGTAGTAGAAGGCATCGACGAGGGTCAGCTTTGGGAGCAAGCTAATCTTGCGAGAACCGGAACAGTCCTTGATCTGGTCGTTGCCTCTTTCTTATTGGCTCCTGTCGAAAGTCGAGACGAAGATATAACGGGAATACGCCTTCATATAGATCTCGACGAGGAGATACCTGACGATGGCGTCTTCCAAACCTGGGAGGAATTTCTCCTAGCTCGCAACAACTTCTTCGGTACGGCTTTGGAGCGTGCGCAGCCCAATTGGTCCAACGACGGGGAGCTTGCTAAACGCAATGCTTATCGATACGCAATTTTCGGAGAGCAACTGGCTACAAGAAATGACTTCGGACGAGCTTCGTTAGGTAGCAATGACTTCGTGGTTGCTTTAACGCAAGGAGAGGGGGCGCGTCAGATTCCTACGCTGGATTACGCACTTCAACAGGCTGGTGTGTTTATGCACGAGCTGGGCCATACGCTAGGACTTCGTCACGGAGGGAATGAAGATAGGAACTATAAACCGAACTACATCAGCGTTATGAACTACGCGTGGATCGTACCGAGGGATCGATTGATCGGAAATAGTTGGACCCTCGACTTTTCGCGTCATGAGTTAGCAACAATCGACCGACGCAATCTGGAAGACCATCCTGGGATTGCATGTGAAGCCACTAACGCTACGCCGGCAGAACTTCGCGAGACTTACGAAGGAGTGATCGTCCCACTCGGTTCAAGTCCTGTTCCCAAGTCAATCGATGACATCTACACCGTCGATGCACTCAGTTGTGGCGATACCGATTGGCAAGCGAATGATGAGGGCGAGCGAGACATTACTAGACTGGATCCGAACGCTGCGCCGTGGCAAGGAGAAGACAGAGTAGAAGGCTTTGAGGATTGGTCGAATCTAAGGTTCCGTTACACGTATACAGAACTCGTAAATCAAGATGACTATGGTGGCGAAGTTTTCGGCGAGGAGCCAGACAGCGATCTCGAACGCAATGACGAAAATCCGTGGCCGTTGATTCTTATCGAACGGCTCCTAGAGGTTCTCAGAGAGGGCGCTACAGAGGTGGTCAACATGGCGATCGACTCAGACCGTGTGGACGTGGATCAGCTGACGTTAGCATCCGGAGACGTAGAAGGCACTCTCACGGTCCAGTTATCGACCGAAGAGGAGTCCGAGTTTTCTGCGTTCTGCGATCTGTGCGGAAGTGAGCAAGGCGCAGAGGAATTGGGTCCCATGTCGTTCATGTTCAGTTCCGTAACCGGCCCGCAAACAATTTTCATTCCAATTGGTTCTGATTATTCGACGGTGCTTTCGGTCGAAGGAAATACGCTTTTTGACGTCGGAAACTACGATTTGTCATGGTCTTTCACGCCTAGCTTGGGATCGGACCTAGACTATTTAAACCGACGTTTGGAGAGTGATGTTGATGACAAGCGATTAGACTTCAACAGCGATGATAGCTTTGACATTGAGGATGTGAACGACTACCTAGCAGATAGGCAAACGGTTCGCGGCGACGCGAATTTAGACGGCATTGTGGATCAGATGGATCGTCAAATCTTGTGGAATACCATCACCAACTCAGAATTCGGCAGGTGGACTGGCGGCGACTTTAACGGTGATCAACGTGTTGACGACGAGGATTATAATTCGCTCAGAGAGAACGCCGTTGACATTATGTTCTGTGACAAGGGGATCAGGACTGATGAGAATCTCGTTCAGTTCGACGGGGCTTGCGATGCGACTGATATTGATAGAGCAATTCAAGCCGTCGCCTCAAACGAATACGCGATTGAGCTTGACGAGAATCTTGATGGACGGCTGGATGCAGAAGACCGCCTAATACTGTTGGACGGTGTTTTATCAGGGGATGTCGATCTCAACGGAACCGTTGACTTCACTGACTTTCTTGTGCTCTCGAGTAACTTCGGGCAAAGTGGCGGATGGAACGATGGTGACAGCGACGGAACCGGTGAAGTCAATTTCGCGGATTTCTTGGCGCTATCCAGCAACTTTGGACGAACCGTTTCACGGGAGGGAAGCCCATTCCTGAATCGGACTGCTGGATGACGCTCGAAAGTCGACTCGTTTCATTCGGCATCGGTAGATGGTGATTCGAGTTTGTTTCGATCTGGTTCCGTGATTGTACAGGCCAAGCGGAATCCCAGGTTATGAATTCTCGTCGTAGAATTAGTTTGATCTCTCAGTGCTGAACGGGCGGTGGTAGATGGGTAACGAACGCTTCCGCCACGGGTTACTCTGCCGTAATACTTGCCTTTTTTTGGCGGTGGTTGGACGGTTGGCCCGAGAACATCATTAACTCGCGCTTCCACATCATATTTATGATGGTAGTAATCCAAGCACCATTCGTACACATTGCCGTGCATGTCGAAAATTCCACGTGCATTAGGACGCAACCTACCAACTTGCTGAAGTTTGCCACTTGAATTCATCATGTGCCAGCCGAATCTGTCAAGCATTTGTGGGTTGTCACCAAAGGAGAATAGGCTTGATGTTCCGCTTCGACATGCTCTTTCCCATTCCGCTTCAGCTGGCAATCGAAACTTAGTTCTTGGTGCGAACAGCCTGTAAAGTACGTTCTCGCTTGGTGGTGCGCGCAACGAATCGCAAAACTTTGTGGCCTCGCCCCAATCGGCACAGACAATTGGATATGCCGAACCAACAGATAAATACTCTTGCGGTACGTTCACTTCCTTGGCCTTGTCTCTCGCCGCAGAAAGCTTATCACTTTCTACCCAAGTTAATTCTCTGTCGGAAATTGCGAAATGTTTTTTGAAGTGCACCTTGTATTGCTGCTCGTCCGGGTCGTATATCGCCCCCGTGTCTGTTACAAGGGAGCCGATATCAACCGTCGCTGGACGAAAAACGACGAACGTCGCGCACATCGATTCGCTTTCGTTCTTGCCGTACCTAAGCTTCTCGATGAACCATTCTTGTCGACCCCCGTCGTAGTTCACTGGTTGACTGTCAATTTCAGTACGAATGTCGTCGCGCCCCCAGTTTGAAAGTAACCAACCTGTGGCGCCATGAATTGACGAACTCTTGTCGCTACGGTACCACCCCTCTATTTTTTTGATGAGTTTGTTCGATTCTTCTCTTGGCAAGTCTTGGATTTCGAATTCGCCTAAGCACAACACTAGTAAATACATGACATAGTCGGCAGCCTTTCTGTCTTCGCCCTTCAGTTGTTGCCGAGCCAAATCATGTTGCTCGAGTACGTTGCAAACCGTTCGAAGCGACACGCCGCGATCTCTCAGCTTCGCCAGGAAGAATGTGGTCAAGTCGGGAGCAAGAATTTGTCCGCCGTCATTTTTGCTGTATAACGCTTGAAAAGCTTTAAGCAGTCGGGGCACCCCGCCAAGTCGCAACAGCGCGATAGCTGAAATTGAACCTTTCTCGTATCGACCTAAGCGGGCTGACAAGTCCTCTGGCTCAGTCGTGTTGGCCTTCTTCGAGCGTTCTTGAACTAGCAGGGCAAGCTCATCTAAAAGTGGCTCATCGTCAGTAATGTCTTTTAGGATCGCATCGAACTGCCAAGCCCGTAAGTCTGGCAGGCTGACAAGGCTTGCCAATTGTTTGGGGGTACCCGCGAGCGTCTTAGCGTATTGAACAACGTCGAGCAAAGGCTGTTTTTCTACTTGGGACTCCATAAATCGGAATTCGTCCGCTGACCAATCGATTCCGGTTCCGACCGCTTTCTCAATAGTAGTAATGCAAAGACCAGCCCTGAATCTTGCGTAGTTCGTTGTCTCGTCCGATTCGAATTCCTTCTGTGCGAGATGTAAAAATGTCTTCTGCGATCTTGATTCGATCACCGCATCTACAAGAGATGGAAGAAAAGCCACGTCGATTTTGTGCTCGTCTTTGAAGAATGAGGACAAAAGCAGCGGTATACACTCGTCAGGATCTTCCTTGGTAAGAACGATTCGTGCACGAAAGCTCTCCATCGGGTCGAGACTTGCTTTCACTGTGTCTTCGACATTACGAATCACCTCTTTGCTGACGTTTCTCCGAGCGTCTCGAAAAGTTGCTGCGTCAGCACCAACTAACTTTTGCGCGTAGCCTCGGGCTCGTGTGCTTCGATTAAATGAATAACCAATAAAGCCGACTAGCACTGCAACTCCTAGTGCAATCGACGCGAGCTTTAGCACTTGCCAAAGCATGGCCTGTCGTACGGCGCTGATCGATTCACGCACGAACGTGCGTGTTTCTGGCTCTATGAATTCGGATGGGAGGTTAAGTAGTTGCTTTCCCTCCTCAAGCTGAACCCCCCGACCTAACAACAGGCTATCGTCTTGCCCCAGGTCCCACGCTTTCCGTTGCTCATCAACCCGGTTCTTAAGCGCAAGTTGCCGAGAGTTGTCCGCTATCCACTTTCTTGCGTGAGGCCATTCTGTAAGTAAGGAATCGTGGGCGAGTTCCGCCTTGTCGTCCGAAACTGTAAGGAATCTAGCCTCAATAAGTGCGTCCGTTAGTTGTGCAGCTTCGTCGTTCGCACGTAGTTTTTGCAGTGAAGCCCAGCGACGTATCGCTTTTCGCTCGACTTGCTCGCCGTCATGATTACTGTCGTTCAGCGAATCAAGCTTAATCGCCACGAGTTCCGGAAGTATTGCACCCAATGCTGATTTTGCTTGCTCTGGCAAGCTTGCGAACACGTTGTTCGCTCCCTCGCCAATGGCACCGCGAAGCCCTCCGAGATCACTGTAGTCTGAGAAACGAAGTGTGGTTTCCTCGTCAGGTAACAGCCGATTGTGCAAACTGAACAGAACATATTGGAGTAACGGCAAAGAAAGAGGGTCTCCCAGAGCATCATCAACTAGCTGCTCGTCGAGCGTCTTCTTGGTTTCGGTGTGTTCTTCAAACTGAAGGCCGGCCATGCGTGCCGGTTCCGAGATGATTCGTCTGAGAGCGGATGGCCTAGGCGTTAACAGATCAAATCGCGGAAGGTTAGCGATCATGCTCTGTGCAATCCCGTAATAGTCGCTGCGAATCGTGGCTAAGACCACAAGCCTCCCAGTTTTGGATAATTCGCGTAGTAGCCCGATAAGTTCACTTCGTTTCTCTTCACTAACTTCGGGGAGTTGCCACAACTCCTCGAACTGATCCCAAATCAAGAGCAGGCGAACGTGCTCTTCATCTAGGGAAGCTTCAATCCGTGTAAGGAACGAATCAATCGCGAGCGATGGGCGAGCCTTGAGAAGCTCGGCAAATTCTTCGAGACTGAGGGAACTGTCTTGATTGAATGCGTTAATAATCAGCTTCGCAAGCAATTCGAATGGGTTGAGATCCTGAGCAACAAAGTCCGCATAGCGAAAGAAAATAGAATGCCACGGCCCACTTGTTTCTCGCTCCATATGGTTTGCAACCCCAGCCCGCGCCAGGGAACTCTTGCCTGCGCCACTGGCTCCAACTAGTAACAGAAAAGCCTCCGTTTCTGAATCGTTGGCAGCTTTTTGGCCGAGCTTCCGAAGCATCGAAGCTACTCGTCGGATTTCAGTCTCTCGGCCAAAGAAGATGGGCATGTGTTCCTTGTCGTAGATCTGCAGTCCTCGATAAGGAAGATCCTTCCAAGCGCTCGTGCTTGCTACCTCACCCGCGAATTCTGCAAACAACTCGCGAAGATGAGTCTCAAGTCGTTCTCGAAACTCTTTTGGCTTTTTGTAACCGTGATAAGCGCCGACGTTGTGGCCATCTTCATCTACAAATCGCTCCCTTAGGAACAGTTTTGCAAGATCCCGTTGAAGTCGTGCATCTTGCTCAGCTTCCTCGTCAACGTTTTTTAGCTGGTCCAAGAATGTGTGCCGATCATCTCGCGCGTACGCAAGTATTTGGGGCCTCTTTTCACCACTTTCTCGCCAGGCGCGGTACATGAGATCGAACTCTCGTTCGGTCCCGCTCCTGTAGTTCGACCCGTCAGCCTTGACAATGTTTGAGTGCAGCGGCGTACCAAGCCTGGACCACAGGATGAAAACGGCCACGTCGATTGGTTTCGTTTTGAGAATCGCATCTATGCCCTCTTGGAAAGACGCAGAGACTTTGAGGGGATGGTCTTCCCAAAGCACAGACTCGATATCGAAGTGACGGCTGAACTCCGGCCTCAGCGAATCGATAACGTCTCTCGCGATCTTTCTCTCACGCGTAACGTCACCCGGACTTGAAATGAAAACTCGGATTAACCGCCTCTCTTCATTTTGCATGTTGTCGCTCCATTTTGCTCACTGGTTGCTTGGAATTCTATCAGACTCGGTAACAACGTAAGGCCTTAATCATTGGCTCAAACCACGCGGTGGAATAATTCATGCTATGCGGTGATAATTGCAGGATGAAGTCGGTGCTATTTACTTGGGAACTCGGGGCTGGCCACGGTCATACAACGAGGATGATCCCGTTTGTTTCGCTTTGTCTTGAACAAGGTTACAAGGTGTCCCTTGCCGTGAAAGATCTTCGCACCGCTGCGAATGATTTCGCGGCACAGAAGCACATCGAGTACTTTCAGGCTCCTGCCAAGCCTACCGGTCGGGGCCCATTTCCAAGGGCTGCCAACTTTTCCCAATTGCTTGCCAACGTTGGGTTTGATTCGGCGGAGAGCTTATACGCTCGGATGAGAGCCTGGAGGTCGATCTATGACTGCGTCCAGCCAGACTTAGTTGTATTCGACCACAGCCCGGTCGCGATGCTTGCCATGCGAGGTCTCGATGTAAAGTCGCTGTTGATCGGAACTGGATTCGAGATACCCCCGGATGTCGCTCCCTTTCCTCTGTTGCGATCCGGGATTGCAACGCCGGCAGAGTTAATCTCGCTCGAGCGATTTATTTTGAGCCAGATCAATTCGGGTGTGGAGAAGATTGGCGTCGAGGGTATTGAGCGATTGAGCCAAATCTACGAGGCAGACCTTTCTTTCCTGGCCTCTGTTCCTCTTCTCGACCCCTATTCGCAATACAGATCAAAGCCGAATTACGTGGGGCCACTTCAGCCGTTGCAAAGCCGTTCGGCAGTTTGGCCTAACGTGAAAAATGGGCAGCGTTGCTACGTCTACCTTAAGGCGGCTCCATGCATCCCAGCTATCCTCGACACACTGACTCAAGTCGGCGCTTCGGCAGTCGTTTGTTTCGATGGCGAATCTCGGGCACTCAAACGTAAATTCGAAAGCAACTCGGTGCGAGTTTCTTCGGAGCTTCTAAACCTCGAATCGACCATGCGAGAGTGTGACTTTGCCATTCTAAATGGTGGCCACGGAACAACGGCCGAAGCGTTACTCGCAGGTAACCGATGTCTGTTTCTACCGTTGAGCTTGTAGCATGTGCTGACTG
>CAYNJG010000212.1:0-12540 GCA_964397295.1 uncultured Pirellulaceae bacterium
CTTTTGACTTAAGTCGAGCCCATGCCGCAAAGATCGCCCTATCGAGATGCGCTGCGGTTACTCTACATATTCGTTGCCGGCGCCGAATCTCAATCACCGCCCGACAAAGATGGTTGTCGATTGGTCTTCAAGGGCAACACAAAACTCTACGCATACGATTTCTGGATGCGAAATCCTGACTACCTAGCGGACGAGCTGTTAGACCTATACGACCAAACGAAGGACCGAAAGTATCTACAGTCCGCCGAATCAATTTTTGCGAATGACGAGCCTTCGATTCGCAAGTATCCGATGATTCGCTACCGGTTTGGTGCCTACGAGCAAGTTGATGACGCTCTCGCAATTCTTTGCAGTTGTGGGCTGGTAAGAATTCGAGGTCGAAAGCAAGTGGACCGGGTTTCCGAGACCAACTTTTATCTGCTCCCGAGAGCACAGTCAGTGTCAAAACAAATCACTAAGGATTATTCGGAGTTGAAATGGTATCCGACTCGCGCAACCCTTGTTGCGCATGTGGCGGCTGGACGGGGAGGAGCTGCTCTGAAGGCCCGACAATACGAAAAGATGGAGTACGCGGAGACAAGCTTAGGAGGCGTTATTCCGGCGGTAACGGAACGTGTGCTCGAAAGACTCGAGTCATATCAGTCAGCGAAAGTGTCGGGCTAATTCGCACATGAGCAAGTCACGGGAAAAGAGGAACTGGCTGGAAGCAATTGCTGAACGATCAGGCTATGACAAAGTACAGGTAGAGAACGTCTTAGCAAAAGGGCGGATCCAAGCTTCTCCCGTAGCGGCGGCGCCAAAGCGACTGCTCTTACGGCGACTCTGCTTTAGTGGAACCAAGATCGGGGTGGCAGACGACGGTCCGTTTGAGTTCGATTGGGATAACTTGACGCAAGGTCTATGGGGAATCGTAAGCGACAAGAACCTACGAGGGAAAACAACTGTCTTAGAAGTTGTACGTTGGCTTCTCAAGGGACAGCCGGGCTCAAGTATCCAAGACGATGTCAAAAGCTGGATCCAGAAAGCAATGCTGTGCTTTCGTATCGATGAAAGCGACTTCGAAGTTCGATTTGAAGTGGATGATGACGTGCTTCAAGGGCAACTGAGCCGTATGACCGCAGGAGGAGACCGACGAAAGGTCGCAGCCTTTACTGGTGAGGAAGAATTCGCCTCAACGATGTCCGACTTCTTTATGCGTCAGTTCTCAATTGACGCGATACCAATGTTTCAGAGACGGGAAGATGGGGGGACGACAACCCTCCACGACTGGCAGGCTGTTGCTGGCGTCATGTTCATTGGCACAAAGTACGACACATTGATCGGCGAATTACCCTTCACTACCGGATTGCCGCCAAGACTCTTGCAGATTTTCTTAGGGCTGCCGTGGACATCCACCCATACTGCGATCAACGCATACTTGAAACAGTGCAGACGGGAGATTGAGGTTGAGGAGGCATTCAAAGAAAAAGAGCGAGAGTCGAAAGCGGAACGAGTCACAGAACTCAAGTTAAGTCTCGAAGAGAAGAGCAAAGAACTCGAAAAGCTAACAAGCTCGGAGGAACTATCGAAGCAACTCGCAAGAGCGACAGGTAATCTATCCAAAAACCGGGATTCGGAAGTACTGCTTATATCGAGAATCTCCAGCGCCAAAAATTCAGTACACCAATGCGAGGAAGCGTACTTAGAAGACAAACGCGAGCTACAGGCTCATGTTGATTCAACAGCTGCAAACGCGGTGTTCCGCGCACTGGATCCCACATGTTGCCCAAGGTGCGACAAGGAAATATCTGCTGCAAAGAGAGCATCCGAGGCCGAGACGAATAGTTGCTCGGTCTGTGGTAGAAAGGTGAAATCCGATGAAGATGCTGCCGCGATCGAAAACGAGTTGCGATTAAGACTCAAAGCCTCATCGCGTTCGAGGAAGGAAAGCAAGAAGGCGTTGCAGCGACTCGAGGAAGAACGTCAGGCATCAGTCACGGCATCTTCTGCCTTTGAAAAATCGATTCGAAAACTCTCCAAGAGCATCGCAGAGTCGGGTGAGCAGGTTCAACTCGAAAAGGACATCGCAGTGCTGCGTGCTCGGCTTGAGGAGTTGGAAGACAGCAAGTCCACGACATCAAAGCAAGAAGCGACGGTCGAGATACTGGATGCTGCAGAGAAGGAAACGAAGGCTAGGTTCAAGGATCCTCAAGCATATCTGTTAGACGAAGTTTCTAAACGAATCGTTGAGTTCGCAAATAGATTCGGGATGTCTGCACTTACTGAAGCACGTCTGCAAGGAAACTTGAATCTCTCGTTAACAAAAGGCGGCAAGAAGACAAGCTATAGCAAAGTGACTCCGGGGGAACAGCTGCGATTGAAAGTGGCGACGGTTTTGGCCCTTATCTCAGTTGGGGAAGAAAACGGCGCCGGCCGTTACCCCGGTGTGTTGCTGATCGACTCTCCCGCCAACAACGAATTGGTCTCGAAGGACTTAGACAAACTGATCGCCGGACTTGAAGAGCTTGCGAACGAATTTGAGCATTTGCAAGTATTCATTGCTTCAATCGCCTCACGGGCAGTACTCAAACACATAGATAAGCAGAACCTCAAACACGCTAGAAAGACTGAGCCGGTTTGGTGAGTGAACCAAGTCCATTCGAACAACAGATGATTGGTATTCTCGAGTCAGAACGCGAGCCAAGTGTGACAGATTTTGGGTCGTTCGACGACTTGATCGACTCTTCGCAAGAACTCGGCGAGTCGCCATTGCTACCTGAATTCATACGAATGATGCTGCAAAGCGACCATTGGCAATTCGTTCTGTCGAGCCTGCCGTTCTGTACCAATGGCACGGCATTAGTCGAAATTGTCGACTTGCTCGATCCCGTGCCGATCGAAAGAGTTGCCGACATCTTTCGAATTTACATTCGAAAATTCAGTGAAGCGAAAAACTCGACTGTCGCGAGGTGCGCCGCGTTGGACGGTGCTTTTCGAATGGTCTCGTACAATGACGCACTTCGGTTTGAGCTAATCTCTTGTCTATTGAGTGTCGGGAAGGATGAAGACCCAAAGCTGCTACGGAGTGTTGCGAAGATCACTGGGGTTGCTCACGCGCATTGGGGTGTCTCAGAGCTCTTCGACCTTCTTGTTAGGTTTTCCGAAGCTGACGACGCAATAGATCAAGTTGCATTTGAGATCGGCTCCTGCAAGATGCGCTTCGCATTGGAAGCCAACAATGCGAATAGCATTGAAAGAGAGTTCTTTGACGCACGGTACTGGTTCGAAAGATCTCTCGCTGCTGACGCCAATCGCCATGACGCAGCAATCTACCTTGCGTGCGTCGATTCCTTGGTGTGTTTTCATCATGGAGAACTAATAGACGCTACGAAGCTGGCAGCTGAGTTGCGAAACCTGATAACGTTATTCACTGCGTGGAACCAGTATGCCGCAGGTCCAAATTGGCTGATTGGCGAGACAACGAAGATTTTCCTCTGGGATACGCTCGCGGCAAAACTTATTCGACTTAATGACGAACTCGTGCAACCATCGTGGTTTGAAACTGCAGTCGTTGTAGAGCAATATCTTGCGGCGGTTTGGACCGCCAGTATGACGATACTTAGGAGGGACCAAGAGACAGGAATCGAACAACTCGTTCGACCGCGTATAGAAGGAACTATCGCGGCGACTCACGGGCAATCGCATGCGGTAAAACAATGGTTGCGAAGGAATCAGGACCACGAAGAAAGACTCACGATCCTTGAACTACAAAAGCGAGTTGAAGAGATCGCGGTGGAGAACAAGGATCAAGTCATTCACGGCGGCGTTGACACTGCGACAAGGCTCTTGGATGCAATCGCTGGTTCATCTCTCAAACAGAAAGATGCTGCGAGCCAAGCGATTCGAGACGCCCATTCAGTTGCTTACGCGAATCTTTCGGTACATCAGCTCGCAATAATCAACAAATGCTTAGTGTTCGTAGATCGCCACCCAGACTTGCAAGTTGAAATATACGGAAAGCTTTTCCGTACGATCCTACTTTGGACCGTACGGTTTCTTGATAGCAGGCTGGAGATGACGAAACAGTACGAGCCCTCAATCGACTATCTATTTAGGCAAAAAGATGGAAAGAAGCCTACGGAAGACAGGCTTCAACGAGACTATAAGAACGTGATGGCCTCCAACATTGGTGGAACAGAAATCGAGGTCACCAACGTTGCAGGAGGACGAGCTGACGTGCTATTTAGGCTTGGAACTGAACGAATAGTGGCCGAAATAAAAAGGGAAGAAAGAGACAGTACCTTCGAGAGTCTTACTCAAGAGTATTCGTCGCAGGCGGCTGATTATCAGAACGTGAGCGGTCGTTTGGGGTTTGTCTTAGTGCTTGATCAAACCACGCCCGAAACAGGCACCCCCCATATTGAGTCACTTGTTCGTCCCGTGCAAATCACCCGCGCCGGCGAGAGTGCGCCGCGCATGTTAGTATTCGTAAAAGTACCGGGGGAACGCCTACGACCCAGTGACGTCACGAAACAAGCGAAAAAGAAGGGAGCTAAGAAGAGAAGAGCTGCGCGAAAGAAGAAATAGTGGTATCTCATTCTTCGCGAAACGTGAGACGTCGGATGCTTGTGATGCTTGTATTCGGTGGCCGGCAGTCTCGAACTACCTCGTTCAACAAAGGCGCCACCCGGACTTGCAAACTCTGCGAGCCCTCTAACTAAACGACCAGTATTTGGTTGATCAGAACGGCTTCTCACCGTTCGATGCTCCGTTTTCATTCGACGAACTTCCGTTTGCGAAGATCCACGAATGTGCTTGGTCCGCGATCTTCGTCACCAGCGGAAGGTCGTCCCGACCGAAGCTGGTCGAATCCTTCCAATCGTCGCCGTCTTTGTAGATGCGACTGATCGTGACGTTGTGACGCATGCCGTTCTGGGTTTCGTTGGCCCAGATCGCTGCGCGGATGCGGCCCATGCGGAGTTCGTGGACGGGACGTGCTTTGGTTGCCGTGTTCGACATGACAGTGTTCTCCTGTGGAACAAAGGAAGTTGCGAATGCCCAAGAGATTCGAGTCAGACTCGATGGGCGAAAGAGTGCTCGCGACGATTCGCGAACATGGGTGGCGAGTAAGTACTCAAAAAGACTGAGAAAACCTTGATGAGACCACCAGCCTCCCAGTGCTACGGGTCGGCAGCACTGAGAAGCGGTTCCTTGGACTACTCGATGCGGGCAGATAGAGAACAACTTGTGCGCTGTTTTCCTATCACGTCCTGCGGGAAATGTCACGTCGAACCGAAAACGAACGATCGTGCTCTTCCGGATTCTTTCTGTATATTGACGACTCAGTTGAGTTTGTGCATTGCCGAAACACAAAGGAGCGGTTTTGTCGATACAAAGCACGGAATATCTCGAATCGGAACGGCACAAGCTTGCTTATCGCGGTGACTTTGTCGCGAGACCCTTCGATGCTGTTAGAGAGTTGGGGCCGCCCATCATTTCCCAAACTGCAACAACACTACCTGTCGTGTGGAAGCTGCAGTTGAAGGCCGGGATGGCGCTGGTCTATTTGTTAAGTGAGTTCGAAACGACTGTTCCGTCGGAAAGCATCGTGGCTGACCGAGACGAGATATTGCTCTGGAACGCTCGTGGACCTAACGAAATCGCCGAGTTCATTGAAGGCTGGCTGGGAGGAGGTAGTCTTAATAACACGGGTGATGAAGTTCCCGGATTGACTCGGAGCAAGCCCCACTCGGAAATTCCGTTCTAGCGGCGAATCAGGGACTCTGCGATGAACTGCTTTCTATCTCATAGCGACAGGCCGTTGCGAAGCTGACGCGACAGCGTAGGCCGGATACTTCGCGTTCCTCACCGCAACAAGAACCTCGCCAGCATTCTTTCGGCCAACGGCGGCTCGAAAGAGATTCCAGCGAAGAGTCAATGGTGGAGCCTTTTCGTTCAGCTTTTTCTCGTCACGGATGACGAGCAAAAAGTGGCGATAGCCACCGCTGGCGGCAGAACGAAAAGCAGCAGCCGGACGCGGACGTTGACCGAAGCGTACACTGCAAATCGCCGCCGCTGCTGAGAATCCCTCGACAGACCATGCAACTTCTCGTCGTGCCGAATGAGTGGTCGACTGCTAATGGAGTGAGTAGGACTATCGGGGGTTTGCTTGACGCATGGTCCTGCTCAGTTATCTCTATGAGTTTTTCGAGCGTTGAAACCGTAAGTCCAAAGCTGCCTCAAAATGTCCTTTTTGCTGCAGCCATTCTGTGGCATGCTCGTCGGATGAAAGAGGAAGGCCAATTCCCAGTTCAATTCGGAACAGAACTCGTTGTCTTCGAAGCGTACGTTCCCCAGATTGTCGAGCGAGCTGGAGTGGCGGCGAAGAACAGGTTCGTGCAGTATTTCACTGCCGATATTCGCAATGCTGGTACGAGAGATGCTTACGCCCGCGCGATCGGTCGCTTCTTGGATTGGTGCGACGGTTGCGGATGCGACTTGAAGGACATTCGTCCAATCGTTGTAGCGGGCTACATCGAACTGTTGGGACAACGCTTGCAAGCGCCGACCGTCAAAATGCATTTGGCAGCGATTCGTAAGGTGTTCGATTACATGGTGGTTGGGCAAATCGTGCCCACGAATCCGGCCTCGTCCGTGCGTGGCCCAAGTCATGTCGTGAAGAAGGGAAAGACACCGGTACTTAGTTCCTACGAAGCCCGCCAGTTACTGGACGCGATTGACGTTCGCACGATTGCCGGATTGCGTGATCGCGCCCTCATCGGTGCGATGGTCTTCAGCTTTGCGCGTGTTTCTGCCGTTGTCGGGATGAACGTTGACGACTACTTCACCCAGCGCGGGCGGAAATGGTTTCGACTGTATGAGAAAGGCAGCAAGAACCACGACGTACCGGCGCATCACAAAGCGCAAGACTATGTCGAAGCGTACGTCGAGTGCGCTGGAATTCGAGATGAGCTGCAATCGCCGCTGTTTCGGACGATCGATTGCAAGCGAGCACTCACCTCATCGCGATTACAACGCGGCGACGTTCTCCGCATGGTGAAACGCCGCGCCAAGCAAGCAGGTATTGAGTCTCGCGTATGTTGTCACACGATGCGAGCGACCGGCATCACCGCATATCTGGAGAACGGAGGCTCCGTCGAGCACGCTCAAAACATTGCCAATCACGAATCCATTCGCACCACGCGGCTCTACGATCGCCGGTCGGACGAACCGAGCCTTGAAGAAATCGAGCGGATTCGAATTTGAGGTGGATCGTTCATGGTGCGACTGTACCACGACACCATGAACGGTTGTCAACAAGAAACAGAATATCAGTTTGAACTTGCGGCTGCCGGTGTTGCTGCAGGCGTGGCCTGCTCACTGGTTGCTGCTTCCTCCGCTTTTTCCTTCTCGCCTTTGGTAATCGACTCGGCTGGATTCGGCTTCTTCTTGGGCGGGAGCTTGACCTCATGAATCAATCTCGTCCGCCCTTTGTCGTCGAAGAACTGAGCGGACTGAATGTAGACGAAGAACTCATCTTTTCCGTTCTTCATTTTGTCGATCTTGAATTTGATTGCCGCCTGAACGACCCGATTGATGCTGCCAGATCGACTCTTCCTGTTTTGGATGAACTGTTCCGCGATGTTTTCTTTCATCGGGACCGCCTTGATCAGTTCTGGGTTCTGTAAATAGACCGCATAACGATAGGGAAGATCACCACGACCTCCCGAATGGTTGACGTACCAGTAATGCGTGTCGGTGGCTTCCTTGACTGGGAACTGTTGTTTGTCAAAGTCATATTGCCCGAGTGTCATGGTTCCCTTGATCGTCATCTGCGTCTCAAGCTTGAATTCCTTGGTCGCCTGCTTCATCAGCTCGACGGTTTCACGTTTCTTTCTTCGGAATTGAAATTCGTCGTTGCGGTATGTCTTGTACACAACCGGTCGGAACGCCTGCATGTACGAATCAGCGTAGGCGTCGTAGTCGAAAGATTTGTCGAGCTTCATGCGCGCCAACATCATGTTTCGGTAATTGAAATCCTGAGCCGATGCCGTTGAGTTGAAACTCGAAAAGGCAGCGATGGCAGCAAGTACGCAGAGCTCGGAAACGAAGCGACGTCGCATGTGTGGTTACTCCCTTGGCTGGGGTTTGCGGTTGGCTAACTGGAGGCGAAAGAGAATTTATCAACGGTACAAAACTGCTAAGCAAGCGATTCAATCACGAAATCGTGATGAAAGTTGGCCGAGCGTTAATGTGCTTGATCGATTCGATTCACGTTGCTTTACGTTTCGGCGTGAATGGTATTCGAATACGAAAGAATGCGAGCCAGATCCCCGTCGATTTGCTTGTCGGTCGCCAACACAGGGACGATAATCCGTCGCAACTCGGACGTACATTTACCACTTCATGGAGGTATGAACCAACAACCTATTGAGGTGCGGTGATGCCTGATCCGGAAATGTCGCCGATCCGAAAGTCTGAACAGTTGGGCATGGCTCACCAACAGACTGATGACGACATCGATCTTCCACCAATGCCCAATGGCGAATCCGTGCCAAGCTCGGATTCCGATTGGTCTCACCCCCGGACAGCCGATCGATCCGGCGAACCTTCCATCGCGAAGTCACTCGGAACACTTGCGTTGTTGGGAGCCGTGATTGTCGGAGGCTGGTTCACGATGTTCGGAACGTCTGCTGAGCAAAAGCACGAGAACTGGCAGCACGTTGCAGCAGCGGCGAACGCTTCGACGGATACGACATCGCAATTGGTGCAGGTCGATGCTTCCAACTCTTCAACGGTTGTGCCGTCGATCGTCGTGACGTCAAGCGATGCAGATCGAGCCACAATGCAGAAGGTGCGAATGGCGCTGCTGCGGAACGACCTCGTTACGGCCACTGCGATGTTGCAAGCTGGCCAGCAGATGCCATCGCCATCTCAGAATCCCGATGTTCGTCCACCGGTTCTGGAGGCAAACTCGAATCTGACTCAGGCCTTGAAGGAAGGTCGCAAAGAGCTCTTTCAAATCGAGTTGTTTGACTGCTGCGCGGAAGATGGTGACATCATCGAAGTCGTGGTGAACGGAGAGTCTTTCGCCACGGTACCAATCATGCATGCTGGCACGATGCTGTCGATTCCATTGGACCGCGGCAACAACACCGTCACAGTGCGCGGCGTCAAAGACGGTGGCGGTGGAGTCACCGTGTCGTTTCGGACGAGCCGAGGAGAGTACTTCGCAAAGTACATGGATGTCGGCGAGGAACACACGATGGGAGTGGTCGTGCAATGATCGGTCGAGCGAGACAGACGTTTGCCGACCTTTGGCAGGACTATTGGTTCTTCCAGATAAATCTCGTGCTGGCTGTCGTCGGCGTGCTGTATCTGTGGTTTAGCTAGTTTCTTCTTCAGGCAAATTGTCGTGAGTCAACCTATGGGGCTAATGCGAGTCTTTTCCTACGTCATGCTGACGTGGTTCGTGATCTCGCGCTTAGGTCAGGTCCATTGGCTACTGGTGTTTGCGATAACTTGCGTCGCCATAGCCAACTTGGTCGTCATGTGGCTGATGCGGCGACAGCCAAATCGACTCGCCAAATGGTGCCGATCGAACGTTGTTCGTCGCTACGTCGGAATGGTTTGCTATTTCACAGGAGAGCAGGCACCGCAGAGCCAAAATGCGACCAGCGAGCCGGCACAGATTCGGTTGTCTTCCCGTCGCGATTTTGAGATTGCCGCTTTTCGAGCAAAACAAATTGTCCGTGGCATGGATCGCATGATCGATGAAGTCTTCCACACGATCTTCGAGAATCAGACTTTGCGTCGTGGGCGAAAAGCTGCCGCGAATGCCCCGCTGGCATCGTTCCTGTTCGTTGGGCAGGAGGGAATTGGCAAACGCTATTTGGGGCGGGTAACAAGCAAACTGTTGTACGGCTCGGCGGCGGTTGAAGTGTTTGATTGCGAGCGAGTAACCGCCGGACAGCTGCTGGGTACGAAGGACCTGCATGGACCGCTCGTCGACTCAATCAGAAAGCGCCCCCACTCGACTGTGCTCTTCGAGAATACTGAGAGCGCGAAAGCGGATGTTGGGGCAATCATTGGCCAAATCCTTTCGACGGGAAAGTTATACACGCCCGGCTCGAAAAACAGCATCGATTTCCAGTCGACAACCATCGTGCTGACGAGCACCACGGTTGGTGCTGAGGCAGCAGAGATTGCCGTGGGACTTGCAGGGGTGGCTCATCAGCAGCGTGTCACTGATTTTCTTCGAGACAACACGCAACTTGATCGGCAGATTCTGAACGCTGTTAATTGCGTCTTGGCATTCGAGTCGCCGTCAGAATTGGTGAAGTCGGAAGTGGTTGCTCTCATTCTGAAGAAAGAATGCAAGGACTACGGCGTCACCCTATCGCACGTTGATCCAGAGATCGTGGCTACTCAAGTCGTGCAAATGCAAGACGGCATGGGCTTCGCATTAGTCCCACAGCGGATCAGGAAACTGCTTCGGCGTCCGCTCGTGGCGGCACAGGCAGACAAACACAGCGAACTTTCTCTGCTGGTGCGCTATTCAGACATGCAATCGACCGTGACTTCATAAGAGGATGACATGGACCCACTTGCCATCACTGACAAAGAACTTCTGCTTGAGATGCTGGAAAAACGCAGGCAAGGTAACGCACGCATCATTGACGAGAAGGAGATGGCTACTTCGTTGAGGAAACGCGTGCGTGGTCAGGACCACATCCTCGACGATCTTTCTCGGTTCATTCGGTTGCAATGGGGTAAGGAGCGACGCGGGAAGCCCATCGCGAGTCTCTTGTTTGTCGGTCCGCCCGCGACTGGCAAGACCGAACTGGCAAAAGCTCTGGCTGAGTACTTGTTCGATGACGAAAAGCACATGCTGCGTTTCGACTGCAGCGAGTTCTCTGGTCCTGAAGGAAAGACTCGATTAATTGGTACTCCGGGTGGATTCGTTGCCTCCGAACAGGGCGGCCAACTCACGCGTCCGATGTCCTCGAACCCAAAGCGTCTTATCCTGTTCGACGAAATCGAGAAGGCCTACTCCGGCATCTTTGACTTGCTGCTTTCCGTTATGGGTGAAGGTCGTCTGACGGAACAAGGATCGGGTGACGTCGCCGATTTCACACAGTCGGTGATCATTCTGACCAGTAACGCCGAGCACAAAGCGATCGGACAACTTGTCGATCAATTCGACGATCCGTTTGAGCTTGGAAACGCCGTGCGTGCGACGCTACGCGATGCAAAAGTCTTTCGCCCAGAGATCATCAGTCGATTCGATCAAGTCTACGTATTCAAGCCGCTTGAAGGGATCGTGAATGCCGAAATCGCAGCCATCAAGATTCGTCAGGCCGCCGAAGCGTATGGAGTGAATGTCGAACACATCGATGCACGAATTGTGTACGAGATCATGGAACTCGCAGATGCAGCCAACGACACCCGCGAGTTGGCTCGATTGGTAGATGCGAAGCTCGGCGAGGTTCTGATGGCTGCGAAGGCCAAGGGGCTCGAAAGTGTCAGAATCGTCGTCAACGATGACGGACAAGCGATCTTGGAAACAAACGATTGAGGTGGTGGTGTGGAACTCGAACAACGCGACTTTCGCCCCGATCCTTTGAAGATCAAACGGCTGCGTATTAGCGCAAGTTTGACGAAGAAGGAATTCGAAAAAGTCTCTGGGCTCAGCAAGGAAACGACGACGAAGATTCTTCGCGGCCAGCCCGTGCTACTCAATAGTCTTTCGCAGGCGGTTTCCGAAGCATTTGGGATCGATGATCCACTGGAAGTGCTGCATCCGGACGAATTGGCTGCGCTCGGAGTAACTACGGACGTCACCCAAGCGGGACAAGTCTTGGAATGGGAGATCGACGAATACCTAACCGGTTGGAATAAGACGACGAACGGCTTGCACTACCAGCTCGCCAAGCTGAAACATCGATTTCTCAATGGACGATTGGTCCGAGGTAAGTGCTACGAACTCCGCCACATGACCAGTGAACAAAAGGACGAAGTGGAAGGCCATCTTTCACGCCACGCCGATGTAAGCGAGGAAATCGGATCGCATCCAAACATTGCTCAGAACATCACGGCGGCGTTGGTCGATGGACTCTGGTGGGTCATGGATCGTTGGGAAGAAGGTGACCTACTAAGTCAACGTATTTCGAACGGTGCGTTGGGTGAGTATCACTTGAAATTCATCATGACTGGCATTGCTGAAGGGCTGTTCGCGATGCACAAGTCGGACATTGTTCGGAGAGAACTTTCGCCAGATTCGGTGATACTTCGTGAGAGCGATGACCGCCCGGTGCTGACGGATATGGAGCTTGCAAAGTTAACCAAAGGCGGACCAACCGTAGCGCCAAGCGAGTGGCCGGAAGATCCATATCGGGCTCCGGAAGTAGATGGTTCGGCACCGATTGACCAAACGGCTGATATCTATAGTTGGGGCAGGATCTTTGTCCATGCTGCGGTTGGCTCGCTGCCAGAACGTGGCGACGAAGTTCTACCTGCCGACACGTTCGTTCCAGCTGCAGTCCGCGCCCTCGTCACGCA
>CAYNJG010000213.1:0-12498 GCA_964397295.1 uncultured Pirellulaceae bacterium
TGCCACTGCTGGCTTGCCCAGCAGTGCATGAGTTCGATCACGGTGCGTCCCCCAGCAGTTCACAGGTGTCGGGCACTGCTGGGCAAGCCAGCAGTGGCACCCAACATTCAATTTTGTCACCGAACATTCAACTCTGTCACCGAACATTCAACTTTGTTGCTACCCATTGTTCAAAGCTGACTGAGAACTAGTCGGCTCAAAGCGAAATCGGAACGCATCGGAAAGCGGTGCGGCACAACAAACACAAACAACTGAGGAAAGGTTCAATGGAAGCTGCTCTCTATGGTGGCGTCGTACGGTTTGTTCAAGCGATCGCTGAAGGTGCGCCAACGTTCCTGGTTGGGCTTGTCGTGGCCGGAGTGTTTCGTCGTTTGATTGGACCGGAGGGCACCCGAAAACTCTTCGGCGGAGGAACTATCCGTAGCTTGCTACAATCGTGGGGCATTGGCATGCTCTTGCCCGTGTGCTCGCTTGGTGTCATTCCCGTCGCTTATGAAATGCGTCGATCGGGTGTCTCTGGCGGAGCGATATTGGCATTCGCATTGACGGCACCGCTTTTTAATCCGCTATCGCTGCTCTACGGCCTGACACTTTCAGCTCCCATTGTGATCGTCGCATTTGCGCTGTGTTCCTTATTGCTTGTCACGGCCATTGGATTCGGTTGGAACCGCATCTTTGGCGAGCGCGCGGAACCAGAACCGGATGACTCGCCAGTTGCTCCGGGCATTAAACGCATGCTCGCCGTATTCGTAGAAGCCGCTCGGTATGCCGCAGGCCCTTCACTGTGCTATTGCATGATTGCGTTGCTGGGGACGGTGATTCTGAATTTCATTTTCCCACGTGGAAGTCTTGGCGAATCATTCGGTCATCAAGATCCGACGTCACCGCTGTTGATGCTGGGCATCGCGCCTCTAGCTTATGCGACCCCGCTGACGGTCATGATGCAAATTGGTTCGATGTTCGTACACGGTAACTCGGTCGGCGCGGCATACACACTACTGGCGATGGGAGCCGGTATCAACCTTGGCATGATCGCTTGGTCTTGGCGAACGTACGGCCCAAAAGAAACGATTGGCTTCTTGGCCGTTTTCGCGATTGTGGTGACCGGCATTGCTTACGCGATTGAAGGGCCGCTTTACTTCGGGGCGGACATCGAGAAACCGCATACACATGCGTTCGACATTTACTCGTGTCCGTTCCATGCGGGCCCGGTCATGATTGCGGACTTTCAGAGACAACTGAGCGAAGCGTTTGAAGCCTATCAAGCTGTTTCTTTTATTTTCATCGTGGCGTTTGGATTGGTCGGAGTCAGTCTCAAGATCGTGGATCGTACTCGCAAGATGGACGCCTTTCTTGAAGCCTCTGTCGCAAACGACAAAACGCGTATGGACATTCAGATCCCAGGCCCGGTGCTCGGCGCGATTTCGCTTTTGGGAATGGTGATCATTAGCGGACTTGGCTGTTACGTTTATTATCCGCCGCCGGCAGACACGATTGAAGACATGGCGATGAGCAAAGCAAATTATTTCGTCGCCATACAAACCAAAGACGCGACGGAAGCCGTAAGGGAAATCGAATTCTACGACAACCTGACTCGCAAACTCCAAGTGGGCCACTTCCTGAGGAATTGGGAATTGGACGAGTACCAACAAACGAAAGCCAAGGTGTTGCGTGGTCGGCTGGAAGAACTAAAAGACTTAGTCGAAGAGGGCAACTTCAAAGAGGCAAGGGATATGTCGATGCGTGTAAGTAACGCGCATCGAAGATGCCGCAAGGCATTCGGACTTCTGAGGATTGTGAGATGAACATGAACATGAACATGAACATGAAGATGAAGAGGCAAACGGTTTTTTGGTACCTGGGAATCGCAGTTGCAATGTGTACTGGCCCAGCGTTTGGACAAACGATCTCCCACTCGGACGTGTTCTTCACCTACAGTGATTCGAAGATTGAAATCGCGCCACAGGATGGAAGATTGGCGATTCCCCAAGTGATGCCCGTTGGCGGGTTCTTCGCACAAGCCAACACGAATCCCGGTTTCTTTTCGGAACGAGATGTCGGCGGAGGCACGGGACCGAATGATATTGTCGGGTACAACGTGCTTGATGACCTAGTATTTTGGAGTGACGGTGAATTCACCGCACCAAACAGCGACACGAGCATTCGCATCATCAACGTTCCAAGGATCGTCGAAGAGACCTTCATCGGAACCGGAACGGGCGAGCAGAGAGCCACATTTGAACCGCTCACTAACTCCATTGGACAATCGTCATCCGTTGGCGATTTTCATGCCCACGTAGACTTTCGGCTGGAACCCGTTTCAAGCGACCCCGAGGAGACGCCTCTATTCGGAGCCTACGGCCTGAAGTTAAGCCTATCGTCGGACAACCAGTCGATCGAGGAATCCGATCCGTTCTTTATCGTATTCCAATTCGGGCTTGAAGAAACGCTATTCGCGCAGGCACTCGATGATTTCAATGCGTTGCTAACGACGGGCGAAAGCCTGTTGGGGGACTTTGACCAAGACGGTGTACTCACAGAAGCCGACATCGACCTACTGAGTGCCGAAGTCCAAACGGGATCGAATAATGGTGCGTTTGACCTGACTGCAGACGCAATTGTTGATGAGCTTGACCGGTCGAGATGGATCGGAGAACTAGCCGGTACTCTCTTGGGAGATACGGATCTGGACGGCAACGTTCAGTTCTCCGACTTCCTTGCTTTGTCGGCTGGCTTTGGAGTAGAAGGCGGTTGGGCGGACGGCGACTTTGACGGCAACGGCCAAGTTCAGTTTTCCGACTTCCTCACACTGTCCGCCAATTTCGGAGCGACCTCGGCCGCCGCAGTTCCAGAACCAGCAACGTCACTACCATTAGCTTGCGCGTTCGGACTATTGGCGACCCGTCTTCGAAGACGCAATTCTCCCAACGAAGCCACGCTGCTCTAGCGACAGAGCAGTCCATCTATCGCAAGGAAAACGGTGAATGGTACTGCATTCACGACAAGCAAAGGGGCTGGTCGCTACGTGCTGAGGGCCTTGGACTATCGCGCGCCGTTGGCTTCCGCTGACGGTTGCCTCATCTTTTGCAAGAACGCCGTCCAGATTTCACCACGCAAGTAAGAGTTAGTGGGGCTGGTACTTGCGGCTTTGGACTTCCTCCGGTCATGCGTCGCACGATGTCGCCCGGCAGTGATTTCAAGGATGGCGTTTTCAAGCGTATTGATTCGAACGTCCGCGAGCTGCTGTTCCGATAGATTCGCTACGTAAAGGGAACTCGCGAAGTCCTCGGCCTGCAAAACGGGGTCCTTCACTGCATGTTGCGTTACCGATGCATGAAAGCGATTATCCATCTCGTCCCAATCGAGTTTACTATCCTTCGTCCCAAGTAGGCCCAGCATTGGATGCTTGGACTCAGGGTCACCGCACAGAATTGTGGCATCTGGAAAAGCTTGCAGGAACGTTGCAGCAATCGTGCGGAAGTTTTCCTCCGTGACCTGGTAAGCCGGAATCCACTGGCAATAAATTCCGCCAGTGCGCAAAGCCTGACGGACGTTGCGGAAGTGCTCTAGCGAATAAAGCCGCCCCTGCCCGGACGCGTAAGGGCGATAGAGGTCGCCGGCGATGACGTCATATTCGTCCCGGACGGCGGCCATATACGTTCGAGCATCTTCCTTGATCACTGTCGCCCGCTGGTCGAGCACAATGTTTCGGTTTTCATCGCCAAAGTGATCTTTCGCGACGTCGATCACCGTCGGAGACAACTCAACTGCGGACACGTGACACCCTTCGTCAAAGTCCAATGCGGCGCCCGCCGAAATACCTGTTGCAAGCCCCAGACAACACACTCGTGTATCTTCAACGTCATTCGTGGAGTTATTAATCGCCCTGTGCAGCAACAGGGGAACCAATACTTGACGCCTCTGCGCGTCATAGACGCCCGTGGTCCCAAGCAAGTACTGGTTGTTCAGCATGATTCCTTTCGCACCCGACTGCGTCGTCACAACACAGCAGACTCCGCCCTTGCCAAAACGAGATTCAACTACTTCATACTTGAAGGCTGTATGCGGGCTGATGTAAGCCATCTTGTCGATCCGTTGGCCGATTAGCGCGCAGCAAACCAACGCGATCACACAGGGAACGGCGAACAGCAATCGCCAACGAGAGTTGATTGTGATCGCAGCAACACAAGCCGCCAGCGCCTGCAGGATACCGACAACCACCATACCTCCGTAGATACCGAAGTTTGGCAGCACGAACTGTTCCGTCGCGATCGTCCCAATTAATCCACCAACGCCATTAATCGCCAGCAACGTTGCCCATTCACTTCCGGCGACGTCAGCTTTGTCTCGGACCACGCATGCCAGCAAAGTTGGAAAGACGGCGGCTGACAGAAGAAGACAAGGCCCAACCGTCACGAGAGCAACGCTCAATACTTCCATGTGAAAGCCCAGCAGGCTCCCAATCGCTCTGCCGTCGATAGCGACAAGATGAGGCACGTCAATAAGTTGTTTCGTACGTTCGTAGAGCAGCGGGGAAGCCAGAGCGGTCGCGATGCCGGCGCAGGAAATAAATGTCAACAAGAGCAGTTTGGGACGCGGGATCATTCGCAACAGCGCGGGTACGAGCAATGCTGCGACGCCCAACAGCAGAATAACAGTTAGCAGAACGGAGCTCGTCGCTTGAAACGAAGACGGTACAACGAGCGACAAGAGGCGGATGACGACGACCTCCAGCGATAGGACCGCGAACCCTGAATAGCAGGCCATCACTGCGAGCCATTTTGTGGGCAGCGAGTAACGCTTGTTTCGATCTTCGAGATTTTCGGCTCGGAGTCGGTCCCGTTTTGAGAGTCGCGGGGCTTTTTTTAACTGACTGTGTCTAAGAGACCATGCGACAGCACCAACACCCACGTTGGCCAGCGCTGCAATCATCATACAGCCGAAGACGCCAAATGACGGCAGCAGCCAGATCGATGTAATGAGCAGTCCAATCGCACCTCCCAACGTGTTGAAAGCATAAACCAAAACATTCAGGCGAGGACTGTCCGACACACTCCTCCCCATCGCGACGATCAGGACCGGTAGCGTCATACCCATCGCCGTTGCGGGTGGCAACACGACCAGGCCGCTAATGGCCAGTTTGACGAAACGCCCGGAAAAACTGGTCAGAACCTCCGGACCTAGAGTTGGCCAAATCCACGATGTCCAATAAGGAAGCAGGGCCGCTGGAAGAGTTAGGAACGCGATTGCGAATTCAAGGCGAGCCAAGGTCGCCCAGGCGTTGCTTACGTCCTTAACTCGTCGAGCGGCGATTGCTCCACCCAGCGAAAGCCCAAAGAAAAAGCAACCCAGCGTCAAGGAAGTTGCCTCTCCGCTGGCTCCCAAGATATCGATGAGCCGGCGCGTCCACAGTAGCTCGTGAGATAGCGCAGCAGCCCCGCTGCAAAGGGCGATGAGCAGGCAGAAAAGGTATGCAGGTTTCACGCGACTAAAAATTTCTGTTCGGTGGAATTTCGCAGAAGCATGCCGTGGTGGAGTGTCCGTTGAGGATCTTTCACGGGCGTGCCGCGCCAGCTTGCTGTCTGGTCCTTAGTATAGTCGACAGCCTAAGTGGCCTGCCGACTCTCAAGCCCGATGTTGGGAGAATTGTAGGTAGCAACACTTAGCATGAATGTCACGAATGCCCAGCGTCGCCAAGTGATGATGCGGAGGCAGCCCGTGGCGATCGCACACGTTGATGATCGCATATCGAGCGAGCGTTAGTCCGTTTCGCAGTTGCCGCAATGCCCGCGAATCAGGACTTCTGTGATCGTACCTAGCTGTGCTCGGCGAGGCCCGCGAGACGGTGTGATCTGCACCGAGAAATCGTTCATGCATTTGAGCTTGCCACAATCAACGCACATGAAGTGAGGATGCGTGAATTCGACCTCATCAGGCATACGTAGCTCGAATCGCCTCGTCTGATCACCCAAGTCAAGTCGCGCGACCAGCCCGGCATCGGCGATTTCATTGAGGCAACGGAACAATGTCGACTGGTCGAAACCGAACTCTTCGAGCGATTCGACAACCTGCGCATGACTCTTCGGCCCGCCTTCACACGCCAGGAGTTTATAAACAGCAACCCTGGCTGCCGTGGCCCGAAGGCCAGCATCTCGCAACGCCTGCTTCGCTATCGCCGCATCGATCTCGGTACGTGTCATCTTCATCCTTTTAAAAACGCATTGAATCTCAACTTAGTCGATAACGCGCCTATTGCAATTGCATTGCATGTGCAAATTACTTCCGAGGGATCTGGGGATCGGCAATTGTTAGAGAGCACATTGGCTGCTTTGCCCACTTGAAAGGTTTCGTCTACTTGCCCACAATGCAATCGAATTGCATGTGGAATTCGGTTGCATATCCGTATGCAGTCGCCCTTGATCTAGATGCACGTTGCTCTCTGATACCTATTTTGATTGCGAATTGAACCACCCTGGATGGAAAACGGTCTTATGACATCGACGACTTCGACAGCTGTAATGGAAACGCCCACTCGCGGCGTTTGGACGGATTGGGCAGGGATGGTCGCGTCTATTGGGTGTGCAATCCATTGTGCGGCCATGCCACTTGTGTTGGCATATTTACCAGCACTTGGTCTCGGATGGTTGGCTAGTGAAGGATTCCATCAGTGGATGGCCGGCATCTGTTTTTTATTGGCCGCGTCAGCATTCGTTCCAGGTTGGCGAAAGCATGGTAGTTTCTTGCCATCTATCTGGGGAGCGGCTGGATTACTTCTTCTGACAACGGCCGCCTTTGCGTTAGAAGACAGTTGCTGTGCCCATGGCAACCCTGGTGATCATGCCTCGTTGGCAGGAACCGATGTCGAATGTGCAAGTTGCTTATTGACGGAAGGCGAGAAGGCAGTGGGTGGCTCGACCAGCGTTGCGTCGCTTACGCCTTTCGTAACGCCTCTCGGCGGGTTGTTGCTTGTCGTGGGCCACGTCCTGAATCATCTCAAGTCGTGCAGATGCCAAGGAAATTCGTGCTGCCTTTCGTACGACGGGAGGTCTCAGTCCTCAAAATTCCAGTAGTCAGGCTGCCTGCCCCTTGGGTTTTACCAATCATCCTCGTGATGAAAAATCGACGGCAGATGGTGTTCTTCCTCGTAATCATCCCGCCATGAGCGATTCGACTGTCCTCGTTGCAGTTGCGATTCGACTACCGTGCGTCGCAAAGCTAGGAAGCGCAGCATACGCCGAGTGTGATGCTCGAATTCACTTGCGTCGTGTTCGCTCTTGCCACGATTCGCAATGACTTCGGGGCGAATGAGTTTGTATGCTTCGGCAACGTGTTGATGCATTCGGTCTTGAACCCAAACGTCATCTAGAATCTGCTGTAACGCTTGGCGATATTTTTTCTGGCCCGATTCGGTCTGCAGCAAGGCACGGGCGAGGATTCCACGTTGATTCTGAAAAACGTTGCTGCCGACTTCTTCGAAAAGCTGATCGCATCCATGTGGAAAGAAGTGAAACTTTCCGGTGCTCGGATCGTGGTACATGCGGTAATTGTTGGTCTGGGTGTAGCCATCCCAATGGCTCAGCACCGCTTCCATAGCAACAAATCTGGAAAACGAGTCGACATCAACGAACTCTGCAAGTGTTGCCCACGGATCTTCTTCGTCTGCCTGTTCAATTGCATTGGCTAATCGCTTGAGATCCGAGCGGTCGTCCTTTTTCTGATTGCTATCGAGATCCAGATCCTGCCAATGCTCCACATCACCGGGGCCCTCGTAGAGGTTCCCCTTGGTCTTCGAAAACCATCGACCAAGGAAGTCTTTTGTGACAGCTTCGACTTGGATATAGAGGCCATACGATTCATTATTGACTTTGAGTTTGGCGAACGAGATGCGAGGTGCGGGTACTCCCGCCGAGCGAAACATTTCATAGCCGACATACTCGTGGAGGTAGCTTGCGTCCTGCGCACCGTTGTTGAGGACAATACGCCGCAAGCCATGAAAACGTTGCTCACTTTCGAACTGGTTGAACTTCACCGTGAAGGCGGCTTTTTGCGATCCGTCGATCATGCGAAAGCTGCCCCAACCGCCCTTGATGCGAACGCCCACGTTTTCAAAGACGGTTTCACCTTCGTGAAACGTTCCCCGTACATATTCTTTTGGATCGTCATGAAGTTTTTCAATCGCATCTTCAGAAAGCGTTAGGGCATAATCTCGAACTCGCAGTTTTGTAAAGAATGCCGCACCTAGATCTTTGTCGTCGTTTGTACGACGAGACTGCTTGGCTACTGCGACCGAGGGAATGTTTATACCATTCAGCAGCGCCACGGCTGAATCCGCGACGAGCGAGTCGGGGTTCGCTGCAACAATCAGCTTGGCCAAGAGCTGGGCTGCCTTTGGATTGCGTTTCACAAGCTGGTGAGCTCGGCCCAGTGCGGCGCCGGAAATGTGTTCGAGTTCTTCATGACGCTCGTCATCGTCTTGATCGTCTTCGCGGCGTTCTCGCTCTCGGCGTTCTTGCTCTTCCCGGTCACGTCTCGATTCAACCCACTTCGCATATTGGTTGTCATGCTCGTCGTCCCAGTCTTCACGATGCTCGTCGTCCTGACTGTCTTGGGAGTGGTCGAGCAACCAGCGTCCCAGTTCAGCGGCTTCATGATCGACGGCCCACAATGTATGAACATTGCGCCGCAGATCATCTCGATCTCGGGCCTGCCGTAACAACGTCGCAATCTTCTTGAAGTTGGACTTCGAATCGTTCGTTAGCATCTCAGCCGGTATCCGGAAACGGTACAGTACATCGCCCCATCGCTGGGCGACTTGGCCTGGTGTTTTGCCCTTGTTACTGTTCAGCAAGTACTCGGCCGCAACGTTGAACTGTTTCAGTTCGACCAGATTGCGAACATGGATTTGGCGAAGATCGTGATCGTGATGCTCGTCGTCGTGGTGGTGTTGGTTCGTCCAAGCGGCAAGTTTCGCATCGATTTCTTTTCTGTTTGCATTACGAATGTCGTCAACGGAAACCCCAAGCTCCCGTAGCAGATCGCTGGCTTCTTGTCCGGGACGGAGATGTTTGGCCTGCGTCGCCAGAGCTGCAAGGATACGAGCACCTTCATAACCGGCACCCGATTCGGCCAAGATGGTGGCTCCATGCAACACGCGGAAAAGCGTTTCGTCGTCGTGGCCCTCACTCGGAATATTGAGCGTTGGCAGCGAGTCGGTGGATTCTTGGGCCCATAGAATCTGGCTTGAGACGAGAGCGAACGCGATCGCGGCGATCAACAATTGTGGGTAGTAAGGCATGAAATAGGTTCCGTGTTGGTGATCCGCGCAGCCGAAGTCCATATGCAACTGTATTTGCTGCGCGAATACAGAGTCTAGCAAATCGACCAACGGTCGGATTGGTTCGGCTTGATGTTGAGATTAATGAACAGCGGAGGCCGATCATTACGCCCTACTCCTAGCGACCTCCACTACGGACTCGTTTGACGTACACGTAATATGCTCCGCAAAGTTCCTTCGCATCGTTGTCGAAGAAGGTCGCTTTCAGTTCCAACGGTCCCGCTGGTAAATCCAAGGTTGTTGTGAACGACTGAAGGCTCGCGTCGGGACTTAAAGTACGTGACGTTCCCCCGACCTCAAGTTTCGCAGTAGCGATTGGAAGCTTTCGACCTGGAAGGTATGTTCCGTCTGTCACCTGAGTCTGGGGAAATTTGGCTTGCAGCTCCAAGTGAGATTCTCGCGGATAGCGTCGCAGTTCAAACGTGTACTTTCCGGCCTGATCGGCGTGCAGGTACCAGGTTCCGTTTTTGCGTTTCGCCAGGCGAATTTGAAGCTGTTGGTCAATGAACACATCCAGCCATTCGCAAGCGGTCAGAAGCTGCGGGTTCTCCTTGTCGCTCCCGATGACAACTCGTTGTGGAGTCATCACGTCGTCCTGAACCGTCGACCACCAGGCGTCCAAATGTTCGCTCATCGCTTTGACGATCGTCGGATTTTCGGCGGCGACATCTTTGTCCTGATGCGGATCATCCTTCACGTTGTAAAGCCATTTGTTCTCAATGAGCCGCCATGACTTCCACATCACCGCCGCGCCGTTCTTCTTTGGAATGGCGGGGTTCTCGTCGGTGTAAGTCACCTTGAACATCGGCATGCGACTGTAGTTGATGACCAACTTTCGCTCAGACAGTTTGTTGTCTTCGCCGCGAAGCATGGGGCCCCAATCGGCACCATCAAGCTTTTCAGGAAGGTGCTCGTTGACGCCGGCAAGCGCGGTCAGAGTCGGCAGAAGGTCTTGCGCATGAGCCAACGTTGAAACATCGCGGGGCTCACCCAAATTGCCGCCCGGGTAACGCAGGAAACACGGAACGCGATGCCCGCCCTCCCACAGTTGCGTCTTTCGCCCACGCATACCCGCGTTGTAATACTGATCGCCGAAGTCGCTGCCGTTGTCGGTCAGGAAGACAACAACTGTGTTCTCCATCAGCATGTTGGCTGCGAGGAATGTGTCCAGCCGCCCGACGTTTTCATCAATGTTCGCGCCCATCGCGAGAAAGCCGATCAGATTTTCGAGGTTACGTTCGCGACCGCTGATAGCTTTCACAACGTCGGGGTTATCTTTGATCGCCTGCCGTATTGGTTCGCGATACTTCTTCGGGACGAACCATGGGTAGTGCGCCGCGTTCAACGGCAGGTAAACGAAGAATGGCTGGTCAGATTCCTGTTCGATCCACTGCATCGCTTCGGAAAAGAAAACGTCGGTGCAGTAGCCCGAGTACTTTTTGCGAACGCCGTTGTGAATGTAGACATCATCGAAATAGTCGTTGTCCCAAAAGTCAGGGACACTGTTGATGTGCGATGAAGGGAACCACAACGTTTCCCCGAACCCACGGTCTTGCGGTCGAAAGGGATAGTTGTCGCCGAGGTGCCACTTGCCGAAAATCCCCGTCCGATAACCAGCGTCGGCAAACACATTCGCCATCGTCTTGAGCGACGGTTTCAACAGCGTCCGACCGCTGCTGACGTTGATGGCTCCCGTGCGAAACGCATCTAGTCCCGTCATCAACTGAGCCCGCGTGGGTGTACACATTGGCGCGGCGTGGAAGTCTGTCATCCGAATGCTTTGGGACGCGAAGCGATCAATGTTCGGAGTCTTGACGATCGGATTGCCATGACACGCGAAATCACCGTAGCCCTGGTCGTCCGTCATAACAACGATGACATTCGGTCGTTCCGCGAGTGCGACACAGCTACACGCGAGGGGGATAAACGCTGCGAGATATCTGATCATGTTTTTTGTCAGTCTATAGTTCGTGGCACGGTGTTCTCCACCGTGGAGATCACCGACTCGATGGGGACCATCGAGTAGAAAGTCTGGCGCTAACTTGTGGACTATTTAATTGTTCTCATTCGAGGCTTCCGGCATCGCTTCGCGCAACTTCTTGAAGAACCCGTTCCACGCTTGCGGTTTGCCCATCGCGGGATTTCCGTCGGTGCCCATGCGGACGACGACCATGTCCCATTCGGGAATCACGAACAGCAGGTTATGGTGCAGACCGCTGGCGTAGAAGGTTCTCGGCGGCGCATCCGGCATACGGTTCTCGCCACCGTTGGTCCACCAGTTGAACCCATACGCGCCTGGGCCGCGGACGTTGACTCGGTCAGTCTTGCCAACGGGAAGTTCGACGGAAACCTGAGTCTTTGTCGCTTGTTCGACCCAATCGGCGGGGATAATTTGCTTGCCATTCCACTTGCCACCGTTCAGGTACAAGTGGCCAAATCTAGCCAACTGATTCGCGTTCAATTTGACGTTCGTGCAGCCGTTACAAATCGGAATGCCATCGATTTCGCCTTCGTGAAGCCATTCAACTTCACCCATCCCGATCGGCTGGAAGACGCGTTCGTTCAGATAATCACGCAGGTTTTGCCTTGCGACTCGCGTCAGCAATCGGCCGAGCGTCATTTGAGCTTCGTCCCAGTACGCGTAAGCACTGCCGGGAGCAAAGTGCGGCGTGTCGGGTTCGTACGGGGTCAATGACCAATCAGAGTTCTCATCGTCCCAGCGACTGCGGCCTTTCGCGCTGAAGCCAGAGGTCATTGTGACGAATTCGCGCAGTGTTGCTTTTGGATAGAGCTCGTGCAGGTTCGGATCAATGTCGGCGGCGAGTGTATCGAGCGTGCATCTGCCGTCGGCGATGAGCAGTCCAAGTGCGGTGCTGGTGAATGATTTGCTGCAGGACCAGATATTGTGAATTCTGTTCGTCGAATTGCCTTGATGAATGGCGACTCCGTTGTAAGCGATCATCAACTCGCCCAGTTTATCCTGCTTGCAATGCGCAGTGATGTATTGCAAAGCAGCTTGCAGTTTTGCCGCATCAATTCCGTGCGATGCAGGCGTACCACGTTGCCACTTGTCAGCAGGGAAATTCATCGCTGTGTTGACGGTTGTCACTCTGTCATTCTGTTTAACCGGACTCTCGGAGGAACCCATACGAGAAACAGCAGAC
>CAYNJG010000214.1:0-12286 GCA_964397295.1 uncultured Pirellulaceae bacterium
CAACAAATAGTGAAGTCGCTGCTATCGCCCCCACATGTTTGGGTGAATTCAAAATCCAAAATGGGCTACGAACTTCGTCACTGATACAAAATGTTTCTTGCAAGTTGTGAACTTCGATCTTGCAAATCCGCAGGTAACTACGCTATGTTCCCCGTCACCAAATGAATCTTTAGGAAAAAGAGTCGCTGATGACCTCTTCTCGCTCGTAGATTTCAAAATAAACGGCTGTCGGACAACTGTCTCTCAAAGCCGAAGAAATCTTACGCGATTTGCAACAACTTACTTTCTTTTGCAAGTCCTCTTTCGAGCTCGGACCAGCTATTTGTCGTTTGGTTGGTGGTTTAGATAAGCCCCATTCCATTCGCACGTCACGACAGAGATCTTGCGCTTTTGTTTAATGGGATTGGATACCAATGAAAAAAACACACTTTAAGCTTGTCGCCGTTGTTACACTCGTTCTCGCTTGGACGAGTCTTTCTTCCGCAGAAATGATCTACAGATCTGCGACGCGTACGATTTATGGAAATGGAACGCAACTCGAGGAAGAACTGCAACTGGTCGATAACCTTACAACATTCACCTCGGACCTGATGAACAGTGGCTACGTTCGAGACGACAGCAACTCAATTGTTGGCAGCGTCTCCGCATTCGCTTCACAGAGTTCGACACTTTCAGAGAATCAAATTCGTGGCCTCTCGCGAGGATCAGGATTCGGCAGTGGTGGTGCTGAGGGCGTCGGGCGCTCAACGATGGAAATCGATTTTGACATCGACTCAACAATGCGATTCACTCTAACGGGCCAGCTTCGCTTGGCGCCTCACGGCGATAACATCGGGCTGAACGGTTCGAACGCCTATATCCGCCTGATTGGCCCCGATGGCGGGATAGCCATGGAAGTCATGATGGACGAAAACAACCTTCCCGACAGCTTGGGCGCGGTAGATTTTTCGGGTTCCGATCGCATGACGGGAATTTTTCCAGCTGGGTCCTACACCTGGAAGCATTTTCTGAAGGGCATGGGGATGATGGAAGAACTCGCTGCGTTGACTTCGACTTTTCCTTCACAGCACTAGAAGCCGTTGCCGTCCCGGAGCCAAGCAGTTCATTGCTATTAGGCATGGCCGCGTTCGGAATGATGATAGTACGCCGACGTCGCTAAGCGGCCTTTGCATACTTACGATAAAGATCGTACCTGACAGCCACTAGATGGCCAGTCGTTAAAGACTCCAATCCTGCGCACTCGCATCTTGCTCTGGTCCAGCCGATGCGTAGTGCGTTTTTTTACAGTAGTTCATTGAACATAGTCGGCACGGATTCAATTTGCCTCAAGTGACCTCGATCGCGCCAAAATGCGAAAGCGGAATTTGTGCACTTAACGAGCGAGGTTCTGGGCAAAAACCATCGCCGCTACTGAAATCTCTCAGCTGCAGATTGACAGTCAGATCTACACCACTATGCTCATGCTCAGTTGTGTTGGTGGCTTGCTCGACATTCGGTCAGCAAGCGAACAGGGAAATTGGTGAGATTCCAATACGGTCCCGGCCGCTGTAACTACGAAAAGGTGATTCTATCTTTGCCATTGCTGCTCCGGTAGCGAGAAGGCGAGTCACCTCGTAGAAGTCAGAAGACCTACCTG
This sequence comes from uncultured Pirellulaceae bacterium, assembly GCA_964397295.1. Lineage (GTDB taxonomy): Bacteria > Planctomycetota > Planctomycetia > Pirellulales > Pirellulaceae > CAYNJG01. The sequence goes on from CAYNJG010000214.1 coordinate 1,637, forward strand.
CACATTGATTGAACGTCTCTGCCACGGACAGAGGTGCTCGAAGTTTACACTTTCATCACCGTTTATTCGTCTCTTGCAGTTTGCTGCGCTAGGACGGACGTACGCGCGATGAGCTAAGGTCATTTTCATGAGACATTCTTCTACTTCTGCCAGCATTGCATTTCTCCTTGTCCTCTTGATGCTGCCATGCGCCGCTGCCGGGCCATTCGACAACGTCGCAATTTCCCCCGCCGACATCCGCGCCTGGGCGAACGAAGTTATCACTTTCGAACCAACACCATCAGGATCTGCTGCTGGCCTAGAATCCAACGCATTGGGACGAGCTGACGAGGTGTTGGTTTCACTGGGCGACTTGGACGCCGCCGAAATCGCACAACAGAATAGTCCAGGAAGCATTACGCTTTCGCTCCCTTTCGCGATCACAGATGGCCCCGGTTGGGATTTCGCGGTCTTCGAAAACGCGGGCAATTTCTTTACAGAACCATTTTGGTTTGCTGAACTGGCGTACGTCGAAGTATCCAGCAACGGCACAGACTTCGAGCGTTTCCCATCGACTTCGCTAAACGTCGAACCTGGTGCTGGAACTGCCGACACCGAAATAGAAGCAGGATTCGGTCGCGACTTTGCAGGTGTGAACATCACCAACATTTCGAATCTCGCAGGCATTCATCCAGCGGGCAGTGGTACGGGTTTCGATCTAGCTGACCTTGCTGGAACGAGCGTTGACGTTAACAACATCGAATATGTTCGCATCATCGACATCCCAGGCGATGGAACTTTCCTAGATGCGGCTGGCAACGGGATCCTCGATGCGTGGCCCGGTGGAGCCGAAAACGGTGGTTTTGATTTGGATGCTGTAGGTGCTCGTCACCTAACACCCGAACCCAACTCGTCTTCGCTGTTCTTCATTGCGATCGTAGCCTGCGGCTTGTTGCGACGCCGTCAGTAAGGATGAAAGAATGGAATCGCACCTTGCGCGTATTTTGAAGTTCTCGATAACGGCGTTGCTCGTGCTCGTTCATATTGGCACAGCAGCCGCCGAAATCGTTGACTTCGAAGATTGGGAACTCGAACCGGAGTCGTTTTGGATTGGTCCCGTCGACGAAGAACTGGGCATTGAACAACCAGGTCCGTTCGGCGGCACTGATCGAATTGGGTACGTGCAAAGTGGCGATCTGTCATTTGTCAATCGATTCAACTTGCGGTTCGGCAACTGGTCCGGCTTCGCCATTTCCAACCGCACCGATCGAACGACGCCCGGCGTTGCGAGCCAGACGAGTGTCTTCACCGGAAGTGGTAACGGCGAAGGAGATGACAACTACGCGATCGCGTTCGGCTACATCGACAATCTCGACCCGCACGACAGCGAACAACTCAACGCGTTGCCGCACATCGATATTCCAACTGGGAAACGAATCGAACAGCTCGAAATAACGAACTCCACCTACGCCGCGTTGTCGATGCAATTCGGCGATTCATTCGCCAAACAATTTGGTGGGCCAACCGGGACCGATCCTGACTTTTTTCGGCTGACGGTTCATGGCACACAAGACGAAGGCCAACTGCTCGACGAAACTGTGACGTTTTTCTTAGCTGACTTCCGCTTCGAAGACGATACGCAGGACACCATTCTCGACACTTGGGAAACGCTCGATCTCTCTCCACTTGCTTCGGCGAGTCGACTGTACTTCAATCTCGATTCTTCGGACTCAAATGCAGCGGGAATGGTCACGCCCGCCTACTTCGCAATTGACGACATCGTGCTTAGCGACATTCTGATAGGCGATATCAACAACGACGGTGAACGGAACGTTCACGACATCGACGTATTGTGTGCGGGAATTGCAAGCGAGGAGAGCAACGCGAACTTCGATCTGAATTCAGATGGTTCTACAACGTTCGAAGACTTCTCGCTGCTTCTAGCGGAAGCGAATACTCTGAACGGCGACGCAGACTTCAACTCCGCCGTACAGTTCGCCGATTTCCTGACACTATCTCGTAGCTTCGGAAACACGGGTAGCTGGTCGCAGGGAGATTTCGATTGTGACGGGACTATTGGCTTCCCTGACTTCTTGATCCTATCGTCGAATTTTGGGTTAGAAGCTTCATCGGTGATAAACGCGCCGGAACCACAGGGGATCGTTCTCACAACGCTCGCGATTCTATGCCTGCTGAGAAGGACTGCGATCCGCCGTCCTCGCTCAGTTTCTTGAACTGGCCACCGCTGCATTCGTAACGACCGGATATCTGGCAGCAGATGTGAGTCTCTTGCGAATCCATGCGGTGGCGGCGTATGCCAACCAAGAATAGCATAGAGAGCTACGTAACACTTTTATTGACTTACAGCGGCATAGGTACAAGACCTCCGTCAAACTGGCAAAAATCGTTGGCAAAACGTCGACGGCGAACCGTTTGTAACATGCTTTCGCCAATCCGCTCTAGATTGTCTATATACGCCGAGGGCATGCGCCCATGCCGCTTCACTTTCGACACGAGACTCGCACGATGGCAAATCACTTTTTGATTACCGCCGCAATGTTTTTGTGCATCAGTTTGCTCGCCACCGGATGCCGCAAAGCCACCACACCAGCGCCACCGATCACGACAGCACCAGTCGTTGAGGAAACCGTGGCGAGTGACGTCGGCGAACCCCACGCAGACGAAACGATCGCAACGCCCAATCCGTTCGAACTGAAGACCATCGGTGACGGTCTCCAAGCTGCAGATCTACCAGCCCGAACAACTTCCAACGGCAAACGTTTCGCATCTCTATCTGTTGAACAATCGGGCCTCGATTTTGGACACAATTGGTCTCCACCTGAAGGATATCGATTAGAAGTTTACAACTCACTTCCCGGCGGCAGCGTTTGCGTGGGCGACTACGATGGCGATGGTTGGCCCGATATTTTTCTCACTCAGCCTAACGTTGGCAGTAAGCTCTACCGTAATCTCGGCGGCCTGCGATTCGAAGACGTCACCAGCAAAACTATCAACGCAAATGCGAAAGCACTCGGCGCCTCGTTCATCGATATCGACAACGACTCGGACCTCGATCTTTACATCTGTAACAACGGCCAACCGAACCAGCTCTACATCAATGACGGAAAAGGTGGCTTCACAGAGCAAGCGAAACAATTCGGAATCGACACCAAAACTGCCAGCGTGATGGCGTCTTTCGCTGACTATGATCGCGATGGTGATCTAGATCTTTACCTCGTCACAAATCGAACCGAGCCCGACGAAAAACGAGTTCCCATCAAAGATGCCAATGGCAACATGATCGTTGCGGAAGAAGATCTCGAATACATCGACGTCATTGAAGCTAAAGACGAATCAAAAGTAATCTCTGCCGGTCGATACGATCACTTGTTTCGCAACAACGGCGACAACACCTTCACGGACGTCACGCGAGAAGCCAATATCACCGGCAACTTCTGGGGACTGTCCGCGACTTGGTGGGACTACGACCGAGACGGCTGGCCCGATCTATACGTGTCGAACGACTACTACGGTCCCGATCAGCTTTTCCGAAACAATGGTGATGGCACGTTTGAAGATGTTGCGAAGCAATCGTTCCCTCATACGCCTTGGTATTCGATGGGCACCGACGCCGCGGACATCAACAACGATGGTTGGATGGACTTCATGGGCGCCGACATGTCGGGGTCAAATCACTACAAGCAAAAAGCTTCGATGGGCGATATGAGCACGACCGGTTGGTTCCTCGTTCATCCCACCCCACGGCAGTACATGCGAAACGCGTTGTACCTGCACACGGGAACGGATCGGTTTATGGAGATCGCTCAGTTAGCCGGCGTTGCAAACACCGATTGGACGTGGTCGCTGAAGTTTGGCGATCTGGACGAAGATGGCTGGTCTGATTTATTTGTGACCAACGGTATGAATCGTGATTGGACGAACAGCGACATTCGCAACAAGTCGAGTCGAGCCACCACGGAAGAAGAAAAGATTCAAATCTGGCTCGACTCGCCCCAACGGCGCGATGCCAACTTGGCATATCGCAACGGTGGCAATTTAAAATTCGTCGACACCGGCAACGACTGGGGACTTGGCGGAGAACACGTCAGTTACGGAGCTGCGTATGCCGATCTCGATCGCGACGGTGACCTCGATATCGTCGTCAACAATGCTGAAGAGACCGCCGGCTTGTATCGCAATGACACCAACGATTCGCACCGCGTTCTACTTCGTCTTGTTGGCACAAATTCAAACGCATGGGGTGTTGGTGCCACCGTCACAGCGACCCTGGCAGACGGCGTTACACTGACTCGTTACATCAACTCGTGCCAAGGATATATGGCGGCGAATGAACCGCTTGTGCATTTCGGCCTGGGAGACAGGGAAAAGATTACGTCCCTTGAAATACTTTGGCCCAACGGAGGGACCCAGAATTTCGACGACTTGGCGGCTGATAAGTTCTACGTAATCGAAGAAACCAAAACACCGGGCCTCCACGCAAAAGTTATATCACAGCCGTTGTTCTCAAGCCTTCCATTGTTCGATGGTATCAAGCACGAAGAAACCCCATTCAACGATTACGTACGGCAGCCGCTTTTGCCCAATCAACTTTCGCAACTAGGTCCAACAGTTGCGAGTGGCGATGTTGATGGAAACGGTACGATTGACTTCGTTGTAGGCGGCGCATCCGGTCAACCGACGCGTTGTTTGATAAACGATGGAAAATCGTTGACCGCAAAAACATCGAAAGCGTTCGCGATTGATACGGACTCCGAAGATCTGGGCACTTTGCTGTTCGACGCAGACGGCGACGAAGACTTAGATATGTACGTCGTTAGCGGCAGCGTCGAATGCGAACCCGATGATCCGCTGCTTCAAGATCGGCTGTACTTGAACGACGGAAAAGGAACCTTCACCCGGGCTACGGATTCTCTGCCTGAAATGCTCTCCAGCGGACTAGCGGTCCGCGGTGGTGACTTTGACCAAGATGGCGACACAGATTTGTTCGTTGGCGGCCGCGTTATTCCCGGTCAGTATCCAGCAATGCCCAGCTCCTACCTACTGCGCAATGATGGCGGAAAATTCACTGACGTCACAGACGAATACGCACCGGGCTTGAAGACCACTGGACTCGTTACCGACGCCAAATGGTGCGATGCCAATGGTGACGGATCGCTCGATCTTTTGGTCGCACACGAATGGGGTCCAATCAAGCTCTACCAAAACGAACAAGGCCACTTAGTCGATCAAACGAAACAGAGCGGCTTGGCATCATCACTAGGCTGGTGGAACAAACTCGCAACCTGTGACGTAGACAACGACGGCGACATGGATTTCGTCGCAGGTAACTTTGGCTGGAACACCAAATACCACGCAAGCGAAGAACAACCGACATTGCTTTATTACGGGGACTTCGAGAATACAGGGCGCAAGCGTTTAGTCGAAGCGGAATATGAAGACGAAAAACTATTCCCCGTTCGCGGCAAGAGTTGCTCGACCAATGCAATGCCATTCCTCGGAAACAAGTTCGGTACGTTTCACGCGTTCGCCAGCGCTTCGCTCGAAGACATCTATTCGACGAAGAGCCTCGATACCTCACTTCGTTTCGCCGCGAATACGTTGACGTCGGGCATCTTCATCAACAACGGCCAAGGCGGCTTCAAATTCCGTCCGCTGCCCACACTCGCCCAAGTCTCGCCGATCTGTGGCATCGTTACGGGACACTTTGATAGCGACGAACACTTGGATATTGTGCTCGCACAAAACTTCTTTGGCCCGCAACCCGAAACAGGTCACTTCGACGGTGGCGTTGGTTTACTGCTACGCGGTACCGGCGACGGGAGTTTCTTACCAGTGATGCCGGGCGAAAGCGGCATTGTTGTTCCGGAGGATGCAACGGATGCGATTCTCGTCGACATTGACCGCGACGGAACGGAAGAGATCATCGTGCCCACGAACGATGGCCCGATTCACCTTTTCGGAAAACGAGCGTTAGACCCACGCGATTCGTGGAGCCCAACCCCGTAGGCAACTCTGCAATCAAGCCCGCGTCTCGTGAACCTACCCCAATCGACTCTCGTGTGCCCACAAACCTAGAGCCGGATTGCTGACGTAGTAAACGCGTTCGCCATCGACGTCGTTCCACCCGTCTTTCATTTTGTCTGCCGGATATTTAGCATCCATCTCGTCGAAATCGGCATACTCATAGCCAACGCCGCGAACCTGTTCGGCAGTCAATTCGCCCGGACACCATGTAATCTTGAAGCGACCTTCCGATGTGCCGTGCATCAAGTGCGCTGCGGCCGACAGATTACCGCGAAGGTCGTCGTGCTCTTCAACGGCCGCCAAGATTTCGGGCGATGTCCGATAACCGTACTTTTCGATCAGCACGTTGATTTGTGGGTCTTCGCCGAACGTCGAAACACCTTTGCCCAGCACGATCAGTTCCCCTTCATCCGCGATGGCCATTCGTGTTCGGTAGATGGCTTTGTTTCCTATCCACGTGCTGTGAAACTTCTTCGGGTCGAGCCGCACAACGACTTTTTTGAGCGGTTCTTCGACCAACGTAAAGTTCACGACTTTCGCTAATGCGGCGGCCATCTCAAAACACTCCCTACCGTCACCAATGTACAAACCACGAATGGCCGTCGAGCCATCCTCTTTTCCGCCGACAACAGTGAGCACGTAGATGACGGGCAGATCTTTGCAATACAGCTCTTCGGCGCGATTCAGGATCCGGCGCAGCGGCGTGTCGGCCTGCCCCATCATGCGTTCCATACCGTAGACCGCACCGATAAAGTGCGACTCGTTGATGCCAAGCTGACCACCCGTGCCGACGAAGAGGTTCTTGTTGTGATTCGCCATGCCGATGACTTCGTGCGGAACGACTTGGCCAATCGAAAAGACGGCGTCGTGCTTGCCTTCCCAAACCAGTTTGTTCAACTGAGCCGGCCACGCTCGCGTGTGTATTCCGTCCGTAGCTTCCGAAACGAAGTCAGCGGAAACCTCGCCAATCGTGACCACGTCGTTTCGCCAATCATGAACGCGTATGAGCGACTTAGGCAACGTCGGGAACATCCGAGTTAGCTGCTCATCGTTCATGGCAAAATGCGTACCGAGCGCCGGCATCACATCGACCAAATTGTCGCCCAGGAGTTCATGTAGTTGGCAAGTCAATGTTCCCGCATGACTCTTGTCACGCGTGTGGTCCGGCGGAATCGCAAGCACACGCTCTCGCGGACCAAGTTGAGCTAACGTTTTCTGCAGCGCGTCGCGGAGGTCGTTGTCGGAAAGTTCAGTGTCCGGCGAACCGGCAGCAAAGTAGATAGTCATATTCTTTCTCGAGGGTGAGGGCGCATTTTAGCCCAGTCATGAAGTGGCAACAGCGGGTGTAAACAGAAGCGGAACGAGCGCAAGCCCTCCGGTGAAATGCCGCGTGACTTACGGCCAATACGCCGCATGACCTGCAAAGAGTCGTCGACTATCAGACGTCGCGAGCGATAGGTCACGTGTTTTTACTCCGGCACCGCACGAACCGAAAAGACAGGTGCTTAGCGCCGCACTTAGTTCCGGCGCACCGAATCCCGGGGTGTGACACGAAAGCAAAAACAGACAGGGCATTTCCGAAAGCAGCTGCTTGCAATCGCTAAGCAGGTTGAAGAGATCGCGGGTGAGTTTCCACTCCTCCCCTTTCGGACCGTGTCCGTAGCTTGGCGGATCAAGCACGATCCCGTCATACCGATTGCCTCGTTTTACTTCACGAGCGACGAATTTAACCGCGTCTTCCACGATCCAACGAATCGGCGCGTCCGCCAAACCAGAAAGCTCCGCGTTGCGTCGTGCCCATGTCACGACTGGCTTAGCAGCATCAACATGTACAACTTCCGCACCGGCTCTGGCGGCCGCGATTGTGCTGCCGCCGGTGTAGCCGAACAAGTTCAGCAACTTCGGACGATCGCGCGTGGCAAGTTTTTTCTTAAGGAATTGCCAATTCACTGCCTGTTCTGGAAAGATCCCAACTTGCCCGGATGGCGTACTTTGCAACGAGAAGGTTTGATCTTCAAACTGTACGTGCCAACTGTCTGGCAGTTGTTTAGCGTGTCGCCATTTTGGTTTTCGCTCCGCGTCGAAGTGAGACGTTGCGGTTTCCCACAGTTCTGTGTTCGGAGCATTTACAGCTGCCGGACAGGGGCGATCAACGACGATACTCGCGAACCGTTCGAGCTTCCGCCGATTGCCAAAGTCCAATAGTTCATACTGTGTATGCGAAAACATAATCGTTCCATTCGCGGCCAACTTTACATATGCCACCATAGGTATGGAAATGCGTTTTGCGAACCGGCCATCGCATCTAGAAAAACGCGTCGCTGTCCTGCATACTGGTTTTGGGCTTGGCTAATTAGAAATTGGTTGCTTATTGATTGGTGTCTTATGTCTTACCAGAGATTCCGTTCGCATTGTTTCTCGTTGAGCCTTCTCATCGCATTCTCTTCAAGCATCGCATTCGCCGAGGCTCCGGATTATCTGAAAATGACAGAGTTGCTGACCTTGTTGGAAAGCAAGCCGGAACTGTTCGCCGACGCGGCAAAGAACCGCATCGCTTTCTGCGCGGCGAAGGAAAACGTTGCCTCGGAATCAGACGTGCGACGAAACGGCGCGATGAGCGACACAGATCAGTTGTCTGCCATTAAGTGGGTGACCGAGTTTTCAATGGAACAAGCCTTGTTCGCGAAGGACGACATGGAGTCTCTACTAAAGCAAATCGGAGAAATGCCTAAAGCTGACGCGCAAGCTTGGTATCGCAACTCGGTGAACGTGCGAGTTATTACCGAGACTCCCGAATGGAAAGTCACGAATCAGTGGCTCAACGATTTTTGGGCAGTGCAAGCGATGTACAAAGATGCCCAAATCCAAGACTTTCAAAAGAAGCTTCAGAAGCTTACCCCGATCGGCGTGAGCGTAGTGATGGACCATATGGTCAGCGTGCTGGAGAAGCGAGTCCAACGTCAGCAAGCAGCGGTTACTCGACGGCAAAGCTATAGGTTTGCAAACTCAACTTCACGAGTAAATCGGCGAAGTACGTCCGGCACTCCTGCCGGGTACTACCCACAGCGGCCGCCGGCTTCACGACGCGCCCCACGTCAGCCAGTTGGTGACAGCTTTTCGCAGCAGATCACCCGACCGTACGTCTTTCGCGGACCACTCTTTAACTTTTCAAACAACTAAAAAGTTAACGGTTTGTGTCTGCGCGCTCAATAAAGCCGAACAGCGAAGTAGGCCAACTGCGACGAATCGACTAGATTAGGGGCATGCGTATACGAAGCTTCCTAATGCCGTTCATGATTGCGATGATTGCGGTTTCTCAACCCCTTTCGGCATTTGGCGATCCGCCTTCACCTAGTGCAACCGAAATCGGAACGTGGATTGACGGGCTTCAATCCAACGAATTCGCCGTTCGAGAGTGGGCAACGCAAAGCTTGGTCGCCGCCGGTGGCCCCGTGATTGAACCGTTGGCGAATAGCATCGAAAACGTTGACATCGAATCAATGGAGCGGGGGCTGGCGATATTGCATTCACTGGCTGTATCAGAAACTACAACTTCCCAACAAGCCGAAGACGCACTTCGACGATTGGCTGCCAATCGCGCAACGACAAGCGCACAGCGTGCAAACGACGCATTGCGTTCGATCCGGACATTACGCACGGAACGAGCCGAACGCATTCTAAGACGTTTAGGCGCTGACTTTGATCAAATCATCAACACCTCTTACACCTATGCCTACGGGTCTTACGCTAAAACCGTCACGATCGGCGACAACTGGAAAGGTACCGCGGAAGATTTGGTGTACGTCAGTTGGCTAACGGGCTATCCAAGGCTAGCGGTCAAGGCACAGGGCAAAGAATTCAAAGACGAGCACCTTTTTCAGATCGCGAAAGCCACCAATATCGTTAGCCTCAATCTAAGTCGCGCGGGCGTCACCGATTATGGCATGGCTGCAGTTGGCGATATGTCATCGTTGCAAGACTTGCGAATCTACTATTGCGATGTTAGCGACAAATGCTTGCAATTCATCGATGGCGACAGCTCGGCCCTCAAAACCTTTTCCATTTTTGGAAGCAAGATTTCGGCAGACGCATTCAACAAACTGATGGAAAAACATAGCCAAATTGCTGGGCGATATGGTGTTGGCGGATTTCTTGGCATCTCGGGCGAGGCGGAACGTACCGGCAAAGGATGCCTTGTGAAAGGCGTTACGCCCAATGAGGCCGCCAGCAAAGCGGGGATTCTCGCCAACGATGTTATCACCGAATACAACGGCCAAATCGTTACCGAATTTCTTCCGGCGGAACAGTTGTCAAAGCTTGTCCCGCCAGTGATTCCTCAGCCGAATCCAAAGGAAGAAACAGAAAAGAAGCCGGCGTTGTCCGAGTTGATTGGGCAAAACGCGCCGGGCGACCGTGTCAAAATCAAGATCTTGCGACACGGACGGTACATCATGAAAGAAGTCGAATTGGGCGAGTGGCCATAGCTCGCGACCTTCCTTTCCTTCGTCGCAACTTCGCGCAACGACTCTTCTAGAAAGTTGGAGCTATGAATCGCTCGACAGACGGCGCTCTCTTTAACGACTCCCCAGGCTTGCTCGACGTGCCGACACGTGGCAACAGCCCAGC
>CAYNJG010000215.1:0-12243 GCA_964397295.1 uncultured Pirellulaceae bacterium
CATTTGTAGTGCTGGGAATGGAGGAAACGCGAAACTGATGTCAATCGGTACGAAGAATGAGAGTTCCGGGATGTCCCACGTGATCAGCCCAACATCGTCGGTCAGCCCGAGCAGCAATCCGAATATGGACGTGGGATCTTCAAGAATTGGGATGCTAAATCCATTCGCTCTAAATCCGTTGCTCTTGTCGCCGCCGTCTGGTGTCAGTCCCAGGGTATCCGCCAGACCGCTTGCGGCACTTGCGGCCAGGGTGCCAAGCGGGTTGCCCGCTGTGATCAGGCGGTCTAATCCATCCGCTAACGCATCCTCGTCGCGCAAGTCGGTATTGCCAAAGTTAATATCTCCGAAGCTCAAGCGGATGTTCTCACCGGGATCACCCTCGATGACATCAAGAACCGCACCGACTTCCGTCACAATGCCTGCGACTGCACTAATGGCTTCGATGAATCCAGTATCAATGGATGGGAAGGCCAACTCGGCCAATGTCAAAAGCGAGGTTGTTTCGCTGGTGATTCCTGCATCGAGCAATAAGTCAGATACTATCGGGAGCGGAGCCGTCAACGCCTCAGCCACGGGAATCATCGGAGCAACGATGTCGTCTACGGTATTAATGAAGCTACCGAGAAAGTTGTCCAGCAATCCATCAAGTGGAATATGTAAATCGCTCAAGCTAACACTTGGCGGAACGCCAGCCGATGAATTCCAGCTCACATCGAGGGTGGTCACCAGCTCCGGCATAAACGCGAGCGCCTCGGCCCGAAGCTCGACTTGCAGATCAGCCGCTGCTTCAACATCAAGGTGGACGAACTGAAAGCCAGGTTCCGCTAGTTCGGCAAGAGTCAACTTTCCGTCATTGTTCGGGTCGCGAAGGTCGATACCGATGTGGCCATCAAACAGCGGGCTTAGCGGATTTAGTATCTCGCCCGACACGGTAAGAAAACCGAGTCGGCCCTCGAGTCCGCCAAAGCCGAGGATGCTGCCGTCGACAGAAAACTCTTCAGGCAAGTTTGTGGACAGGTACACACCGTCATTTGGGTTTACGCCAATCGTGAACGCAAAATCATGCTCAAAACTGGAAACGAAGGAAGCATCAATGTCGATTCCCAGTGCGGGTAGGCCTAGCGTCGTATTCGCGTCGAACGTTGAGGCAAGTCCAGGTTGACCCTCGGGTCTGCTGAACGTGAGTAACACCTCTTGGCTTGGCTCATCGATAACTACATCAACGTTCACCAAGCCATCGAATACCGAGACCAATGACGCCTCCAAAGCATCAGCAATGACATCGGCACCTTCGGATGCAACGTCATCGAGCGTCGATTGAATCGCCTCGTGGAACTCTCGAACAGCATTCGCAGGCTTTTCTAACGCTTCGCCGATCACAGGAATCTGCAATCCGAATATCTCACCTGACAAAGCGTTCTCGAGCCCCGTGAGAAGTCCGTCTACACCTTGTGCGAGCGCCGACAGATTGAGCTCCAGTCCTTGAACGGCGTCAAACATCTCCTCGAAATCCGGCACCTCTACGACCACACCATCATCGACTACCAGCGTCGTTTGAATTTCCTCAAGCGGCATCAAGGACATCGTAAGATTGACGTCCAATGCTGTTTGAATCGGATCGGCATTAAGATTAAGACCGCCGAGCTGGTTTATTTGGTAACGTCCGCCAGTAGCTGATGGTGGTAACGTTACCATCAGCGTCGGCGTGTCTGCGTCCACGTTCGTGAGCGAAAGGACTCCGTCCAGCGCTAGGCCAAGGACTCCTAACGACGAGACTTCTGCGTCAAGCCCCGCGGCGCCCTCGAACGACGCCGACAGTTGCGTCGAATCGTACAGATACGGAATCGGCTGAATTGGGTTCGATAAGTTGAAGCCGGAATCCAATGAAAGTGTGACGTTGGCATTCCAAACGATTAGCCCGTCCGTCGAAATCTCTCCGCCTGCGACTAGCCCGTCGCTGCTCGTGTTATCGATCCATTGGGAAATGTTCAAACCAAACGGAACGGCATTGCCACCCTCGAACGTAACATCGAGATCCAGCCTCAAGTCGTTGCCGCTTGCGTCAAAGCTTGTCATTAACGCAATGTCAACGTTGTTACCGGCTGCAAATTCGAACTCTTGCTCGAGCAACGGTGCGAGTCGTTGCAAACTCAACAGCCCACTTGCCTCTTCCGAATAGTCGTCTATTCGGTTTTGAAGTTCATTCGAGAACCCGTCTAACCTCGTATCGATAATGTCGCTGGGATCCGTGCGCACAATGGAAAGACTGTTTGCACTCGCATCTTGAAACGAACGAGTGAAATCTTCTACCGCTGGAAGCAAGTCGTTCAGGATGTGATCGAACGAAAGGTCACTGAACTGGCTTAATGGTCCCACATTCTGTGGCAAGAACTGAACTTGATTCGAAGTGAGGTCGTTTTTGCTCAGCACAATGGAGGCGTTGCTTGGCAATGCAAACAGGCTATCACCGATCGAGATCTCTTGTAGCGTGATATCAGTTGAACCCGATATTGTTGTTTCCAGAATTTCTTCCGGATCAAGCAACCCGGCAATCAACTCACGCACAGACTTCGTTTCGGTCGATTCGATCAGGATTGTAGGTCCGCCTTGCACGGAGATATCGCCGATGTCCAATCCCAGGATTCCGTAGAGCGCCTCACCAGAAATACCGCTGGCATCTTGCAATACACTTCCCGTGAACCGGAAATTGCTGACCGTTATGGCTTCTGAGGGAGCGTGACTATCCGTCGATTTTTCCCCAGCAACGCCGAACTCAGCCTCGACTAGCTCCGACAGATCGACGCCCAACGTGAACGTTGCAGTCGCTGCGCTACTGAGTGTTTGAGTGTTACTTGCAGCCAACCCATTAATCGGGCCTACCGCCTGACCGAGCGAGATCGGCAGTTCTATTTCAGACGCCCCCAGATCTAAACTGACGTCGTAAAGCAGAGTCTGTGTCGCGGGGTCGTAACCAGACAATGTCGAGTCGCCCAGCGAAAACGTCTGCGCCGAATCAAACGTTGGCAGACCGTCTGCATCTCTCAACTCAGCACTCAACGCGCTGTAGCCGCTACTGACAGGCAGGAGATCACCCATCCTGGCTGTTGAAAATGGAACCGCAGTGTTCAGTACGCCTGCTCCAACGAGACCGTTAAACCATCCGCCAACTGCATCTGCGCCCAAGGCCACCACCGAAGCGTTGATGTTTCGAAAGGGCGTGGTTGCAAGATCATAGTCTGCATTCGAGGTGGCGGTGATTTCTTCACCGACGAGATCTCCCTGGATCATGATTTCTGGTGTGCCGTCGAATTCCCACTGCCCCACAGCAACATCGAATGCCAGCTCTCCGTTGACTTCGTTCACAACTGTTTCAACATCGACCAGTGACAACGCTTCGAACCCAGCCGTCAAATCGCTTAGTCGTGTTCGACCGTTCTCATCCTGAAACGCCTCATCAACGGAGAGAATCACGTCCATGTCTGCAGTAAAGTCTTGCGTGTCAACGTTTGCCATGACATCAAGGAAGCCAACTTGCGCGGCAAACGCACCAGACAGCGTAGCGTCAACGCCAAGCGTGACTCGCAAATCGTCGATAAAGAAGATGTCTTGCAGGTCGCGCGAGCCGTCGATAAGACCATCGGAATCGAGTGTGACACCGTACGTGAGCTCAACGCCCAGGCTGATCGTCAAGTCACCACTGACTTCTTGATCGAGCTCCACTCCCAGAACTTCACCGATCGTATTGAGTCCGAGGCGAAAGTCGTTGATCGTCACGCTATCGCCGAACTCAACATCAAAAAGCAGTGACGATGGACCGTTAGAAGTTTCTCCACCAACCGCGGAATCGACTAGTGACTGCGATCGCAATTGATTGGCGAGGCCAAGGCTCGTCGGGCTGGAAGCCGCCGACAGGTAAGAGGCAGTTGGGTCTACGATGGCCGATCGAAACGTGTCACCGAGATCCAGCTGTGATCCTAACGAAAACGGTTGCGAGTCTTGCTGGTAAAACAAATTCAGTCGTTGAGCGAAAACGTCCAGCGACTCGACATTGTCAAAGAAGGCAGACAATTGCTCGGTTCCGTTTCGGATTGCATCGGTCTGCGCATCGTCAAACGTGATGTCGCATAATCCGCCAGCATCAAGCAAGTATCGCTGCTCGAGGGTTTCGGGAGATAGCCAGGTTCGCTTGCCCTTGTATTTAGGGCGGGAGACGCGACGAGATTTCATGCTGGCTACCTTAGAGAAAAGAGTTATTCGTCGGGGATGGGAGCAGTCTCTGCTTCGACGTCGGACTCAACCCGAGAGTCCGCATCCACATCAACGTTTTTGTTGCCGAAAAGATTCTTAAAGCCTTGGGTCATAAAGCTCTTGGTCACAGTGCCGATCATCTCACGCGAAGACATCTTGTCGAAGACGATCGGGTACTTGGAATTCGTGACGATCTTCTGAAAATCAGGATCGTCGTAGACCGCTCCCCAATGCGCTTGGTCAAGCCAAAGGGAACCGATTTCGGAGGCGCGTTTCAAGCAATCGAGTGACGCGAGTCGCAACGCCTCACGCTGTTCTGCAATTTGCGAACTGGAATACCCTGCCTCGCGCAATGACGCCTTATCTTTTTCGTAACGACCATAGAGATAGCTAAGCGTACCGCCATAGATTCCAATGCAAACGCGGTTATCTCGGTGTGTCTCGGTCGCCTCTGTGGCCAGTTGAATGGCGTCTTCATAGCGTCCCTGCTTCCAGTAGTCTCGCGTCAACATCATCACGGCAAGACCCGCAGCCATCGTCATCTGCTTGTCGGTAAGGCCCATCCAGTTTTCACGCGTGTCGGCCTTGCCATCAGATTCGTTGATTTGGTCCACGGCCAGTTGAACTTTTTCACGCAGCCCATCACCGCCAGGGTTATCAGCCAGCCATTGGTCGATCTTGCCATACTCGTCGAACATCGAAACCGCAACGCGCGCATTCTTGGCAAGGGACGCTGCAATTTCCTCCTGCCCATGCTTCGCCTCAAGCATCGCTGCCTCGGCATCCCGTTGATACAGAACCGCCTTGCGGAACTGCCATGCTGTCCCCGTGATTCCAGCGAACAGGATGGCCGTGGCAAGTAACAGTGCGTTTGCGAATTTAGGCTCACGGCGATACCACATTCTCGTTTGTTCGAACAAAGTTGCCGGCCGCGCAATCACCGGTCGCGCATGTAACCAGTTCTCAAGGTCATCGTGCAATTGCAGAGCGTCGTCATAGCGATCCGCGGAGTCTTTCCGCAGACACTTCATCGCTATCGCTTCCAAATCTGGATGAATGGAAGGATTGTGTCGCCGCGGGGCGGTGAGCGTGCCAGCTTCCAAAGACTTCAGGAGCTCGAGAGTTGTCTTTCCCGTGTGTGGCAATTTGCCTGTCAGCAGAAGATAGAGAATGACGCCCAATGAATAGATGTCACTCTTTGGCGTTGCGTCGTCACCTGAAACTAGCTCGGGAGCCATGTAAGCGGGCGTGCCAACCAATTCACCGTCTTGAGTAAGGTCGCCGTCCTCCTCTTCGAAGATCGGCTTTGCAAGGCCAAAGTCCAGGATGCGGACTGTACTTGCAAGCGAGGTGTGGCTTTCGTCGCCAAAGGACTCTGTCCCACCTTCATCGTCTGCTTTCGCAAGCATGACATTCGATGGCTTCAAATCGCGGTGCACAATTCCGCGAAGATGCGAGTACTGCATCGCATCCGCGAGCGTGGCGACGAGCGTGCAAGCAAATCTTGGGTCGCTAGGTCCGTCTTGGCGTTGAATCCATTCGGATAACGTCTCGCCAGCGCAAAACTCAGATGCGATATAGGCAACTGAGTCCTCCGTACCAGCTTCGAAGATTGGCACGATCGATGGGTGACTTAATAATGCTGCGGCACGAGCCTCACGTTCGAATCGAAGGCGAGCACTATTGCTGCTGAGTCTCTTCAGATGTGGAATCTTTAACGCAACAAGCCGGTCCAGATTAGGGTCATGAGCCAAATAGACCCGAGCGAATCCGCCCGCGCCGCATTGACTTAACAGTTTGAATCGACCAAACGAACCAAGCTCGGTCTCCGATTCGTTCTGATTAACAACAGAGGCCAAGCCCGCGATACGCTCCACATAGTGGACTACGCTTTGGATTGTTTCGAGTTTCTTCTTTGCTTCAGTATCGAGACCCTCGGCGCAGATCTCGGTGTCCGCATCGCCATGCGGCGTGTCCTTCGAATCCGCCAGTTCCTGCAGACGCATTGCCAGCTGCTCCAGCTCTCTTGAGCTGGCCGAATCTGCATTTGGGCGTTTTTGTTCGTTTTCGTTTTGCACGTGAGTGTCCTTTAAGACGGTCTCTAAATAGACAGATGCACGATGGTTTCCGGATTCACCGCGCCGCATCCAAGAAAATTGAAGAATTCAGGAAACGGCAGATTAGCCAGAAAACGTTAATGATTTATTGCAGAAGTAGCCGAGCGAACCTGGATCCCGAAAGAGATTCAACGCTTTATTCTTGGCGCAACTCGGTCTCTAGTTTCAGCATCGCACGATACCAGAGATTCGTTACGGAGCTGTAAGAGCGGTCCATCTTCTTAGCGACCTCATCAAAAGACCGTTTCTCAAGACTGCGAAGGCGGATCACCGTTGCATAGTCTGATGGAAGCGTATCAAGCAGTTGATGAAACGCTGCGACCTCTTCCTTCGCCGCGGCAAAGGAACCGGGGGTTTGCTCGGGATCTTGAAGACGGCCGACTGCGGAGCCTTCAAGTGTTTGCTCTTGCTGGAAGTCACGTTTATGAGCATCGTATTTGCGATGCACTTGCTTCACCGTATTCTCGAGGATCATTTTGATCCAATTGTTGAATTCGCCGGCGGTCGTTCCTCGAAAACTATCGAAGGACTCGACTGCTTGGATGAGCGTAAGTTGTACGATGTCCGAGTGGCCTTCTTTCGAGGCGATTGCCGGGTTGAGCTTTTTCCGAGCCAAGTTTCCCAAGATCGCCCGCAATTGCGACAAGAGGCAATCAAATGCTTCTGCGTCCCCGTTTTTTGCAAGAGGAAGCAGTTCACTTATTGAGTCGAAATCGATCTGCTGGTTTTCAGTCATATGCCACCCCCGGCGAACCCAAGAGCACGCATTGTAGCCGAAACGCATATCAAGTTCGAACTGCGTGAATTGCTGCTCGCGGTCGTTATCAGGGTGAACTAGATGCGGACCGAATGCGAACACCACTGCCTTAGTCAAGTCACATCGATCTGAAAGTTGTTTGCAGACTCTTTGTCTCTCCGAGAACTTCGCACAAGACGGAGATTGGACGTAAGGCCAATTCGATGTCAATGGAGAAATCGACTTTCTTGCACTCACAGCGAACTGGTGACACGGCCAACCGGCCAGAGCATCGCGTTACTTGGCCTACATGGACTGACGGGCGTTCGACAACGACATTAACTCCCAGCATAATAGTCGCGAAGACGATCGTTTTATTTTGCCGGGATTAGTGGGATCCAAGCCCTTCCGTTCTTTCGTCATGCTATTCTTTTGTGCATGAGCGATGTCACGCAAATTCTGTCAAAGATCGAATCGGGCGACCTGAAAGCTTCCGAGCTGCTGTTGCCACTGGTGTACGACGCGCTCAGGAATCTTGCCGAGCACAGAATGTCGCAGGAATCGTCAGACCATACACTCCAAGCCACGGCACTCGTTCACGAAGCCTACATTCGGCTGGTCGATGCCAAACAGGCGCAAAAGTGGTCTAGCCGGGGACACTTCTTTTCTGCGGCGGCGGAGGCCATGCGGCGGATCGTGGTCGATCACGCTCGGCAAAAGCAGGCGATCAAGCGAGGCGGGGACGCTGAGCGAGTTGTCTTGGACGACGCAGTGCTCGCCAGCGAACTAACGGACGATATGGTCGAGCTCGATGACGCACTCACCAAACTCGCCGAAACAGACAAGGAGGCAGCCGAGTTGGTAAAGCTTCACGTCTTTGCCGGGCGTACGATTGCCGAATCGGCAGAATTCGTCGGTATTTCCGAGCGAACTGCGGCCAGACGCTGGTCGTTCGCTCGCGCCTGGCTGATCCGCCAGATAAGTTCAGGCGACTAAACGCACTTCCGAAAAAGACGAAGTTTCTTGGCAGCCTCTGCCCACTAGAATCCGCACTATGTCTTGGAGTCGGTTCTAACCGCGTTTTCGGGAAACCAATATCGCGACGAGATAATCTCATGAACGAACGAAGCATCTTTGAACGAGCCCTCGACTTTGAGGACGAAGCGTCGCGAAAGGCGTTTCTGGTCGGTGCGTGCGGTACCGACGATAACCTTCGCGAGCAAGTCGAAGCCTTGTTATCTGCTCATATCCAAACATGCCGCGTACTTGATGATGCGGTCGTACCTGCTATCGAAACGGATAACCTGTCGTCCGATCTAATGGCTCCTGTCGATTGCATTGGTCCTTACAAGATTCGGGAGAAGATCGGCGAAGGTGGGATGGGAGTGGTCTATGTTGCCGAGCAGACCGAGCCGGTGCAACGCAAGGTTGCGGTTAAAGTCATCAAGCCAGGGATGGATACCAAAGAGGTGATCGCTCGCTTCGAAGCAGAGCGACAAGCATTGGCTTTCATGGAGCATCCGAATATTGCTCGTGTCTTGGATGCCGGTGCTACGGAGTCAGGTCGGTCGTACTTCGTGATGGAACTGGTGCGTGGGATTCCGATTACGGAATACTGCGATCAAGTGAAAGCAACTCCTCGCGAGCGACTCGATTTGTTCAAAACGGTTTGCGACGCAGTGCAGCACGCTCATCAGAAAGGAATCATCCACCGCGACATCAAGCCTTCGAACGTTCTGGTGACTCAGGTCGGTGCAAAACCGGTCGTGAAAGTGATCGACTTTGGATTGGCCAAGGCGACCAGCGGCCAGAAGCTCACGGATAAGACGGTCTACACAGGCTTCATGAAACTGATGGGAACGCCGATCTATATGAGCCCGGAACAAGCCGGGCTGAGTGGACTCGATATCGACACACGTTCTGATGTCTACAGCCTCGGCGTTTTGCTGTACGAGTTGCTGACCGGAACGACGCCACTCGATAAGACCGAGATTCAAAAGCAAGCCTACGACGAACTGTGTCGCCAGATCAGGGAAGTCGAAGCTCCCAAGCCCTCTTCTCGACTCAGTACGCTCAAGAATGCGGAACGCTCCACGATTGCTCAACAACGTGGAATTGAACCCATGGGCTTGCGTCAACTCCTGGACGGTGATCTGGACGTCGTGGTCTTGAAGGCTCTCGAAAAAGACAGGGATCGGCGGTACGAATCACCGAAGGATCTTGCTGCGGACATTGATCGTTTCTTGGACGACAAACCCGTACAAGCGGTTGCGCCGAGTCAACTGTACTTGGCAAAAAAGTACTATCGTCGCAATCGAGCCACGATTCTCACTGCCGCTACCGTCCTGACGTTGCTCGTGTTGGCGACGGTGATCAGTACGTGGCTCGCCTTCCGTGCTACGAAGGCTGAAAGGACCGCGGCCAATCGGCTCGTTGACGTAACTCAAGCAAGAGATCAAGCCGAGAACGCCCGTGCCGAAGCTCGGCAACAGCTGTATGTGAACAACATCCAGCTCGCAGATCAAATCTGGAATAGCACCAACGGAACATTACGTCAGGTGGAAGACTTACTGGCAGCTTGGATACCAGTCGACGACCAACCAGATCTGCGAGAATTCTCTTGGCGTTATCAATGGACGCGGATTCATCAAGGTGCAAAGCACACCGTACGCAATACGCTCACCGCAACAATTTCTGACAGCGGATATCTCATCACAACTGGCGACAACGGAGTTCGGCAGTGGGACAAGTCGGGACGACTCGTTGCGGACTGTTGGACCGGCGATGCATCGCATGCGATTTTGTCTCCAAACGGGCGCTGGGTGGCTATTCCGGATGTCGATGAAACCAAACTGATTGACCTCCGGCCGAGCAGTAACGACCACACGAATGGGGATCCGGTCTCTGGCCAAGATCAATCTCGATCGCAGACACACAGGCTGCCAGGAACGCGTGTCACCTTTTCACCTGACAGTCAGCTCGTGGCGTGTTGGGAAATCGATGGTGAAATCGCGACCTGGAACATCGCGTCCGATTCCATTCAAGCCGCCAAGTCACTTAACCCACTCGATGCGAACATAGTTCCCGAACAAGGGAATCTGGCGTTGGCTTCCGACGGTGAGTCATACATCGTGAAGGGCGTTGCGGGAGGACGAACAAATCTCGATGCGATTGCCGTGTTGAGAAATCGTAAGCAGCCTGTCGTTTGTCGCAGAGACGGCACTCTGGCTGGAGCGTGCGCTTGGTCAGCAGATGGAACTCAGTTCGCGGTTGGAAATCTGACGGGCAAGATTCATCTCTATCGTACGACGCAGCCAGAAGACAGCATCGTCTTGAGTTCGCACGGTAAGCAGATTACGGCAATGGCCTTCTCGCCGGATGGAACCAAACTGGCGAGCGGTGGAAGTGACGGTACGATCGACGTTTGGGAGATCGTCGGGAGTGAGGCACCCGACTCACGTTTACCAACCGACGCTAAAAAATCCAGGTCGACCGTCACGCCTACCCTGCAGGCGGACCGGAATGACACACCCACGCTGCTACGTTCCATCAAAGCAACCGTCAATCCCGTTCGATCAATTGCATTCTCGCTGGATGGAAGGGAGTTCGCGTCGACCGACGAATCGAATTTGACAAGCAGGTGGCTTTTAGATGACGACGACGCTCCCGTAAACGTCGCTGCAATAACAGCGGAGGACTATGGAGCTGGCGTGGGAATTGGTTTGGATTTCGTTGAAGGATATGTAACCGTCGCATCGGTTGCCTTAGGCTCTCCAGCGGCGGATAGCGACCGCGTTTCTAGGGGAGATCGCATCCTAGGCCTGTCGCGCGACGCCGACTCAGCGATGCTGAGTTTCAAGGGAATGAACTACGGAGAAGTCGAGGAGCTTCTAGATGGGCCCGCAGGTACGTTTGTCCGTCTGCATCTTCTGGGCGGTTCGAACCAAAGCGAAGAAGTCGTCAATCTAGAACGCAAGAGCTATTCCAAACGCATCTATCGAGTGACATTCGAACCAAGCGGTAGGTCCCTGGCAATCGCCGGCCATCGGGGCACCACGGTTTGGAACAATCGTGATCGTACTGCTCATCGACTTCCGGTGCGTAGCCGTTCGGTCGCCTACTCACCAGATGGTCGGCTTCTGGCGATGGACGATCAGACGCGAATCGTTATTTGGGATCTGGAACTCGACCGCTTGTACGCAGAATTGCAGACGGGCCAACGCGGACGTCCGATGGATTTCCGAGCCGAAACGAGAGCGTCACTGGCGTTTTCGCCGGATGGCAAATACCTCGCTGCTGGCACAGGCTTCCCGTTCAACCACAGCCCAAAGCGATCTGATTTGGTCGTGTGGGACCTAAGCCCGTTAAGCACGACGAACGTCAACACGGTAGCCGGCGAACGATTGTATAAGAATGAGCATGTCTTTGCCGATTTGCGTTTTTCGCCGGACGGAAAACTGCTAGTTACCGTGGACCATAACGGCGTCCTCCGCGTGTGGAATACGACGACGTGGTCACTACAACAAACGATTGAGCTGGAACGCCGTGCAACCGCACTGGATATTTCGCATGACGGTAAAACGCTTGCGATCGGATTCGGAAGGTCATTGAATAGCGAGCAAGGCATCATCCTTTGGGACTTCGTCACCGGAGCCGAACAGCAAACGTTGAGTGCCCAGCGTCCTATGGGGCTCGCCTTCTCGCCGGACGGGAGAACACTTGCCTCGACGAGTGAGAGCCACACGGTGGACCTATGGGATGTCCGGTCCGGAAGGCGGTTGCGCTCGTTAGGTGGACATAAAGACCTCGTTTTTGGTGTTGCGTTTTCCAACGACGCTACCAAGTTGGCGACGACCGACGCCGACGGGAATCTGCGGATTTGGGGAGCCGCTCCGCTGGAACAGATCGATCGAGATCCGCAGACTCACCGGGCGTTGTACCGACGAGGCAGGAGAGAAAATCGAGAACGGCGCCACGCAGATGCAAAAGCGACGCTGGAACATACGCTGCGACTACAGCAGAAGCGGCTTCCCAAGAATGCCATCGATATTTCAATGACTCGCGAGCAACTTGACTTCGCGATCGAAGGCCTGGCGCTCAAGACTGCCGAGCCTGAACACCCTCCGCCGTAGTCAGCAGGTG
>CAYNJG010000216.1:0-12207 GCA_964397295.1 uncultured Pirellulaceae bacterium
AAACCGACTACGCAATGAACAGCGGTACCGGTGGACACAACTTGGGCCACTGGGGCGATGTAAACTGCATGGAAGAAGGTGGTGCGGACGCATGCGGTGTTCCAGAGATGCCTAAGGACTTTGACGGCATTACTGCTCGACTTACCGAAGTTCGCATGAGCCAGATCAGTGACGGCACAAGCAAAACAATTCTGGTCGGTGAGAAGTACATGAACCCACTGGAATACACGACGGGTGATTCATGCGTCGACAACAACTCGAATAGCCAAGGCTACGACTGGGACGTGAACCGTTGGTTCCCCAAGCTCGAAACTTCAGCTACAAATCCGAATCCACAATTCCTAGGCTGGGAAGCTCGAAGGCCAAAGCGTGACACTCCAGGCTTGGGCAACTGCCGACAAGAATTTGGTAGCCCACACGAAGCTGGATTCTATGCGTCATACTGTGACGGGCACGTAAGTGTCATTGCCTTTGATACGGACCCTGTCGTGTACGCTTCATTGGGTTCACGCAACGGTGCCGAAGCAGTAGCGGATACCACCAACTAAATCTAGGTATCCTCCGAAGGTTGTTCCTCCATTACTTGGTAAAAGCAATGATGCGACGTGCGGTGAGACTGGGTATTTGCGTTCTTTTCGGTATCACTAGTTTTGCGATGCTCGGCTGTAACAGCCGGGCACCTGCAAGGCCCGAATTGTCGCCGACCGAATCCGCAGCCAAAGCACTGGAACAATACGATTCAGACGGAGATGCCGCCATCAGCGAAGAAGAAGCTGAGGCGGCACCCGGTCTGGCTAAGGCGTTCCCAAAGATTGACACCGACGGTGATGGCAAAGTTACCGCCAAAGAAATCGAAAAACGCATTGTCTACTATCAAACTGCTACGTCTTGGGTCATCAACGGAACTTGCGAAGTAACCTACAAACGCAAGCCGCTTGTGGGTGCTACCGTGACCTTTGAACCTGAAGAATTCCTTGGCTCATCGTTCCAAGCTTGCTCTGGCGTTACTGATTCCAGGGGCGAAGTTTTTATCTCCCGGCCAGGCAGCGAAACCAAGGGCATCTTTCTCGGTTTTTATCGCGTTCGAATCACGAAAGAAAAAGCGAACGGCGACGAAATGCTACCGGCCAGATACAACACCGAGACAGAACTTGGCTTCGAAGCGAATAACGACGTCCCGGACGACGCGAGTTACAACAATCCGAAATTCGAGCTCAAATAGTCTTCCTGCGGTGTGTGTTCTTGATCACCCGCAAGAAACCAACTAACTCGTCTAGCTCACGAAACCAACTAACTCGTCTAGCTCACGAAACCGGCTATCGCGTCCCATGCCTCAGACGGATGCGTTTGCAAAATCAAATGCGGACCATCTAACTGCTCGGTCTGCAATTGCACATTGCCAGCGGAAGCTACCTCTTCAATCGCCGTCAAACAGTGGGGCGGAACCATCCGATCTTGCTTGGCTTGAATGTAAAGCACGGGGCAACGGACTTGCGACAACTCGTGGGTCGCATTGACTTGCATTGTTTGCCGCATACGTTTTGCGAGCGTGCCGGGAGGAGTTCGGCCAACGGCGTCGCGAATGTGGTCAATAAATTGACGAGAACGTCCTCGACCAACCATCCAGAATTCTGCTGAAGATCTCGGCATCGGTAGTCGGAACAGAAGCGGCCACGGTACGCACTTCGCCGCCCAAGGTGTCGGTGGAGTTACGAACGTTGCCACAAGAACAAGATGCGTCACCACATCGGGTAAGTCTGCAGCAAGCTTGACAATCAACGGCCCCGAAAACGATTCCGCAATCAACACGCAAGGTTTGCTGTCAATGACGAGCGGTTTCATTCGTTCCAACAACTGATCGTAAGACCATTCAGAATCCAGCAACTCGTGCACCCGAACATCGAAATGCTCAGGTGCACGCTGCTGAAACTCTTTCAACAGCAATGCATTTCCATGCATGCCGGGCAGCACGATTGCGCGAACGCGATCCATAACTATGCGGCAGCAGCTGTTGTCGTGGGATCAATATCCGCAAACAAGTTAGCTCGACGGAGCATTCTTCCTTGTTCATCGTAGAATTGAAGTATGCCAACATCCTTCAGCCACATGGCCAAAAGGTTAGCAACGCGATACGTACGAGCAATACAACGACCGTCTTCGATCATCGGTAGCTCGATAAGATCCTCAAGATCCTCATTCGTTAACTCAAAATAACGCTGGAACGATTGTTCCACGATCCAGCGTACCTCCGAAGTAGTCGGACTTACCAACATCATGCAACCTCCATGTTGCGGGCCATTGGTCATAGCACTCAGCGGGCATCCTTACCCAGTGAAGAATTCCAAAGTAATGACAGCATCCCGATCTACAAACACCAATCTTTTGCGTGACCATTTACACGAATAGGTCGCGTCGCCCTGGCCAACTCGCATTGGACTATCCAGGAGCATAGAATTAGCAAACTGAAAAACATAAGACTCAGCCTTGACACACCTCTCTCGCCTCACACCCATCGGACCCTGCCATGCCATTCCATCGATCTCTTCGAATTGTCGCGATCCTGCTCTTCGTTCTTGCTCAATCAGCTTTTGCACAAGAGCTCAAGACGAAGAAAAAAACGCCCCCCGTTATCGAAGAGATCAATGTAGCTATGCAGGAGTTCGTTGACTCCGGCGACATCAGCGGCGCGGTCACGCTCGTGAGCCACAAGGGAAAGATCATGCATCTCGGTGCGGTGGGCATGGCCGACATCGAAAAACAAAAACCCATGAAGCCTTCCAACTTGTTCGCGATCGCTTCCATGACCAAGCCGATCGTGGCGACAGGCTTATTGATGCTGCAGGACGAGGGCAAGCTTTCCATCGATGACGAAGTAAAAAAATACATTCCCGGATTCGCAGACCTCAAGCTGAAGGACGGAACACCCGTCGAGCGACCAATTACAATCCGCGATTGCATCACACACACTTCCGGGCTGGCTGGCAAACAGATCTTTGAAGAAGACACCTTAGAAGCAGGCGTAAATGCTCTGGCAATGCGACCACTCGCATTTCAACCTGGGGCAAAATGGCAATACAGCCCAGGTCTTAACGTTTGCGGGCGTGTGATCGAGGTTGTCTCAGGACAGCCACTGCAGACGTTCTTGCAGCAGCGAATCTTCACCCCGATGAAAATGAAGCAGACGACGTTCTTTCCTGGCGAAAAACAAATACGTCGCATTGTTACGCTCTACAACAAAAAGGATGGCAAGCTAGTCGTAGAGGAGGGCTTCCTTGGAAAACTCTCCGAAATAAAGGCGCCCAATCCGTCCGGTGGTCTGATTTCGTCAGCAAGAGACATGTGTCGCTTTTATCAGCTCATGATTCGCAAAGGCAAGTTTCAAAAGCAACAGCTTCTCACCGAGTCTGCGGTTGAACAAATGACGACCCCACAAACAGGAGAACTCAAAACCGGATTTACGCCTGGCAATGCCTGGGGACTGGGTTGGTGCATTGTCCGTGAACCGCAAGAGATTTCTGGGATGTTGTCCGCCGGGACGTTTGGCCATGGTGGCGCGTTTGGAACGCAAGGCTGGGTCGATCCGAAAACGAAAACAATCTACGTGCTGATGATCCAGCGTAAGGGGATCCTAAATAGCGACAACTCGAAAATGCGGCGCAAATTTCAAGAAGTCGCCGCGTCAAAGATCTGATCTCACCCGCCAGCGATAAGCCTGTCGAATGCCGCCAAAACCGGGTGCGTTGTGTTCGGCACTGCTGAACAAATCAGCAGTCACCCAGATACCATCCTCTCTCTCCCAGATACCAACCCTGACGCAGCACTAGAACTAGAAAGCTCGCTAGATCAGTCCGCAAACTGGATCTGAATCGCAATCACGGCATTGATGTCGCTCAAGAATACATCGACGACTTTCTTGTCGAATTGCGTGCCACGTTGCTGGCGCAGAATGTCAAAGCATTCGTTTCGTGGCAGCGCCGCGCGAAAGGGACGCGTGCTGCTTAGTGCGTCGTACGCATCGGCGACGGCAGTAATTCGACCCTCAATCGGTATTTCTTGGCCAGTGAGCCCAAGAGGGTAACCACTACCATCCCAATGTTCGTGATGCGTTTGGGCGATGCGTGCGGCCATCTGCATGAGCTCGGAATCAGTTTCACCCAACAGTGCGTGCCCGTTGTCAGCATGTGCTCGTCGAGCATTCTCATCGCCGCTCTCTTGTACGATTTTCCGTCCCATCGCACAGTGTTTTTGCATCGTTTGCTGTTCGCTGTCGTCCAATGCCGAGTCCTTTAGCAGAATTCGATCAGGAACACCAAGCTTTCCAATATCGTGCAGTTGTGCAGCGAGTTCGATGCGACTAACGAACTGCTCGTCCAGCCCAAGCTGCTTTGCGATCCATGCGGAGTAAGCTCCGACCCGTCGCACGTGTTGGCCCGTTTCATCGTCACGCAGTTCCGCAGCCCGCGCTAAACAGAAAACAAGCTGTTGGTTTGACGATCTCAAATCGAGCGTCCGAAACCCCAGTTCCTCTTGAAGACGTTTTTCGTGGTCCAGCATGTGCTGCTTGAACTGAGCGACTGAAATGACATTGCCGATTCGTGTGACAAGCTCGAATGAGTCGAGGCAACTGGATATGAATTCGGTCGCACCAGCTTTCCACGCTTGCGATTTCATCTCAGCATCTGCGTCTTCGACTATTGCGAGAACTGGTAGTTCTCGTAGCTTGCCGTCAGCACGAATGGCTGAAAGAACATCTAAACCGGAAGGCGGTGCGTTTGCCATTTCCAGAACGACAACATCTGGCGACCATTTTCGGATAGCTGACATTGCCAAACCGAATGGAGATGGACAAAGATCCGCGTAACCGCCGAACTCCAAAGCAGACAATAGTTTGCCCTGGACTGCATCCCGAGCGACCACAGCGATTCGCGAGTTCACAACCTCAGGACCAATCGACGACTCGATCACCAAACGCTGTGCGTCCGACAGATTCGCATCTTCTTGCGGTAACACTACCTGAGGATCCGCTGCGACTTCAGTAACCAATTCTTCCATCATCGAAATCCGCGCGTGACGACCGCTTCCTACTTGGGAACCTTAAAATGTTCGGTAGCGTGGCCGGACGATGCAAAATCTTGGGCTAGCGAGTTCAAGTCACCGATCGTGTCTCGGATTTCCATCAACTGACTGTCTTGGAGATCGTCGTCATGTAAGCTTGTTTCCAGTCGCTCAGCAATAACCGTCAGATCACGACTTCCTATCGACCGGCCGCAGTCACGCAACTTTTGTGCGATCACCGCGAGCTGTTCGAAGTCCTGAGATGAGAGCGCCTGGTCGAGAGCAACCAAATCTTCTTGAATCGTTGTCGAAGTGTCTACTTGCAATCGCTTCGGAATTGCGGCCCGCAGAATCTGTCTGACAGCTTCTAACTGCAAAGGTTGCAACAAGGAAAACTCGAAACGTTCGGCAGCGTCTTCTATTCCAATGGGACAAACCATTACGATTGGTGACCGAATCCCCGACCGACGCAATAACTTCGCGACCCCTTCGCCACCAATGATGGGCAATTCAAGAGACATAAAAATGACATCGAAACGTTCGTTCAACCCACGATCCGCCGCACGGCTACCGTTGCCTTCTTCGGAAACTTCGAGCCCAAGCGATTCGAGTTGCTGCCGAAGCTGCTGACGCTCTGGCAATCGATGATCGACAACAAGTGCACGCGATCCGGGAAACGTCGCACTACCAAATCCGATGTTCTGCGGATTCCGTGACTGAGCAGCTGCTTTGTTCCTACGAAACCATGCAGCTCCAAGCAAAGCCGACAGCGAAAGAAGTGAAAGGGTCATAGCAACGTTACTCGACAGCAACTCGCTATTCAGCTCAACCGATACGGTACCAGCGGCACCTTCCGTTGGACGCACGAATAGCAGAAGCCAGAAGAATCCAGATGCTAAAACTACGGCAACCTGAACCGGAAAGAGTTCCGATGGATATCCGTTCGGTCGACGTCCTGGTCGAAATCGCATGAATGAGCTCGCAAGAATCAATTCCAATAACAGGATGTACCGCGCCGATAGCGCACGCGTGACCTAGCTGATACCCAATTTGCGGAGAATCAGGCCGATATAGTTCTTTCGGCAACCGTTTCCTATCGTTTGAGTCGAATATTCAGCTACACGAATTACCGGATGCTGCGATAATGATAGGCCCGCTCTCCCTTGCATCCACGATGAAAAACATTCGCTCAAAAACCCACCTCTTAAGTCTGTTCCTGACTTTCTGCTTCACACTGTGCCCAATATCCGGCATAGCAGGGGAACCGGTGGACTCCGAGATATTGAAAAAAGGAGCCGCTCTCTTCCAAGAGACCTGTGCGGCATGCCACGGAGAAAAGGGCGAAGGCGTCGAAGATCTTTACGATCAAGAACTGGCTGGTGATGCATCCATCGCTGAGCTAACTCGCGTGATCACCGAGACCATGCCTGAGGAAGACCCCACGTCTTGCGTCGGTGACGATGCAGAGAACGTGGCTCGGTATATCTACGAAACGTTTTACGGCCCAAAGGCTCAGCTGGCCAAAAACCCTCCGCGAAAACGACTCGCGCGACTCACCGCAACGCAACTTCGTCGCAACCTGGCTGATCTCTACATACGCTTCGCGGACTCGAACTACTATAGCGACGAACGCGGACTCAAAGCTCGCTACTACAACCGAGACAAAAAAAAAGACGGTGAAGTACAGTTCGACCGAGTCGATCCAATCATCGATTTCGATTTTGGTCACGACGGTCCTGGACAAGGTGTAAACCCAAAGAACTTTTCAATCAATTGGACAGGTGCCCTTCGACCCAGCCAATCTGGCCGCTACGAAATCATCGTCAACAGCGAGTCCTCTTTCGTCCTGAATTTTGGCGAGTACGAACGTGAGCTTATCAACAACTATGTGCAATCCGCCGAACGCACGGAATTCCGCGAGACAGTTCAACTGGAAGCCAACTACCTTTATCCAATCTCCATTGCACTAAGCCAACGCAACCGCAAAACCGAACAACCGCCAGCGAACATCACGCTTTCATGGAAGAACCCTCGCGGCGTCAAACAAGTCATTCCACAACGAGCTTTAATAAACGTTTACGCTCAACCGACATTCAGCTTGCAAACGAAACTGCCCCCTGACGATCGCAGCTACGGATACGAGCGAGGCATCGCAGTAGATCGTCAATGGATCGAGGCCACGACATTGGCCGCGGTAGAATTTGCTGATCAAGTTGCCTTCGAAGCATGGCCTAAATACCTGAAGCGTCACGAGAATGACTCCAACGATGATCGCCAACGTGTACGAAAGTTTCTTACTGGAATGGTTGAGACAGCTTTTCGCGGTCCGCTCGACGATTTCGTGCAAGAGCAATACGTCGAAGCACAGATTGACTCGACCGAAAGCGATGTCGAAGCGATCAAGCGATCGCTACTGCTGGCACTAAAGTCACCACGGTTTCTTTACCCCGAACTCGATCAGAGCCATTCTCCTTCGCATAAAGCAGCCAAACGACTGGCGCTTATACTACATGACTCGCTACCCGTCGCCGACCAGATTCGCAACGCCGCTCGTGAGGATCGATTGAAATCAGACGGTCAGATTCGCGACATGGCATGGGGCATGGTCAACGACTGGAGAACGAGGGCCAAGACGGAACACTTCCTACATAGTTGGTTGAACTGGAGTCACCTCAGCGAACTTTCCAAACCGGAAGACGAATATCCGGGGTTCAACACCGAGTTAGTCGACGAACTGCACGCATCCATCGACGCGTTCATCAACGACGTCGTATGGAGCGAACCAAGCGACTTCCGTCGACTGTTCCTAGCAGACTGGTCTTACACGTCCCCACGCATCGCCGAAATTTACGGTGACGGTTGGAAACTCGCCGACCCTGAACAATCGTTCGGCAAAACGTCCCACACGGACACTCCGCGACATGGCGTACTAACTCATCCGCTCCTCATGAGCGGACTAGCTTACCATGACGCTTCATCGCCGATTCATCGTGGCGTGTTCTTGTTGCGATACGTACTAGGTCGTAAATTGCGTCCGCCGAACGAGGCCTTCACGCCCTTCAGTCCTACGCTGCACCCGAACCTCAACACGCGTGAACGAACCACCCTGCAAACAAGCGAGAAAAGTTGCCAAGTTTGCCATAAAAAGATCAACGGGTTAGGCTTTACGCTTGAGCATTTCGACGCAATTGGTCGATATCGAACAACGGAACTTGGTCGCACAATCGACGCCACGGGCCGTTACACGAATCGGGAAGGTGCCGATTTAGAATTCGATGGACCGAAGCAGCTTGCCGAGTTCCTTGCGAACG
Organism: uncultured Pirellulaceae bacterium; assembly: GCA_964397295.1. GTDB lineage: Bacteria > Planctomycetota > Planctomycetia > Pirellulales > Pirellulaceae > CAYNJG01. Next base: position 8,367 of record CAYNJG010000216.1, read on the forward strand.
ACGAAGACTCTCATCGAGCGTTTGTTAACCGCGCATTTCAGTTCTTTGTCAAACAACCGCCGGCGGCATACGATTTGGAATTAGAAGACAGACTGGTCGAGTCTTTCAAAAACAGCAACTACAACATTCGAAATCTATTGGTCGAAATTACTGTTGCCGCAAGCCTCGATCCAGAAGACGAAGACGAAGACGAAGACGAGAAGTAACGATGGCACGCAGCACAACACGACGCGAATTCCTCACCCACGCAGGTGTTAGCGCCGCAGCAGCACAATTCGCAATGCATCTACCGAGCCTCGCGCTCGCAGCGGGGGACAAAAGCAATACGCCCAAGCAACGGCTGATTTTCTTGTTCAGCCCCAATGGTGTGATCCCTAAACATTTCTGGCCTGACACGATGGGGCCGGAATTTGAATTCAAACGGATTCTCAAGCCACTGGAACCGTTCAAAGATCGCATGCTGACGATGCACGGGCTGCATAACAAAATCAAAGGCGATGGCGATGGTCACATGCGGGGTATCGGCTGCCTCCTGACAGGCATCGAGTTGTTCCCTGGTGACATCCAAGGTGGATCGGATACACCAGCAGGCTGGTCCAAGGGAATCTCCGTGGATCAATTTCTTAAGAATCAACTCCAGCTGGATCCCGCGTTACAAACGCGATTTGGCTCACTCGAGTTTGGCGTTCTTGTTCCCGATCGAGCCGACACGTGGACCCGCATGTCCTACGCAGGAGCAAACCAACCCGTCGCGCCGATCGACGACCCGTATCGAATGTTCGACAAACTCTACGGCCAAGAAAAGAATCGCGAGCTCCTCGGAAGCGTACTCGACGACTTACTCGAGGACTTCAAAAAAATTGAGTCTATGGTTAGCAAAGAGGATCGAAAACTACTGAAAGATCACCTTGCGACAGTGCGTGACATCGAACTCAAGCAAACGCAGTTCACAAACTCGCAAAAAGAAAAAGAAGTCGGTCACGCCGTTCCTGAACTCACGCCAAACGTCGAAGACGAAAACGACAACATCCCTGAAATCACGCGCATGCAAATGGACTTGCTTGTCAGCAGTTTCACGGCCGACCTTGCTCGCATCTCGACGTTCCAAATCACCAACAGCGTCGGCCAACCTCGCATGCGTTGGCTAGACATCGACGAAGGCCACCATCAACTTTCGCACGAGCCGGACACAAACGAAGAGGCCTACGAGAAACTAATCAAAATCAACACGTGGTACTGCGAGCAAGTAGCTTATCTTGCGGAACGCTTGGATTCCGTACCCGAGCCGGGCGGCGAAGGAACGCTGCTGGACAACACGACCATTATTTGGACAAATGAGTTAGGCAAAGGGAATTCACACACGCGCAACAACATTCCATTCGTCATGGTTGGCGGTGGACTCCACTGGAAAATGGGACGCGCGATGGACTTCGATGGCGTTCCTCACAACCGGCTGCTCATGAGTCTTTGCGAAGCGATGGGCTTTCCGCAAGAGACATTCGGTAACGCTCACTTCTGCAGCGACGGCGTTCTTACTGGCTTAAGCTAGATAGCGTCGATGGCAAAGCGTCACTCTCGCGAAGCGACGTCTGAAGGTCCACCGCGACAGCCGAAGCTTCAACTCCAAACGCATCGACCTTTATCGGAAATCCACCGAAAATCACAGGACGATCCGATCCCTTGTAACCTTGCAGCGTTCTAGGCGTCGCCAGAACCACGCCGAGGATCATAACCGAGTCTTTCTCGCCGTACGCTTTTTTCTCAACGGGATCTTGGCGGCTGATGATGTCCACCGTCATGTCGGTCTCAATCAGATGAAGCTTCGTGCGAAATAACTCACCCGCTGGCTTGATACTTAGCACTTCTCCAGCCACCACGATACCCTGGTGGTCAACGGGCTCGCCAGCCCGAATCTGATCAACCGCTTCTTTGGTCAAAGCAGAAACTTTCTCTTGATCGCTTGCAACTTGAACCAAGAAGGCCATCATTTGCTCGACGACGTCATCATTGACCGAACTCAATGTCGTGATATTTGTAACGCAAACCGAGAGCTGCCGTAGCCCTTCGTACCACGACTCAACGTGTCGTTTTTCGTAGGAGCCACGTTCTTCGAATGCCGTATCTTCCGCCACAGCCGTTTGAACGCTGATCCGCAAATCGGTTGGCGGTACCGGAGGTCCATCCGATATCGCTGGAACCACGTCGTCCGAACTTCCAGGCATCGCGTGCTCAACCATCGGTGACGAGACTGCAATCTCTTTTTCAACGTTGTTGGAAGCTTCGGAGATCAGTGCATCCTCGGAACCGAATTCGTTGGGCGGTAAAAGGAAGCTTAGCTTCGACGGTACGTTTTTGGCCAAGTCGAACGGATCGGAGCGATAGGGATGTGGCAACCACCAAATAATGATCTGGCCCAACATTAGCCCAGCAATTCCACCGAGCGCAATCTTGAAGAAAGCCAAGCCGTTTCCTTTGCCGCTCGCTTTCACGCGATTGGCATGTAGATTCGGATTTGGCGTGCCAACAGCTTCATCACCATCGGGTATGTCGGAAGCTGCCGCCGCCGGACGTTGAGCATCGACGACGGCAGGCATTGTCGCTATGCCTGCGCCGTCGTCCGAAGCCTTGGCAGCCGCCTGTTTTTTTGATTCCGTATCGGTCGAATCAACAACTAACGTAGGCTCAACAATAACTTCTAAACGCGGCGGTAAGTCAGTCGCGATGCGGCTGAGCGGGAATTCTTCCAAGCAATGCGGACAGCGAACCCAAACGTCGGAATCTACATCCGGAAGCCGAACTCGCTCGTCGCAAACACAACATCGAACAATTTGCGACATGGCTAGAACAACCTTCTTATGTGAAGAGGCGACAACATTTCCGAGCATGCATCTAACAACTAGTTTAACCACTTCTTCCAATAGTCAAAGAACGGATCAACTAGAACATTGGCAGGAACTCACTCGGCCATCCGGGCAATTGATGCGCCGTTGCTTTTGCGAGACAATGGGTAATGTTGCCAACAAAAGCCTACCTTGGCAATGATCCCACCTACCCTCCCGCCGCAATTTGATTCAGATAATCGCATGCGATACGTCATCTTTTTTTTCCTTGTCACGACGCTACCGGTCGTCCAGGCCGACGACTATGACGCCAGTCGCCTTGAAGTCACCGAATTAGCTTCAGGCCTGATGCGACCGATGGAGCTGCAAGTCGCACCAGACGGACGCGTTTTCTTTATCGAACTCGAAGGCAAGATGCGAGTCTACAACCCGAATACGGGCATCACTTCGCTGGTAGCCGAGTTCGAAGTGTTTACAAAACAAGAGAACGGGTTGATTGGCTTCGCCTTGGACCCGAACTTCGAAGAAACCCAACACATCTTCGTGCAGTACTCGCCACCTGGCTATCCAGGTCAACACATAAGCCGCTTCGAGCTCAAAGATGACAAGCTCGACATGCAGTCCGAAATGTTATTACTGAAATTCGAAGAACAGCGAAAAGAGTGCTGTCATCATTCGGGATCGCTACAATTCGGGCCCGATGGCTGTCTCTTTATCGGCACCGGAGACAACACACACCCTGGTGGCGATTCGCATGGCTACGCACCGATCGACGAAAGACCTGATCGCGGGCCGTACGACGCGCAGAAGTCCGCCGCGAATACACATCAGCGAAGCGGCAAGATACTTCGCATTCGACCACTACCGGACGGCAGCTACGAGGTCCCTGCCGGCAATCTTTTTCCAGCCGATGGAAGCGAAGGCTGCCCCGAAATTTACGTCATGGGCTGTCGCAATCCATGGCGACTAAACGTAGATCAAAAAACGGGTTACCTATACTG
>CAYNJG010000217.1:0-12176 GCA_964397295.1 uncultured Pirellulaceae bacterium
CGGATTACCGAGCACCTGCCGTAATTCGAACAATACGGCACGTGACCTGCGGTAATCAGCTCGATATTGGATTGCTTTCAATGTTGGTTGATACAATTCCCGATTCGCGGGTGCGCGACCGTCTAATGGACGTTCGTGGTGGGCTGTCAGTGCCTGACTATGCCATGCGATTCGCATCGTCTGGCTACGTCGTTGATTCCGTCCCGCTTGCTATTCTTGCGGCAACACAATCAACCGATGTGCTTTCCACAATCCAACAGATCGTGGAATGTGGTGGGGATACCGATACAATCGCATCTATGTTTGGGCATGTCTTTGGTGCTGCGTATGGCACCGAACGACTACCGATGAAAATCGTCAACCAAATTGATGCTGTGACTCTCATTCGTGAAACCGCTGCAAGCCTGTCTCGCGAAACAAGTCGTGACATAACAAACGGATCGTATTAGGGCTACGCGCCAAGTAGCCAACTAATGCAAACGAAAACAGCAGCACCCCGAAAGTATCAGGAAATGCTGCTGTTTGCTGCCCAGTGCCTGAGTACGCACGTGAGCTAGGTGGGGGTGACAGGAATCGAACCTGCACGAGTTGCCTCACTGGATCCTAAATCCAGCGCGTCTGCCAGTTCCGCCACACCCCCATAGGTGTTTGAGATCATGAATCTTAGGTCAGACGGTTTCGCTGTCAACCGCTGTTAGAAAGGTGGCGAATCACGGTCAAGTTGACGCATCGAGTTGAACGATTTCGCCGATTGGTCGGGCGATTTGCCAACGGTTAGGGGGATTCCGTCACGACGATTCTTGAGTTGAGTTTGGCGTCAGGCACCTGCTGAGGCACTGGATTGCCAGGCCAGAAAACCTCGATCGAATGAATGCCGGTTGCCGTTCCGAGTCCAACGTGCTGCTCCAGCGGATTCGCACCGAAGCTGCCTCCCGAACTGACTACTCGGTAGATCGTTTGTGGGTTTCCGTCGACGGCTGTGTGTACGGCAAGCCTGGCGCCGACACCGAAGCGGTTCGATTTCGTGCCGACTAGCTTTACTTTGATCCAAGCATTGTTTGGCGTGCCCGGATTCTTGTAGAGCACGTCGTAGTATTTGTCTGCAGGAACGAAACCGCCCATTTGCTCGAATACGTCGAGGTCACCATCGTTGTCGAAGTCTGCCATCGCGACGGCGTGGCCCTTTTGTAAATGACCGACTCGGGCCGTTGTTGTCACATCATGGAATCCGTCGGGACCGCCACGGTAAAGCACGTTCGGCATGAGTTCATGAAGTTCGGGCCAGCCGGTGCCCAGATAAAAATCTATGAAGCCATCATTATCAAGGTCGCCGAAATTGGCACCCATCGGATGTGTTGGAGCGTCCATTCCGCGAGCCATCGCTGACTCGATGAACTTGCCACCGGGCTGACCGATGAAGAGGCGTGAGATGGCTTCTTTTGCGAATGGTTTCTTTTGAAGGTAAGCACTGAACTCGGCAATGCCGCCTGAGTAAGCCGCCACGTACAGATCAAGTTGGCCGTCATTATTGACGTCGCAAAACCAGGTTGGAAAACTCTCCAGTGGGTGGTCAACGCCAGCTTCCGAAGCGATATCCGTGAACTGACTGCCGTCGTTGCGAAAGAGTCGATTCGCCGACTGGTAATTCGATACGAACAGATCAGGATCACCATCGCTATCGAAGTCGCCCCATGTGACGGCTTTTGCGAGCGCGTTGTTTTGCACCTTCATTTGCTTCGCGACATCGCGAAAGGTTCCGTCTCCCTGATTCTCGAATAGTTGGCTGGGTGCGGTCAGTTTTGTTGAGGCCTCGTTGCCAATGTAGAGATCCAGGTCGCCATCAAGATCGTAGTCGGCCCATGCGGCGGCTTGCGTCGGATGGCTTTCTGCAACTTCTAGTCCTGCGCGAACGGACACGTCGGTGAACGTGCGATCGCCGTTGTTGTGAAGTAGCGAATTTGGATGTTTGCCAGCTGCGCCGAGCCAGCCGCCTCGCATCACAAAAATGTCAAGCAATCCATCGTTGTCGTAGTCTGCTTGGACTAGATTCAGTCCGCCACGGATCTGCTCAAGCTTCGCATCGCTGCTACGTTCAAACGTGCCGTCGCCGCGATTCCAAAACACTTGTATCGCAGCCGACGGATCGAACGAGGAAACGACCAAGTCGATATTTCCGTCGTTATCGAAGTCGTCAGCAATCGCGCCGCCGGCGAGGCTGAACGTATCGACGCCTGCTTGCTTGGCCACGTTTTCGAATATAGGAAAGTTGTTGCTCTTGGTGGCGTCGTTTAGTCCGGTGATCAAGTACTGCGCTGGCACTTCGTTGGGGTATTTGCCAAGCGTCATATATGACACGTTCAGCAGCCACTGTGCGGCGAGGTGCATATCGTCGGCTGGCTTCGTCCGTTGTAAGACGGCGGTCAACCAAAGGATGGCCTCTTGGGACCCGATGGGGTCTTGGTGAATGACGTTTGCGTCGAATGGCAAAATACAACTGTTGGGCAGATGCGTTTTGCAGCAATTCTGTGTCTCTCCCCATCGCATGAACGCAACGGCCATATCGAAGTAGAACTGGTTGAGGATCGATGGATTTACGGTCTGCGTATGATCATGGATTGTCTCTTCTGCTTCTTTATAGAGCTGAAACGCTAGTTCAAAGTTGTTTGACAGCAGTTCAACCTTTGCTCGAGCGTAGACGGTCGCCCATCGTTCGAGTCTCGGAGTTTGGCCGCTCAGTTTTTGGTAACGATCAGCAACTTGGCGATTGAGAGCCGTGCCTACATAGATGTTTTCGTCTGGTGCGCGCGCTTGAATCGCATCAAGCGCGTTTACCATCAATTGATGGCTTTCTGCAGGAGTTGCTACGCCGACTTTGTCAGATAGATCGATGGCTTGCTGCCTGGAGGAACCGCAGCCGTAGAACCAAGTCAACGCTAGGATGGAAAGCAGGCCGAGCACGAGTCTTTTGGGCTCGAGGCCACCCGATGCGTTTGGTCGTGTCATCGCTGCCGATCCATAAATCCGCCACGAGTTTCCGTGATGGTGAACTCGAACTTGCCCTCCGTCCAGAGGTTGGTGTCGATATCGGTTGCCAGCGGAGTCAGTGATCCGTGCACGGAAATGCCCCGTTGTCGGTTACTGAACTCACCGGTAACGGATAGCCCTGGCGGCGAGTTGCCATCACGCACCGGATCTCCGTTATCCATACGCAACTGGAGATGAATGGGCCAGTCGCCCGCATTGCCGGAAACCGTAACTGCAAACTCTTCGACTGCGATGGAGTCAAACGTAACCGTTTCGTCTTGGAGCGTCATGGATCCAGTGACGGTGTATTCGTCGCTGTCGTTTTTAATTTGAAAACTGCCCGAGCCTGTTCCGACTTCGACATCGTGTCGTGGGATACGCGGGTCATCAGAAACTTGTGGTGGCCAGTTGTTTTCGAGTTCCGATTCGATCATCTGTCGTCGACCACGAATAAAGTCACGCACGCTATCGGATTGTATGATCGAGTGGATCTGATGGAAGTTTAGGTGGTCCAGAAGAAGTGCCTCAATGCGATCGACTTCCGCGAGCAATTCGTCTTCGTTCCAGACTTCATCTAGAACACGTCGCATTGTCTGTCGGTACTGTTCTGGAATCTCTGGCAGATGAAAGAGTTTGTTGGCCAAGATGCCGTTTGTGCGAACCGATTCGGCATGTTCGCCGTTGCGTTGCACAAAACGCGGGCGTTGACCGAAGCAACTGTCAGCACCCCACGGCACAAAGTACATCAAGCCGTTCGCAGGGTTCTCGCAAATAAAATAGTTGTTTTGGTTCTGGCAGTAGCCGTCCCAGAAGTTGATGAGATTCTCGATCGCCCAGTACGTAAGGTAGTTGTCGACGTCGACACGCTCGGCGATGTCTGTGAGCGTTGTCGAATCGGTGTCGAGGACTACGGCGAGTTCAGTGAGGGCTTTGCGATTCGTCTCCGATCTTTTTGTTTTTGCCTCGAGCCATGGGAGTGCCGGCGGATAAATGTCCGTCAACGTGCCTTCGTAGATGCTGCTCGTATCGTCCCCGAACGCGTGGCGAAGGAATGGTTTTTTGACGGATTCAACATGCGTGTAAATCCCTAAGTAGCGACCATTTACGGTGACGTGCGCAAAGGTGCTGCGCGGAGCCAAAACGCCCGCTTTTCGAAATAGCGTGTACGTAAGCGACTGGCTGACGAGTGCCCTGTCTTGCTTGTTGTTGTTGAGCGTTAGGCGATCGAGTCCTTCGACCGGGTCTTGGTCCACATACTCATCGAACTTGATTTTCAGCGAAGGGCGTGTCGTATCTTGTGAGCCGATGAATCCTTTCTTTCGAATCGCGACGTCAGGAATGGAAACGCCGTCGACAACGACCGAGCCGCGGAAATTGGTGTAGGGTTTCAAAAGTGGATTCTGTGTGGCTGACCGGTGATCTCGCGTTTGGTTGCAGAGTTGTTGCCAGTCGTTTTCGGCGATGGTTATTTCTACGCGAACAACATGATTGGGGTCGAGTAAATTCTCGGCGGTGAGTTTTTCGGGTGCCTGACCCGTTTGAGTTGCAACTTCGTCTGGCGGTGGAGACCATCGATTGAACGAGTCTTCGAACTGCTTCAGTGTCAGTTCACCCACATTCTCCATTTTTGGTTCGAGTACAGACGCTAGATGCCTGCCTAGTTCTGTGGCGTCTAGTTTGCCGTCCGTGTTTTTATCGAGTTTCGCCGAGATCGTGGCGGCGTTGTACCCACCGTAGCCATTGAATTGTGGTCTGCCGCGTCGGTTGTGTGGGGCATCGGTTGTGTGTGGCACTGGATCGGACAGTTCGTCCAGCGACCATTCGCCAGCGAACAATCGCGAGAGCGCTTTCCCGTAGTCGGATAGAAAGCCTCTTCGCGTACTGGAATCGATCATCCCAAGAGTCACGAGCGCAAGGAGGAGCGGAAGGGCCAAAAGCGAGTAGATAATCTTGCGAGACTTGCTCATGGCAATAGTTCCTTGAGATGAGCACCCATTATCGTTGATTCGACTCAAGCAGCAAGCGCTGTTTGGTCGAACTCGCTACGTCTTTTCGCTGAATGCGAAACTAGGCACGGCGCAGTGCTTCGATCGGATCAAGTTGAGCCGCTTTTCTCGCCGGGTAGATACCGAACACAATGCCAACGGTCAGCGAGACTGCGGCTGCAATGATCACAGACCAACTGGTAACCACTGTATCCATCCCCGACAGGTAGCTCACAAGCGGCGGAGTGCCCAAACCCACGAGGATTCCCGCCAGTGTTCCGAAAATTGACAGCGAGGCCGTCTCAATTAAAAATTGGTAGATAATGTCGTGCTGTTTCGCACCGAGAGCGCGGCGGATTCCAATCTCGCGAGTGCGTTCGCTAACGCTTGCCAGCATGATGTTCATGATGCCGATGCCTCCCACCAATAGAGAGATTGCGGCGGTTGCGCCGAGAACGAAATTGAAAATGCGTTGCTGGGCTTGTGCTTGTTCGAGTAGGTCGAGCGGAACCGAAACCACGTAGTCGTTTTGCGGATGGAACTTCGCTAGTAATCCTTTGAGCGCTTCGGCTGTAGATTTCACCTGCAAGCGATCTGCGACTTCGACGGTAATCTGACTGATTTGTAATTCAATGGATGTGTAGCCACTTTGCGTTCGCTTGCGGATTACATCGCCGATGCGACTGCGATCGGTGGTGAGCGGGATGACGACATCTTTGTTCAGGTCTTGCGCCGAGAGGCTCGAACCAACTCCCGCGGACGGAGTCTTGTAGCCTTGGACTCCAACGATGCGAAAAAAGTGGCGGTTACTGACCTGGATCGATTTGCCGATCGGATCTCTGCCACGAAAGATCTCGGTAGCAATTTCTTCTCCGATCACACACACGTTCGCGCGAGTCTCGAGGTCAGAAGGTTGGATGAACCTCCCCCGTGCAAGCGGAATGCGATTCATTTCGAAGTACTGTGGGTAAACGCCGACAAGACGTGAGTCGATGTTCTCCGAGCCGTAGCGTGCCTCTTCCGGGATCTCGCGCAATGGAGTTATGGCGACCACCGATTGCAGTGTTTCTTCGATGCGTTGAAGGTCTTCGTAGGTGATGCCGTAGGCTTGCCCGAACCGAGAGTAATTTACCTCTGACTCGTTAAGTGTTGGTTTGACACTGCGGACGATAATGTTCTTGACGCCCATGGCCGCAATTTCGCGCTGCGTCTGTTGGCTCGCCCCTTCCGCGACTGCGAGCATCACGATGACGCTCGCAACACCAAAGACAAGTCCTAGCACGGTGAGCATGGATCGCAATTTGTGCATCAGCACACCACGCAACGACGTGCGTAGCATTGCGAGAAAGTAGGCGCTCGACATTACGTTTCCGCTCCGGCCGGCTTCACGTCGGCGGCACCGGTGCCAGCTTCTTGCTCCGCTTCGGCGAAGTCTTCGAGACCGCGTTGGTATGCATCAAGAGCCACAACTTCTCCTTCGCTAAGTCCTTCCGTTACTTCAACAAACGAGTGTGTGTCGCGATCTGTCTTGATTTTTCGTCGCTCGAATTTGCTGCCCTTTTTTACGTAGACGTACGTTTGGCCAAAGTGCTCGGTGATGGCGCCAACGGGTATAGCGAGCACGTCTTCGAACGTGCCGACCAAGATGTCAACTTCAGCGGACATACCTGGTTTGATGGCTAAGTCATCGGGCAGTTCATCGATTTTAATGACCGTGTCGTAGTTCTGAACGCTTCCGTAACTGCTCGCAGCCATGCCGGCAACAGACGACACGGTGCCTTTGAGATTGCGATCTGAGAAAGCGTCTAATCGTATGCTTGCCTTTTGCGTTGCTTTGATGCTGTCGACAACCGACTCGTGTACGTTCGCTTTTACTTGCATGCGTGTCATGTCGGGCAGGAAGTAAATGGCTTTGCCATTGTAGACTTCCAGCCCTTCGCGAATTCGATCGGAGTCGTCGTACCAACGCTCATTGGCGTATGCCAGTGTCCCATCTTGCTCCGCGTAAAGCGTGCATTTCTTGAGCTGTTCTTGCAGATCTTTGCGCTGCTTTTCGAGAATCTCAACTCCACTATTTGCGCTATTGACGGTAGCTCTTGCTTTGCGTTCTTCGGCTTGCGCTGTCTTGATGGTTCGCTTCCAAGCCCGATGGTTATCCTCTTTTTTTGCGCGAAGCTCGGTGAGCTGTCGTTCTTTTTCAAACACTTCCAGAACCATGAGTTTTGTTTTGTCGCGTTCAACTTGGAATTTGAACGTTTGCTCTCGTAGCTGGTACTCACGCAGTTGTTGCGGAGTTCGATATCCCTTCTTTACGAGGATGCGAATGTTGTTTTTTTCGTCGCTGACTTTTTCGAGTTCCGCTTCGGCTTCCTTAATTGCCCGATCAAGGTCGCGCTGCTCAGCGACAAACGTTCCTTCTTCGTACTTTCGTAAATCAATTTCAGCCAGTTCATAAGCGAGTTTGGCGGTAGCGATATCAGTTTCGTTTTTGCCGAGCTGAATTTCGAGCGCCTGTTCTGCTTCGGCGAGTGTCCCTTTCGCCGTGTTGATCTCGACATCCTTTTCTTGGATCTCGTTGTCTGTGTCTGTCGTCTCGAAAGCCGCGACCTTATCTCCCTTTTTGACTTCGGTACCTTCCGGAACGATGAAGGTGATTTTCGTACGTTGGTCAACCTCGCATTTGCCGAAGACCGTCTTTTGGCTTTCTACCGTGCCTCGTTCGACGACACGGTCCTCCAATGTTCGACGCTTGACCGTGTAGGTGGCGGCGTCACTCGATGCGTCATTTGAAGCAGACAGCGACCGACTCCATTGGAACAGACCGAAGCCAACAGCCAGCAAAACAATGACGGCGAGGATTGTTCGACGACTAGTCATGGTGTTGAGAGCATATATGAGGAAGGAGGGGTTTTGCTCTTGGGCAGGTTGCTCATTGTAACAAAAGGGTTGTGCCCGAACGAAACCATTGGATGGCGGTGAGGGTTCGCTGTACGCAGTAAATAGACTTTCTTTCCTTGTAGTTCCGCTTCAGAACGCATCGTGTTCTATTTTTGCTATTGTTCGATCGGAACGGGCGGCGGAGTCTCGTCGGGGGGAACCATTAGCTTTTCCAAATCTTGTTGTTCCGTTTCGTCCAGTCGGGCCATACTCGCGTCACCCATGGTCACCCACTCTGGCGGAAAGTACTCGGGGTCGATGAAGTTGAACTCGCTTACTTGTTCGAGTCCCTCTTCCTCGTTGATCCATTGCGCTTGGTCATCCAGGTAGAGCAACTCCAGCGAAGCAAATAATTGCATCTTTTGGATACGATACGAAACCCAGTTGGAGATCAAGTTGTTCTTTGCGTCCAGCAGTTCTCTCAACGCTTCGAGTAAGAAAAGCGTTAGGTTCGAATCGGTTTCGCCGCTGCGTCTCAAGTTGAATTGCGCTTGCTCGATTTGACGCGTTGCGACAACGAGCTGCTGTCGAGCAATCTGAAAGCTAAGCCGTGAAAGCTCGAGTTGCCTCAACACTGACCGAACATCGTTAGCGACTAGATCTTTCTCTGCCATGAAATTTCGCGTCGCTTGTTGATAATTTATCTGCGACTCTCGGTAGGCATTGCGTTCGTTTAGCCGATTCAACGGTCCGTCAAATTGAACGCCAGCGGTATACGTGTTGTTGTTTGCATCGAATCGATATGCGTTGGGGATCGCTGGGTCGGTACCCAAGACCACTCCGCCAGTGATACTCAGATCGCTTTGCAACGCGTCCGCTGCCACTTCAACCCGGCGGTACGCGTCCATCACCAAAGCTTTGCTATTCATTAGATCCAGCCTGTTCGCGTGTGCGTAGCTGATTGCTGTTTTCTGATCGATATCAAGCTGTGGCTCGACGTCAATGAGAAACAATCTGATTTGCGTCTGAGCTACGTACAGTTCGGCGATCTCCGTGCGCAGGCGTTCACCGACTGCATCAATCAGCGCTTCGCCAGCGAGGACCTCCGGCGGAAGATCCTGCTCCGGATCGAGTGCAGTAATCGGCAACGCCTGGTCATACGCGTTCAGTTGGCGCTCGAGTCTCGCGTTGAATCGCTCGCGGCTTTCGAGCGACGTACGTGTTTCATCGAATTGCTCTCGAATTCCAATCACGATCTCTTTTTGTTGTTGCAGGTCCAGCCGGTCACCGTCTGGAAGGTTGTCGGTATCGATATCCTCAATTCGCGATTCCCATTGCTCTAATTCTGCTTCAACGTTGGGGGCAATTGCGGCGATTTCCTCACGAAGCTCTTGATACTCCTCAAACTTCTCTAACAAAAAGGCTTTGGGAGCTACTTCCGGATTCAGGTATTGCAATAGCGAGACATAGAGTTCCTGGGCCTTGGTTTGAAGCTCCTCGAGCCGAGGGTCGACAAGGTCAAACGGTTCGAGAAACGCTTCGTCCACCTCAATCGGGATCCAAGGTGGTAAACCGAGCTCGAACTTAAATTGGTCTAGCGACTCAGTCAGGCTTTGCTCAGCGGATAAGAGCGAGAGCCGACCGTTTTGATACTGTTGGAAGACTTGGTCGCGTTGGAATTGGGCGGCGATGCCAAGCTTCACGTATTCTTCGTGTTCGTCAAGGTTCTGTCGCAGGTTGGCGAGGTTCGCTTGCAGGTTACGTATCGCCTGGACTTCAGTAAGTAGGCTCAGATACGACGTCACAATGTCGACGTGAAAAGTGCGCCGGAAACGAGCGAAGTCACGAACGGAATATAACAGGTTGCGTTCGGACTGAGTTAGACTTTCGAGCCGTACATGTCGGAACGCCCCGCGCAAAAGTGGTTGTGTGAATGTCGACACGATGGCGCCGGTGCCAGTTGATAGTGTGTTGTTTCCGAAGTCCCAAGCGAGACTATTTAAGATCGATGTGGCGAACTGTCCGCCGCCGGCAAGGTTTCGACTGAATCCAAGTCGCGAAGCAGTAACGTCTAACGAACGCACATTGCCCAAGTCTTCACCCGTTGCGGTGTAGTCGGCACCAAAACCGCCAAACCACTGAGTGTCGAATTCGAATCGATTACCGGACAGGTCGAGTGCGGTTAAATAGACCGATTCGAATTGGTTTTGATAATCGCGACTGTGAAGTAGCGCGAGGTCAATGGTAAGCGGCTGAGTTAGCTTGATTTTGTTGTTTTCGTCGCGCGGAAGATATTCCGTCCAGATTGGGTTCTCGGTGTTGAGTTTGTCACCTCGCTTGTCGTAGTACTTCGCGTTATTGATGCAATAAGGGCGCCGCATGTAGCCGTTTGCTGCAGGATCGTCGGGTGGCTTGGGACCACAATCTTGCTCGGCTGCCATGTACATGCGCGAATGCGGTTGTGGCTCGACGCGCTGGGCTGGTAAATCCCAGAGGTCGTTTGATTGGCGACTACCTATCAGGCAATATGCTTCTTCGTCTGCCTTTTGCCGATACTTGGAACGCGCGCAACCCAACAGCGGCGCGACAACAACGATCGCGATGAGCAGCAAGACGAGCCTGGACCTAGCGGCGCCTGTGCGGAACATGTCCGTATTCGGTGGGAAGTAGATAAGGAGGGCTACATGCCTGCTATCAGTGAAGCGTCTTTTCACACGCTTCACTATTTGCGGCTTTATCGGTTATCGGAAGGTAATCGTTAGGACTTGCACGCGCCGCTCAATCGTTGGAACAGCGAGAGCAGGCGACGGTGGCAACGCTAGAGATAGATTTGCGTTGAGTAGAATATTCCGTCGCTAGCTTGTGGGCTCGCCGCCCATTCCATCGGAACGGGCGGCGTCCGTGTATACGGCTGGTTCAGCGGCTTAGCGACACTTGACGACGTACGTCTTTGGAATCGAATCGTGCCAGCCTCGGGGACCGCTACCGAGGAATGAAAAATGATTGAAAGGAATTAGTCGGCAAAAGGTTCGGCCCATGATTTGTGGGATCGATGGCAGATTACCATTTTCATCCACAACTTTGGTGCCAGTGATCAATTTGCCCAACGTCCGCGATGTCGTTGCTTCGCAAACAAAGTAGTAGAACAACAATACAGGAATCCCAATCGCAAGGCTTGGTACGTTTTGCAGGTTGTCGACTCCCGCTTGTCCCTGGAGGGCGAAGATCACAATGCCAATAACGGCTCCGATTCCGACTTGCGCAAAATAATCGATCACGAAGTTGGCAAATCGCAAGCCTTTTCCAGCTAGTACTAACTGTGGCTCGGCTTCCGGTTGTTGCGACTGCTGTTGGGTTTGCTGAGTCGTTGTCGGCGCGGCGTATGGGTTGCGAGTATCCATTACGTCTGCCGCATAAGGATTGGGGGAATCCATCGCGCCAGTGGAACTCAGGTTCTGTGTCTCAATCATGGAATCCTCTCTTGGTTTCGGATGTATCGGCGGCAATGGAACTGTCTCAATGCGTCGCACAGACTAAACGTAGCTCTGGTTTTGTATCGCACAAAACAGTTTTTTAGAGTGTGCAAAAGAGTCAACATCACGGTTAAATAGTGCGTCATTGAGTGCACAGCAATGTTGATTATTAGCGCATAAGATCTAACCGAAAACTCTCGGTGAACGCTTGCGATTTTCCTTCTGTGTTCCCACCCGACTGCGATATCAGCCTTGTGCGTCGCGACACCAAGCAGCTTGCTTTTGTTGTCAAAAACCCCCACTGATCTTTCGCGTGAAGTGACCGCACGCCGTTCAGAGCCGGGCTAAGTAATGACTAGGCTGCCGTTGTCGTTGAATTCAAACGCACCCCATGCGACTTCCCAAAGGTAGGCGTCCGAATCGGAGAAGTATCCGCTGTAGCCACCCCAGAATGTATCCTGCGCCGGCTTTTCGATTTTTGCGCCTGAGTTGGCGGCCAATGTCAGAACCTCGTCAACTTCTTCTTTGGTTCGCACGTTGTGTGCGAGGGTAATTCCCGAGAACGCGGAACGTTCCGCGGCGAAGCTCTCAGACACATCATTTGCTAGTTCGGAAAGCGGATAAAGCGCCAAGCAAACTCCGCCTGTTTGGAAAAACGCGATTCCACCATCTGGCTTATATGTTGTGGGAAAGCCAAGTCCGTCACGATAAAAAGCAATTGACCGGTCGAGATCTTCCACGCCAAGCGTGATGATGCTGATTCTTGGTTCCATAGAGTGGCTTTCGCGATCAAGTGCAACACTTTGTCCACGCGACG
>CAYNJG010000218.1:0-12147 GCA_964397295.1 uncultured Pirellulaceae bacterium
CCTTTACTTGATGATCTCGGCCTCCAGCTACGCAATAACGTCCTGACGATGATATAGAGATGTCGTAGGATGCTTTCCGATCGGATTGAATCTTGCGTTTTTCTGTTCCAGTCTTGGCGTCCCAAACGCGAATAGTTCCATCCCAACATGAACAGACCACAACCGCAGAATCTTGTGGATTGACGGCCAGCTTGAATACTCTGGAGTCGCATTGACCAATCCATCGCTTTTTTTTTGTATCGATGTTCAGTTGCCAGATGTCCGTATCATCCGCCACATATACGGTCGAATTTCCAACTGCCGCAAGACTCGCGATCGATGATTTAAACTCATAATCCTCCACCATACTTGGTTGGTTTGTCGCTGGGCGGGGAATTGCTGATGTAGATGGCGGTGGCGATGAACCTACGCCCAGATCGTCAAGTTTCTTTTGAATTGCGATCTTATCCAATCCCTTAGCAGTCACCAACGCATTCACGTACCATTCGATTGCGCGATTCTCGAATTCTCTCCACTCGTCTTTCGACGCAGCGATTTCATTCCACATATCTGCCAACTTCACTTGTGACGCGCTATCTGTGGGTTCGGCTAAATCTAGTTTCGCGGCTCCAACAAAAGCTCCGCTTCCGTTTGCGAGATGCTTTAAGCCCGCGGTCCAATCATCTGCGATTAGGCAGAGATAAAGCCCCGCCTTTGTGTTCGCTTTCACGTCTAAACCGTTTCTTTTCAGCGTTTTTTTTGCTGTCGCGAAGGCCGCAAATTGGTCTGACTTAGTCTCAAGTTGGACTCGTAGGAGCTGCGCTTTTTCAAGAATGGCTTTGTTTCGATCTCGTCGACCAAACCGACGAGCAGCAAGAGTAACTTCGAGGGCATCGTTAAACCGCTCGTTTTTTTGCAATCGTTCAGCCACCTTCAAACTTTTTTCGGCTAACTCTCCGGCTCTTTCTTTTCGAATGCCCTTTTTGCTGAGTGCAACATAGAGTTTGTGTAATAGGGTATCTCGATTCGCGCCAAATTTTCTTGTGAGTTGCGAAATCGCTTCCTCCGCGACGGCATCGTTGCGAGACTTCGTTGCCAAATCCATTGCTTCGAATAGCAAAGCGGCAGAAGCCACATCAGATGCCCCAACTTCGCTCGTCTTCTTAATGAGCTTAGACGCTAGATCAGAGTCCCCTTTCTTATACTCGTCAGCGAAAATCATCCGTACTCGGGAGCGAGCTTTTTCTAGTTCTTGTGGAGTTGGTAATTCTTTCGCGTTTGCCATGGAGCCAAGTGAGATCACGCCCACCAGATACATCTTCGCTAACAGAAAAGAACTCAAATTCATGTGTTCGCCCAGTGTGATTGATTGGTTGGTTGGTTCTTGTCGCTTGCTCATTTTCCCGCAACTAGTTACAGAAATACTACATGGGATGGCAGACGAACCGCAAGCGATGCAGCGTATCTGGCGAGTTCCTCCGCTGGCTCACTACTCTCCATTCGCAACGGTTCCGCCCACACTGCGTTCATTAGCCTTCGCCGCCAACACTCGCGTCTTTAAAATCGGCCATTGTTTCCTACCACAGTCGCGCCCAAGAGAGACTGCCAAGGAATGGGATAAGTGGTCTATGCTTTTCTTCGTTCACAACAAACAGCAGCAGGATCACTACAATGTCGAACTGCGGGTAGCGATCCTGCTGGACCAATTCAAGCGAGCTGTTGCCGGTGACTTGGAGTTACTGTCAACTCGAGGTGAACAAGTGAACGACAATCCGTATCAAGCTTCACAAGTCAAGGTAACTGCAGGACGTGGTCCTGCACTTCTCGAGGCTAATTGCCCGGTATGCCACCAGAAAATGAAACCCGGTTGGCTTGCCATGTTCAATCCGATCCTCTGGCTAAATTTTGTCGTGTGGCAGCGTTTGAAACCCGGTTACGTACGGCTCTCGGCTCCCAAGGATTCAGAGCGGGTCATCGTTCCGAAGATTGGTGGCAAGGGGTGCCCTAAAGCATGGATATGCACCGAGTGTAAGACAATTACATTTTCGTACGCTGAGGAAAATCTGGACTGATCTTCGACTACATTGTCCGCGAAGCGGAGATCAAAGGCACGCCCCCAATAGTCACAGGAAGCAAAATGAGAACTTTCGCCGCACTCTTCGTTCTGTCGATGCCATCGATCACGTTTGGCTTTTCCGCCGGTGCTCATCGCATCATCGCCGACATAGCCTGGCGAACGATGGACTACGATTCACAATTCAAGGCTTACACGATTCTGCAATGGCACCCTCGCTACAAAGAGGACTTCCTAGAGAAGATGCCCGAACACGTTCGCAACGGCGTCGGTAAGCTGAAAGCTCGGTGGCTCTTTCAACAGGCGGCCGTGTGGCCTGACATGCTCCGAAGCCTGCCCGAGAAAGAGAGGGCCAAATACCACCGTGGCAAATCACACTACATCTATTATCCCACGTATTTGGATCCAGCCCACGCGTCTAAGATCGACTTATCAAAAGTGAATTTGACTCACGGACACGGCACCAAATTCACCAGCGACAAGAATGCTTGGAATCTCTCGCAAGCCCTGTACGCCCACATTAATGGGTACAGCGACGAGAGCCGCACCAATGGTCAGCGGGCAATCAATCTCTGCTGGCTCATTCACGTTGTCGGTGACGCACACCAACCACTTCACAGCACGGCGATGTTTACGCCGCATCTATTTCCAAAAGGTGATCACGGTGGCAACCTTATCAATGTCGCAGGTGGTGGCAATCTGAATTCTACATGGGACCGTTTGCTGCCCAACGCCGAGACTATCGCTGAAGTTGATGGGGCTGCAACGAAGCTATTGAAGGAACTGAATTTGGAGTTCAACGAAGTCACCGACACACCGCTTGATTGGTGGCTCAAGCAGAGCTTGGAACTAGCCCAAGAGTTCGCCTACGACCGAGAAGTTCGTGCTGCGATTCGAGCTGCTGAAGCGAATGGCGATGAAGAAGTGACCGTTAAGCTCAGCAAGGAATATCTCCAAGCAGCAGGGACCATCGCGCGACGACGAGTTGTAGAAGCTGGATGGCGACTATCTAGATTTACGAGCACTCTGCCCCATGAGATGCGTTTCGTGAGGGCTCCAAAGAAGAACAACATTCCCGGCTGGGACGTCAAGCGGCAAGATGATGACGAATAGAGAATCGCTGGTTACCTTACCGTGTTAGCGCAAAAGATCGGTGCTACCGTTTCGACTCAGAGTTTGCGCGAGCAATAAACGCCCTTAGGTTCCGCCTCGATCAAGCGATAGAGACTTGGCGATGCGGGGTTATCAATCTGCTGCTGGTCAACACAGAGTATGTGGACAAAAACACCCGGCAAGATGAGCAAGAAGTAGCAGAAGGGAACGATAAACAGCAAAAACAGACCGGTACCGACTGCGCCACTGTCCGCAGCAGATGGCACAGGCGAGCAAGACAATTGTGCAAACACAGAAAAACCCCGCGAAAAGCAGGATCATGCTGCGTCATGCGAGGTAGTGCAAAGTAAAAGAGGCGGAGGACATGGGACTCGAACCCACAACCGGGAAACCCGGCAACACAGTTCCAGTGTGCCTGCTAGCCATTCGCTTATCCTCCGGGACACCCCATCGTAGCTCATCCGCTATGGCCATCAAGGCGGATTAACAGCTCCACTAGTTATCGATTCGCAGCTAAGTTAAGATTTTCGTAACACAGCGGCTCTGAGGCGGCATTCCTGCCTATTGCAACTTGTTTTGCCGCCCTGATTTCTCGTTCAGCAAGTCGAAGCCTTCGCGTGGAATACGATTACATTTCGTCCGCTTCAGACCTTGCTAATTTCTGCGATGCTGCACGTTCGGCGCCAGCCATCTTCTACGACACAGAATTCGTGTCGGAGGATACCTACCGACCGGAATTATGCCTCATTCAAGTCGCAGCCGGCGATCGATTAGCCATCATCGATCCCTACGAAGTCGGTAGTTGCCTGCCGTTTTGGGAACTTATTACGTCCGGCGACCACCACACGGTTGTCCACGCCGGTCGGGAAGAGTTTCGATTTTGCTGGCACGAAACGAAAACCAAGCCTCGCAACTTATTTGATGTACAGATCGCGGCAGGGTTAATTGGCCTCGAGTATCCCGCATCCTATGGAAAGCTGATTGCCAAGCTACTCGGGCAAAAACTTCCGAAAGGCGAAACTCGCACCAACTGGCGGCAACGGCCACTCACAGACAAGCAGCTCGAATATGCGTTGCTGGACGTCCACCACTTGCCGGAAATTCGAGACAAAATCGTTGCCCAACTCGAGAAACTCGGACGCTTGGAATGGTTCGATGCCGAAATCACTCGGTGGCAAGACGACCTCATCGAGTCGGAGACAACAGAAAAGTGGCGTCGCGTTTCCGGTGTCTCAGGTTTGTCAAACAAAGCACTCGTTATCGTTCGCGAATTGTGGCGGTGGCGTGAAAAAGAGGCAGCCAAAACGAATCGCCCGCCGCGACGCATTTTGCGAGACGATCTAATCGTCGAACTCGCACGACGTGGGAAAGGCGAATTAAGAAGCATCAAAGCGATCCGCGGCATCGAACGTTCAGGCGCAAAACGCTATCTCGAGGAGATCGCCGACGCCGTGGCCCGTGCTCAAAGTAAGCCGCACGAGCCTTGGCAACGATTTACAAAACACTCGATGCCGAACCAAGTAACCGTGCTTGGCCAGTTCTTAAACACAGCGCTCACCAGCATCTGCCGTTCGCACTCCCTCGCACCGAGTATCGTTGGTACGGCTCAAGATGTTCGAGACTTCGTTGCACTTGAACTTGGGTTTTACCCCAAGGACGATCCAACACCACGACTTGCCACAGGCTGGCGAGCAGAAATCGTCGGGGCTTCGCTTCGCGATTTACTGCGTGGACGAGTTGCCATTCGCATCGAAGATCCGTTAAGTGATCATCCTCTGCAATTCGACAAGGTCGAAGACTCTCCACCGAACGACGCGTAATAGCGAGCCGTTCGAAAGTGGAAGCGTAAGAGCGCGAGCCCTTACGTCACAACCCGTTCCAGCAACGCGACGTAGGGCTTGCGCCCTTACGCTTCAAATACTACTGCTTCGCGATGCAGAACAACTTATTGGTCGTACGGATAAACAGCTGACCGTGTGCCGCCACAATCGCGGAACGCACAGAATCGTCACGTGGCTTGTCCATCTGAACGTCGCCCAGCTTCTCACCAGTCTCTGCGTCGTAAACCAATACGCGACTGCTGAAGTTGACGATGTAGATTTTCCCATCTGCGACCAACGGAGACGCTTCGTAGTCAGCGTTACCGGGAATGCGTTCTTGCCATTTGATTTTGCCAGTCTCGGGTTCAATCCGAACAAGCATCTTGCGATCCTTGTTCAAGATAAAAAAGTCACCGTCGGCAAACGCTGGCGTGGGGACATCCGACGAAACAACTTTCGGGTCAACACTGGTCCATGCAATGGCGTCTTCCTTGTCGGAGAGGTCGCCATTGCCACCAGCTTTGATCGCGTAGATCGGATTCTTCTTTGGTGCACATGCCAGGATGACTCCACCGCCCGCAACCGGCGACGGCACCAAACGCCAATGACCAATCCGTTCCGGATTCCAAGTTCCCCAACGCCAAAGTTCCTTGCCAGTATCGGGATCGTGTCCCGATAGAGCGTCTCCACCGACGACCAACAGCTCTTCGCGACCGTTGTGTTCAAAAGGGATCGGTGTGGTAAATGCTTCGCGTGATTCAGATTTGGCGTTGCTCGGTCGCACGGCCTTGAAAATCTCGTCGCCCGTTTTCAGATCCATTGCCAGCAGGTAGGACTCGTTGCCCTCAGGTTTGAGCCCCCTGCCCTTCACGGCCGTGTCGCGTTGCAGAACCTGCAGGTACAGCTTGCCATCGTGGATCAACGGACTGGTGCTGAACGTCCACAAGAACGCGAAGTCACCGTACTCCTCAGGGATGCTCTTCTTCCAGATTTCCTTGCCATCGAAGTCGAACGCAGCCATCGCCCCCGTGCCGTAGAAGAAGACGACTAGTTCGCCGTCCGTCGCAGGAGTGGGCGCTGCGAAATTGCTGCGTGAGTCGCGTCGATTGCCATCATCAATTTTGTTCTTCCAAAGAATCTTGCCAGACTTGCGATCGATGCAGATTCCGAGCAGATCTTCATTCTCAGGATCCGTGCTGGATACAAATACACGATCCTCCCAAACGATCGGGACAGCGGCGCTTGCACCTGGCAGGTCGGTCGACCACACAACATTCTTCGTGGCTGAGAACTCAGTCGGTAGATTCTTTTCGGTAGTCGAACCGTTGAACGAGGGTCCTCGGAATTGCGGCCAGTTTTCACCGTGCATAATTGAACAGGACATCAACACAACGGTAGCGGCAGCGATTCGAATCATGGGTTTCCTTCGAGCTGAAAAGTTGGATTTCAGAGAGCGATTTCTCTTGAAGGTACCGGCAAACAGCACGAATATCAACTCGCAACCGGACTCAGAGTCTCCGTGAATATCGCAGAATCGCGACCTCCACGCATTGAGCTACGGTTTTCGATCGAACGCCCAAGCGATGCCCTTCAGCCCGCAGCACATCACCAGCATGCTAAGGGTGAAAGTAACCACCGTTCCCACATTGCTACCGTAGTAAGAATCGACGTGTACGGCTGTAGATGATGCCCCTACCGACTTAACGTATTGCTCAGGCAGTTGTAAGTCCGCAACTACTTTGTTCACTGCTTGGTTCATTCGGGCATTTGAGATGTCTAGCAAGTACGCTTCCACTGTGACGATTTGCGGAATCGGCTTACCTTCGACACTCGTTACGAAATTCTGCACGAATTGCTCGCTGATCAATTCCTGGACAATACGTTCTGTGACACGCGAGTCTCCCACGGCACACTTGCAAAGTTCGAGGTACTGCGTAATCCGACCAGAGAGGTGATAAAACGCCACGCTCAACGGCGCTTGAGTCGGATCGCCACCTATTTCGCCTACGGCAATTAAGTATCGGTCTGGCACCGATTCGCCAGTGCGAAAATCAACAGCATTCGTAACCCAAGATGCATTTACGAACTTCGCTGTCAGAGTGGTCGGCTCTCTCTCGTGCGGCAGCTGAAACGGAAGCAAATAGGTCTTCACCCTGGTTTCCGCTCCGACATCCCGATCCTTCATGCGTAGCTTGACAACATGCGTAGCGTTGCCATCGGAATCCTGAGTAATTGCAACGTCATTGCTGTGGGCTCGAAATGTTCGCATAAACACGTCCGCAATCTCAGGCGACCATTCGTCTTTCTCGAAACGAGCTGCGACCGAAATCCCATGATTCCGTTTTTTAAACTGCGAAAGTCGAGCAGCGGCTTGCCTCGCGAGCGATTTCGTGGCTTCAATGTCCGAGCTATACAAATCGGCAACGTGGGAGTTCACGAAATCTTGCGTAAGCATCCCGGAACCCGCGCGCAGAATCTCACCTCGAGGCGCAGCCTTCTCGCCAGACTCTTCCGTGTGAGGCAAAACCGGACTTTCCCGGTCCTCTACCATTGTTGTTGAAACGAACGCGCCGTCGTCGGCGTGCTCAGCAATCAGATGTGATGAATTAACGTATTCGATATCGCCATAACTCAACCACATCCATAGCAAAGGCACCATGAAGAGACTTACCACAAACCCCACGATTAGCACTTTGGATAACGTCTTCGCAAAGCTCTCGGAATTCATCGCAAAAACGAGAACAAGCACCAACACTGCCAATGCCATCATCAGAAACAGGATCGAAACTTGGACCATCACTTATCTCCTGCTGCGACGCCCACCACGCGAACGGGGCCTTTCCACGAACTGACGATCTGAATTCCAGCCGCGATTCCCGCCGCTAGGGTTGCCGTCACGAAAATCAACTCGCCTTGCCCCAAACCTGACGCCGCGGCGAATGTCGCGACCGAAGCCGCGATAAAGGCAGCGCCGAGTACGGGAAGCACTTGAATTCGCTTTTTACGATGCAAATGCATGAGCCGGTGAACATTCAAAACCACGAATGGCGAAAAAACACAAATCGAAACGATGGGGACGTCGCCTCGGAACAGACCCAGCATTGCATAGCAAAAAACCGAAACAGCCATGAGGGCAAGCCCGGCAAAGAAGGAAAAAACTCGGGGCGTCACCACGTTGTTGATAGAAACATTACTCAGCAACGTTCGTCTTAACGTGGTGAAAACCGCAATCGCACCACCGACGACACAAAAGCCCAAGATTGTATAAATGATCGGAGGGGCGTCAACAAAACCGATAAGCGCACTGAGGCGAGAAGCACTAACCGATGCGTAGACGGCGATGGTCAAACCCAGTCCATGTCGAAGCCAGGACGGCATTGGATCTGAGACCGATTTCTCCGGAGCTCGCAAGCTGGGCTCGGCAACAACGGTGTTCGTCGCTGGCGAATCTGTATCTTGCAGCGCGGTTGCATAAGGCACCGAAGACGCGTCAACGCCTGCTTTCCATGCCGAAGGGTCACCCGACTCGAACGTAACAGGACTTCCACCGTTGCCACCGGCCAACTGCTCGGCACCAGCTGCCACTTTGCCCGCAACGATCGTCAGCTCTTGCGGATTGAATGCAACGACACTGTTCTGCACGCTTTCGCTACCATAGATTGCCTCGACCATTTCCGCGGGCGATTGATACCGCGCGTCGGGATTCTTGTTCATTGCGAGTTTCACCACCGAGCGGAACGGCGCTTCGATTTGCGAGAGGTCTGGCTCCTCATTCAGGTGCTTCATCAACACCTCGCCGATGCTCTCGCCAGTGAAAGGTGGCGTTCCGGTGAGCATCTCGAACAACATCACGCCCAATGCGTAGATATCGACCCCCGAGTCATAGCGTCCCTTACTCACTTCCGGTGCCATGTAGTGCACCGATCCGATCGTCATCGTGTGGCCGGTGTTCTGTGTGTTCGAAATCAACTTGCAAAGACTGTAGTCGCCAATTTTGACGTAGCCTTCTTCGTAGAATACGTTGGCGGGCTTTAGATCGCGATGCACAACACCGGCGTCATGCAGATACGTCATTCCTTTTGCGATTTCGCGTAGGAAGAACGCCGCTTTGGTCGCTCCCAAACCGTCTGGCGAGCTTTGCAGCAGATGACGCAAACTCGGACCGGAAACATATTCCATGATCACGAACGCATCGCCGCGCTGATTGTGTTTCACGTCGAAGACCGTGACGAGATGCGGACTCTTTAGATTCATGCAATGCCGAATCCCTCGCAGTTCGATCTCCTCGTAGTTCTGAACCGCCTTCAAAGCAACTTCGCGTCCAGAATCGCTGACGGCAAAGTAGACTTCACCAAAACCACCAACGCCAAGTCCGTGCTCGATGGTGTAGCCCTCAAGCGGTTTTTCGCCACGCTGATATCGGAATCTGGCCATGTCTTATGGTCTCCTTCTCAAGCGTATTCGTGGGCGGCGGCAAAATACTTCAGCCGAGTGCGAAAAACTGTTCTCGACTAAATAAGTCCTTAAATCGGCAATTTCCGGGTTTTCTATCGGTATTCTTCTCCGCATTGTAACCGAAACGGAACGTCGTCCTCTCCTGCGAATTCCCAATATTTGGCTATGTAACAATCACCCACCACCTGCGACAAATGGAAGTGTGGCAGGCAAGAAAAAAGATACCGAACGGCAATCTCGCTTCGATGCGGTGCTCGATCAATATCGAACGCGGCTGGGGAAGATTGCGTTAACGTACGCGGGCAAAGAATCGGACGACCTGCTGCAGGAGATTTTGCTGCAAATTTGGCGAAGCCTACCAACATTCGAAGAACGATCATCCGTGGGCACGTGGTGTTACCGAATCGCAATCAATACCGCCATCTCCTGGCGAAGGAAAGCGGATCGGAAGCGGCGAGAAACCAACGCTGACAACCTGGATCACCACGCTTCATCACAAGATTCTAACGGTCACCAAGAAGCGAGTTTACTGCAACGTTTTCTGGCCACGCTGAACGAGGTCGATCAGGCAGTTTTGCTCATGCATCTCGAGAACCTTACGTACACGGAAATCGCCGAATCCTTGGGCGTCAGCGAAGGAGCCATTCGGACACGTATGAGCCGCTTGCGACAGAAATTGAAAACTTGGGATAGCCCAAAAGAAAAAGACAAACTCGAGGATACGAAATCCGGAACAACAACGGCGGAGGTACATGATGGCTGATCTTAATGACCTCCAAAATGAATGGGACTCACAACCAACCTACTCGGAGGAAAAAATGAACGAGATTGCAACTCTGGTTCAATCCCGCAGTGACTCGATGCGAAACACACTTTTCAAACGAGATATGGGCGAGACCGCTGCCGCAATAATTGTCGTCGCATGTTTTGCACCGGCTTTGTTCTTTGTCTCTGGGACAATTGCCAAAGTGGGGGTCTTCATCGCAATCTTCGGCGCGATTGAAATTGCCGTCCTCATGAACTGGGTGCGCAGACTAGATAAGGCTGATTTCGCTGCGTTGCCGCTCAAAGATTTCCTCGCCAGCGAACTGCGGAGCATGGATCGTCAAATCGCCTTGCTTCGCTATGTCGCTTGGTGGTACTTGCTTCCACTCTACACGGGAGCATCTTTGTTCGTATTCGGTATCGACTGGGCATCGGCCGACACACCAAAATCTCTCACAGATTTCATCTTCAGCATTTGTTTTGCGAGCGGATACTTCGTGTTCTGCGTCTTTATCTGGAGACTCAACCAAAGCGCACGAAAAACCCAACTACAGCCGCTCCGCGACGTCCTTCAACGGACGTACGATAGCGTAACGGCACTAGAGTCTCCCGAAGCTGAGTCCGACTTGCTCACGTCTCTCGCTGATCCGAAACTGGATCCAAAGACGCCAGAGAAGACGTCGTACAAATTGTTCTGGGTTTTGTTTGGAACGTTTCTATCGCTGGGCATCATCATCTTCGCGATCATCATCATCTTCGCGATCACGGCCTTACTTGAACTCTACGGCTTTCCCCCGCAAACAGCTCAGCAGTTTTTCGAATTCGAAAACGGCGGGAAGGCATCGGCTACTACTGCGCACTTCCGCGACGCCACTTCAGTTGATGATCTCGCGATTCCGCTGATCGAGCAAAACGAACTAAAAGCATTGTCAGTCGGCATCGTGTCGTTTGATGCAGACGGCAATCTTCAGAGCAAAACACATCACTACGGAGTCGTTGACTACCGCGACGACAACGGAAATCCGCCGCATCCGCCAAGCGACGACACGCTCTATGAAATCGGTGGTCTATCCAAAGTCTTCACGGGCATTCTGTTGGCGACTGCCGTCGAACGGGAAGAAGTAACTTTGGATTCGCCACTTTCCCAATTCGTACCACCGAATGTCGAAACCCCAAGCTTCAACGGTCGTGGAATAAGTCTCTTGGACATGATCACCGACCGATCCGGACTGCCACGACTACCCGACAATTTGACAGTATTCACGCTTAGAGACCCGTATCGAAACTACACCGCAGAAATGGCTGAGGAATTCCTAAGCAACTATCGCCTCAAGGTCGCACCTGGCAGCAGACATTTGTATTCCAACTTCGCTGCCGCCTATCTCGGCTACGTACTGACCAAGATCGCTGGCGAAGAGAGTTACGACACGCTACTTAGCAATCGAGTCTCGGTACCACTTGGCTTGCAACACACGCGAGTCGCCCTGGATGACGAACCGAAGCAACTTCCGATCGGACACAATCGCTCAAACGCTCCAACACCTGCCTGGCACTTCGCGAACCTACCTGGCAATGGTGGCATTCGTTCTTCGATCGCAGACATGAATCGATTGATGACAGCTTGTATCCAGCCACAAGAAAGCGACATTGGCAACGCCGTGCAACTGACTCTAAAAAGACACGGCAGTACAAAAACGATGGACTTGGGACTCGGTTGGATTGCCATAACCGATGAATCCACACGTTGGGTAAACGGTGCAACCGGCGGATTTTATGCGGCGATGTTCGTCAACCGTCCACGCGGTGTGGGAGTCTGTGTGCTCAGCAATTCGTCAAAGGACATGGTGGGTGCCGTCGCGAGAAAGATCTACGAAATGAATACGCCCGAAGCAGAAGCAGAAGCAGAAGCAGAAGCAGAAGCAGAAGCAGAAGCAGAAGCAG
>CAYNJG010000219.1:0-12111 GCA_964397295.1 uncultured Pirellulaceae bacterium
CTTCTAGGCCAAGAAAGACACCTCGCAGTTCTCCATTGTGCCCGATCATGGGGCTCGAATTCAAAATGAGTGTTCGATCGCCATCTTTCGAACGCAGCCTTGCAGTCTGGCCGGTTTTCGCTTCTCGTGTGAGGAGCGTTTGGGCCCACGGCGCACTGGTCCGTGATTCCTTGTCCCATGGAAGCGACTTTACTTGGCGACCCATGAGTTTGTCAGGATTCATTCCAACCCACTTTGCGACCGCCTCATTGGCAAGGACAATGTCGCCCTGGTCGTCCATTACGATGAGTCCGCCAGCGAGTGTGTTTAGCGCTGTCCGGACTCGTTGCGGCACGGATGTCGCATTCATTACCTTGAGCATCTTGCCGAGGTAAAAGTAGTAAACGAAGAAGGCTAGTGGCACGACGAAGCCTAAAAAGCGAACCGTCGGGTGTGCGAAAAACCCCAGTATTCCAGGGCGGGAAATTGAAGTATATGCGAATTCAGCGGTTCCCCATTGGCTGTTACTGGCGGTGAAGATGGGGACTTCGATGCGAGTATGCGCTCTGTTATGTGTGGGTTCGTTCCAATATTTTTCGTGATCATCAGTACCAGCCAAGATCGATCCGTCTTGGTTTCGCCAACCGATCGAACGACATTCTGAGTTTCTCTCGACAACTGCGTTGAGGAGCCGATTAATTGCTGGCAGATTACTGTTCGTGGTGTTGGCCATGATCGCGGCGTTCACCGTGATCGTTTCACATTCGTACGCGCGCGTTTGCAACTTCGTTTCCGTAGGGTTTGGCAAGAAGCGAAGTTGTAACGCGAGCATCAGGAGGCCTAGTAGGAAGATCACAAGGCCCACGGATACGATAAATTTTGCGGATATTCTTTTCATGGTAGGTAAAGGCGTCCTTTTCGGCGCCGCAGGATTGGATGTTTAGTCAACCATCCGTTCTAATTTGTCTTCTTTGCTATCTTCTTCATCGCGTTTTGTTGTTGGATCGATGGTATCCAACACTGGAAGTGGGTCGATCAATGTCCAAGGACTGAGTGTGGACAACAAACTGCCTAGAATGTACGCGCTGTTAAGCGACCAAATGACCCAACCCACTGACAATCCACCTGTCAATGCAAGGCCAGTCGGTACGTTCCAAGTTCCGATTTCCGTAGAAAGCAAGAGATCGGAAACGTCGCTGCTGGTGCTGCCAACATGAAAGGCGAATTCTCCTGCGGTGCCTACGGCAACTTCGTACGTGCCCGTTTCAAACTCGAAGGTGCCGAGTTGAGGATTGGATGCCCGTGCCAGAATGCTCTTTGATGTATCTCGCGTTGTTCTGTCGAAAACTGGCGTCGTTTCCAACACATTTGTGAGGGGACCGAGAAGCGTTTCTGCGGTGGTTGGTGAAGACTCGTCTCTATCTGTTTCTGGGGGAGTTTCGACTTTGCCTCCATCGTCTACTGGCTGAATTCCCGTTACTGGTGGCGGTGGCGCCATGTTGTCGATCAGGTCGTCGTCATTAGTGGCTTGATCGTCAGGTGAGCTCGTCGGATCTGCAAAGACAGCAATAGGCGGCGGTGCAACGTTGATTACGACCGTCGCTATGTCGGTTTCCACACCGTTTGTAAGCTGATATTCGAAGGTCACCGTTTCCTGGAAATTGGGATCTTCGAAATCGGGTGTGTAGGAAAACGATCCGTCGCCGATCCAAATGAATTCGCCAGTTGGGGGCGGCGGAGTGACTAGCGTTGGAGCTAAAGCGCTGAGGCTTTGGTCATTGGTCAGCACGTTGGCAACGATTCGCGAATCGCCTGGTTCCAAGGTAAAGCTGTCAGCTTCAGCGTCAACTTCCGCAAGGATCTCGATAGGAATTTCGGCTGTTGCGATCCGATCTCCACCACCCGTGTTTCCAAGATCATTTACTTGCAAGCGAATCCCGCCAGCTCCAAAGAATTCGGCGTCTGGTGTGAAAGTCAGCCCGTCAAGTGCGGCATTCAGGTCAGGAATTGATCCTTCCACGATCAGCAACGCGTCGTTCGCGCCAGTTCCAGTGATGACCGTCAGACCAGAAGTGGTCGCCAACGTAACTGCTCCATTGTCCGATTCGATTTGCAACCTCACGGGTGAGGTGCCAGCGTCTGGGTCGGCGATTGAAATTACTGAATTGGAGAAGATTTTAGGGGTGTTTTCTGCGATAACTCGCGGACCTGGGTCAACAATCGTCGGTGCGTCGTTGATTAAGTTGATATCGATGGTGAATGTACCTACGGAGACTGCTGTTCCCACGTCGTCGTTCACTGCAAAGTCAAAACTGTCGGACGCTGTAGCGGAGCCGTTATGTACGTAAGTCAGCAGGCCACCGTCGATGTCGGCTTGTGTGAAGGTGGATATTGCCACGCCTGGTGCAGAGGAGAATTCTAGTTGTCCATTCGTCGGTGCGCTGGTGATCGTGTACACCAACTCGGCCGGTGAATCATCCGAGTCAAGGGTTGAGAGTAGCGTAGCGTCGATGGTTTCCGTTTGGCCCTCGTCGACGGTAAGTGAGTTGTTGACACTTACAAACTCTTCAGAGTTGCTGATGACGATTTGGAAAGTTCCGGTGGAAACAAGTCCTTCGCCTCCTTGTTCGTCGACCGTGAAGTCGAAAAAGTCAGACGTTGTGTCACTTCCATTATGGACAAAGACAAGTTCGCCGCTATTGATCTGCCCTTGGTTGAATCTGCTGACAGCAACTCCAGGATTGGTCGTCAGCTCCAATTGACCGTTCGTCGGCGCCGTAGTCACGTCGTAAATTATCTGTCCTGGCGGGTCGTCGGTGTCCGTAGTCAGCAGCAACGAATTGGTGATTGTTCCTGTCAATCCTTCGCCTACAAGCAGCGGACTTGGAGGAGTGAGGACCTGTTCTGCATTAGTGATCGTGATGTTGAACTGCCCGGATGATGTGGTGCCCTGGCCATCGTCTACAGTAAAGCTGAACGAGTCGGCAGTTTCATCTTGTCCGCTCTGAGTGTAGACAAGCAAGCCCGCGTCGATATCGGCTTGTGTAAACGTTGTAGCAACAACTCCTGGATTGTTGCGCAGGGTGAGCTGCCCGAATGCGGTTCCTGTTGTGACGACATACTGGATCTGGATAGGTGAATCATCCACGTCTGTCGTGCTGAGCAGCGAGTTCGTGATGAAACCGCGATCGCCTTCGGCGACGTTTAAAGTTGACGAAATAGCAAGCATCTCTTCTGCGTTTTCAACGTCCAAGTTGAACGTTCCAGCGGTGCTCGATCCCTGCCCATCGTCAACCGTGAAGTCGAATGAGTCTGCTGTGGAATCGCTTCCGTCGTGCACATAGACGAGTAAGCGGTTGTCGATATCAGCCTGAGAGAAACTGCCAATAGCGGTGCCCGGCGCCGTAGTTAGTTCTAGCTGACCTGACTGTATCGGAGAGGTGATCGTGTAGATGAGTTGCGTGGCTGTATCATCCGAATCGGATGCGAGCAGCTCGGCAGGCAAAATCTGAACAGACGAACCCTCAGCAACCGTTGCAAATCTGGTCCCAGTCAGTGTTTCTTCAGCGTTGATGACTTGAATGTCAAAGGATCCAAGGGACGGGGCACCGTCACCGTCGTCTACGCTGAATTGGAAATTGTCAGTAGCGGTCTCAGAGCTGTCGTTGATGTAAACCAGTAGGCCATTATCGATATCTTCCTGGCTGAAGCTGATAACCGCTGCGCCCGGGTTACTCGAAAGCTCCAGCTGACCGCTTGAGGGGCCACTCGTAACGCTGTACCGAATGTCCGCAGCGGTGTTATCGACATCGCTGGTCGAAAGAAGTGTCGCATCGATGCCAGCTGGCGAGCCTTCATTGAGGGTAAGTGGGCCGCTGTTGACGATGACTTGTTGATCATTGACTGGCGTCACGTCGATCGTCACGGTTGTAGGCGGCGATGACAATCCACTTGGGTCGGTTGCGATGTACTCAAACGTAACAGAGCCATCGAAGTCGGTCGGTGGCGTATAGGTAAAGGTACCATCGGGATTGAAGTTAAGTCCCGCGATCGGTGCACCTGAAAGCGTGTATGTCAGGCTGTCGCCGTCTGGGTCGCTGTCATTCGCAGCGACCGTATCGGATAAGAGGGTGTCTTCTGGTGTTAAGAAAGTGTCTGGATCGGTTTCCGGTTGGAAGTTGACATCGACGACGTTCGAGAACTCTGAAGTATTCCCATTTGCGTCAATTGCGATGGCGGTTATTCGATCAGCTGGATTTAAATTGTGTCCGCTAACGTGTGTTGTTACATAGGCGGAACCGTCAAATTCTGCCGTGGAAAAATAGGTCAATCCTTCTCCGAATTGCTCACTAGTTCCCGCACCGCTTGCATCGGGACCCAAGTCCGAGCTGTCCGTTGGGCTCGCGACGTAGAATTCGATCCTAGGAGCGTTGAAAACTGGAGCGATTGAGAAGGTTCCGGAGCTTTCCCCGTCGTTTAGGACGATGAATGAGGAAACGGTTGGTCGGTCTATCGCGCGGTTGCCGGTCGTATCAATATAGGCCGCATCGATTGCGTCCAGGCCATCACCACGGTTTCGATCTGTATTGGCTGCCCCCAGATCGATGGCCAAGCCTGCATTGTTGAAGAAGCTGTTCCGTGAAATCTCGTTGCCTTGTGAAACGGACGCTGTTAGCCCCGTGGTGCCGTCGTGTTCGCCAACGACCAAGACGCCATCTAGTTCGTTGGACTCGATGATGTTTTGCGTAACGAGACTATCGTTGCCGAAAAGGCGTATGCCAGCTCCTTCGAGTGCTCCGGTGCCGCTGCCATTGCCGAAGATAGTGTTGTCTATAAACGTGAGTGATCCAGTTGACAGGAATGTGTCAATTCCGCCGGCATGGTTGTTGGCGACTAGGTTGCCCGAGACTATCGCGCCTGTTGATGCTCGCTGGATGTCGATGCCATCTTCATTGGACTGGTCCCGGCTATTGCCTCGGATCTCATTTCCGGTGACTTGCAATGCGGAAACGTTATTGAGTTTGAGCCCAGCGCTCCCCACTCCCGCAACGACATTGTTTTCGATGCGACCGTCGGAGCTGTCAGTAAAACTGATGCCGTGATTTGTGCCGCCATTGTTGACCGCGTCCAATTGCGCCGAGGTGTTCGTTTCTCCGCCGCCAACGACGACATTCTCGATTACGACGCCGGAAGCGTTACGCACCACGATGTTTGCGCTAGTATCGTCGGCCATGTCACCGAACCCGCGGACGGTCAAGCTTTCGATTCTGGTGTCATCACCAGTGATTCGCAGACCATGTGTTAGGTCAGCGGTATCAGCAACTAACGAGAGTTCGGAGCCTTCAACTCCCGTGAATACTGTTTCATCTCCGCTGCCACGTCGCCCGTCGGCGCCAACTCCAACGGTGGAGATGTCGTCAGCCGTACCGACTATTCCGTCCGGGCCAGGAAGTGCCTCGCCTGTCTCACCACCTACAATCGCAGTGTTGGTATTTCTGAGCGAGACACCGTCCACAAAGCTATAGGCGGTGCCATTGATGATGGTCGCGCCGGATGAGTCAGATAGTTCTGGCAGAAGGTCCTGGACATCGATCGTCCACCAAGCATTCGTGCCATCGGTATCGGTCGCCTCGGTAGTTGGCGTAAACCGCAGTTCGTTACTTCCGAAAATGTGGTTGGCATTTTCGATGAACTGACGAAGTGATCCCTGGACCCAGGTGTTTCGACTTGGATCATCAACCGTTAGGTCGCCACCGAGATGGTTCGTGACAACGTTGAAGCTGAACCCGAAATCGACGTTCTCGGCGTCACCCGCGGCGGTCGAGACCCGTGTGACATGCTCGGCGGTCAAGAGTGAAGAGGCATTATCTGAAAAGTCTGCTCGGCGTCCCCCGAATGCTGCACCCGCATCGGTTCTTACCGTGGTGTTCCCGTTGCCGTCGGCGATGTAGCTGCCTGCGGTTCCGTAGGTCTGTTCTGCCCAGATTCGATCAATCGCGCTTGTTCCGTTGCTGGGTGTGATGTCCGTCGAATCGACAACAACGTAGTAGTCTCCAAAGTCAAGTCCCGTGAACTCGTAGATACCGGTTGTATCATCCGTTTTCACCGTAGTGACGAGCGTGTCCGTTGCTTCGATAAGCCCGTCGCCATCAACGTCCTCGTACAGGTAGACATCAATCGGCGATCCGGTCACTGCAACGGCGTCTGCCAAATCGCTATCGCCGTTGACGTCTTCGAAGATCGTTCCCGATATCGTCCGAGTCGCTATCAGGTTGAAAGTGCCAGTCGTTGTCGCCATCAGGGGATCCGAAACTTCGAACGTGAATGAATCACCTGAGAATCCGTTCGCTGCATCGAACTCTAGACGTCCGTTGACAAGATCGTCTTGCGTGAACATCGTTCCCATGCTCGCTGCGCTTCCACCTAGATTTAGAGTTCCGCTTGTAATGGATGGAATTCCCGTGATTGTGTAGGTCAGATCACTGGTGGAATGATCTGGATCCGAAACGGAAAGCATTGATGCATCAATCACAGTTGAGCCGTTCGCATTCAGGCTGGTCCCCGCATTCGTGTCGATCGATGGGCCGTCATTGACGCCATTGACGATGAAATTGACTTGAGCGGTGGCTTGTTGACCTCCATCCGAAATCGTATAGAGGATCGTGTCTATTAATTGCTGACCGGGGAGTAGATCGTCATAGAACGCGGTGTCGGGTGTGTAAGTGATTGAGTCACCGGAGAAGGTTGCGGTTCCTTGCGTCGCGGAGCTATCGATCCCAACGATCGTGAGTGGTTGTCCCTCAGGATCCGTGTCGTTGTCGATAACGTTGAAAGTGCCGCCAACATCTTCATTGACGTCAAAGTCGTCGTCGAGAGCGACCGGCGGTGCGTTTGTGACAGCTATGTTGAACGAGGTCGATGTAGAACTACCACCGTCTAGATCGGTAACGGTAAAGTCAAACGAGTCGATTGCCGGTGTGGTGGATATGCCGTCGTGCTGGTAACTCAGTAAGCCAATATCTGCTTGAGAAATGAATTGTCCTGAGGGTGATACTGGCGTTCCGTTCAGGAATAGAGTTCCTGCCGTTGGCGTGCTCGTGATGCTATAGCCAAACGTAGATGTGTTGTTGTCAACGTCGGTTGCAACCAGACTTCCAGAGGGAATCGAGATTGTGTCTCCAAAGACAACCGATGCCCCTGTATTCGTCTGGAGCTCGGGATCGTCGTTGACTCCTTCGATTTGAATGGTCGCGAATGCCGTTTCGGTTGAGCCGTCTGACGCGACCGCGATGTACTCAAAGGTGTCTTGCGTAGTCTCGTTAACGGCAAGGAAGTCAAACGCGGATCCTGGGTCGTAACTAAACGTTCCGTCGTCATTAACGATTACGGCGATGCCAGCGTTACTGATGGAATTTCCTGGCTGGGCATCCAGGTGCATTGCTTCATAGCTCTGCTGAACGTCGGCGAGAGATGCAAGGCCTTCATAGAACCGAACGACGGCTATTTCGCCTTC
The DNA here is from genome assembly GCA_964397295.1 of uncultured Pirellulaceae bacterium. Taxonomy (GTDB): domain Bacteria; phylum Planctomycetota; class Planctomycetia; order Pirellulales; family Pirellulaceae; genus CAYNJG01. The sequence goes on from CAYNJG010000219.1 coordinate 7,493, forward strand.
GAAAAAGTCTGTGTCGCCGCCAGCCACAGTTCCGTCGGGGCCACCGATCGATACTCTCTCTGCGTCAGACCAATCACTGAATCCGAAAGATGGGAAAACCGAATTGACATCGGTGACACCGTCTTCTCCTGTGGCGTAGATCGTGATTTCGTCGGCATTGTCAGTATCCAACCCGATGACCACGTGTATGAACTCACCGTTGGCAATCTCCTCTGTGACATCCAGCGAGACGACGGTAGTTCTTGTAAGAAAAAATGTTTCGCTGATCGTTAGCTCAATTTCTACAGCACCAGGTCCGTAATCGAGTCCGTTCAGAACCAAGCTCGTCCCGTTAAGCTGCGAGCCAGTTTCGAAGATGACTTCTCGCCCAACGTTCGCGTCTGTGGGCCGAATCCAAAACTCAAACGTGGAGTTGTCGCTGGTTGGGTACGTCCCTTCAAGCGAATTTGTGGTCGTTGCACTATTTGTCCCATCAAAAACGTAGCTGTCGGTGATGGCGGCGATTGTGTTTACACTTGCGGACCTATTGAGACTTCCGTTAGCAGCGGTGAAGTCGAATCCTGGAATTCCCGCCTCATTGTTCCATGAAGTGTTGTTTCCACTTTTGCTTGCGTCGTACTCAAGTTGTATCGCCGATAGGGTGATTTCGGGATTGATCAGAATATCGTTTGCGAGCAAACCAATATCAGCCGTTACGGTCGATGGTGTAATGGTTTCATCTTCAGTAATACTGAACGTGTCGTCGTCGACCGGCATTGGAGCCGGTATTGCGGAACTAAGTAGTTCAAACGCACCAATGTCCGCGAGAGAATCCCGCGCAAAACCACGTTGGTCGGTTGCTAAAGTGGCAGATCCCGCGTCGCGGGCATCAGAGGCTACTTGAATTGCATGGGTAGGCGTGGGGCCACCGTTGTTGACCAACGCGGCAATCAGGCCAATATCGGCAATATCGTGATCCTGGAAGTCTAGGACCGAAAACCCGTTGACGTTACCAGTTGCCATGTTAGCGCCGAGGGAAATAACTGCATTGGACCCCACGTAGTCAGCGTTGTTGTCCGCGTCGTTGATGCCGTTGTGGAGCAGAGTATGGTCCAGGGTTAGGACTCCGCCGTCCTCAAAGATGCCATTGGCCCCACCGAGTGCGTTGTTGTATGCAATGGTGGCGTGCGTCAGCGAGACATCGTCTTCCAGATAGATCGCACCACCTTGTCCCGTGAGGGCGTTGTTGCCACTAAACGTGGAGTTCGTGATGTCGGTTGCACCTGACGATACAAAGAGTCCACCTCCATCGCTGGCCCTGTTGAAGGCAAGCGTACTCGATTCAATAACAAGGGGGCCACCGTCCTGCCAGATTCCGCCGCCCGTGCCTGCTGTTTCATTGGCGTGAATGTACGAATCAATAACGGTCAACTGACCTTCATTGTGAATGCCACCGCCACCGTCAACGGCCTCGTTTCCGCTAATCTCAACTTGATCAAGCGTAGCGATGCCGGTGTTGGTGATAAAGATCGCTCCTCCAGATTCCGTAGTAAGGATGTCTCCATTTCCGAGGAATAAGGTATTGGTAACGTTAGCTGTGCCATCCACCCACAAGGCGCCGCCTGCAACGTCGGATAGACCGAGAATATTGTTGCCAGACAGAATCGAGTCACTGAGTTCCAGGTTGGCATTTTGTTGCACGCGAATGGCGCCACCTTCGGTGGCACCGTTGAGCAGGGACACGCCTTCGATGATGACATCATCGGTACTAAACACAGAAAAGATTCTTTGGTCGCCAGTACCGCTAACAGTAGTGCTGGCTGCGTCGATTCCTTTGATAGTCAATCCATGGAGGATATCTAGATCACCCGTAGCCGCATTTGGACCAGTTGGATCCCCAGCGCTATCAGTCAACGCGTAGGTCTGCGCCTGTAAGTTGATCGTATCGAAGTCTGGATTCGCGTTCGCGGCGATCACTGCTTCTCTTAGCGATATAAGTCCATCCATACCGGGCCTCGCAATGAGATCTGCAACGGAGGACAGGTCGGCATCCGCTGAAACAACATCAAGGCCTGTGGTGACGGTCACTGATGCTAGTGTCCCGTGCCAATTCGCAACGACGTCTTGGCTAAACGCGATGTCCGTGCCGATTGTTCCAATGGTAAATTCGAATTCCCAGTTACCACCTAATTCTCCGTGGCCAGTGAGGTCTTCGCTGGCCGCGATATCCAGTTCGGTGAGTTCGCCCAATGCGTCAATAAAGTCTCTGCCGTCCTCGGTAGCTGCGAGATCACAACCGTAGATCAGAAGGTCGCCGCCTGAAGTCATGGCGTCGCCCCATTGAGCGATGTCACCTGAATTTGCAAATAGCGACGTGTGGTCCAGCCAAGTATTGCCAAGTTGGACTCTGCCGTCGGTGCCGTGGGAGACGATATGAATTGCGTCTAGACCCGAGTACTCCTGCAATGTTTCAGTGATCAATGCGACGCCGTCCGTGTCAGCCTCGATCATAACGATCCGAAATTCTCTGTCATTGCGACCGTCGAGCAGGTCGTCGACGAGTTGTTCGTAGTTTTCGGTCTGCGCGTCAACGAAAACGAGTTCGATGCTCTGGTCGAGCGTTTCCGCTGAGTCGATGGAGTATGGATCGAATTCGGCAAGGCCAACGGCAGACAGGTCTGCCATCTCGAAGTTCTCAACGTCGCCACCGTCGTGCTGTCCAAAATCGATGTCGTCGAGCTCGCCGTCAATGCAATCGATTTGATCCATGTCGATGTCACCCAAGGGCGCAGCGCTATACACAATGCGGTCTTCGAGACGCATGTAGTCGCCGCTCTCCGACATGTCTGTGGCGGACGTGCAGGTAACGTATCGAAACCAATTGCTAATCGTCGTTGGAAATCTCACGGGAAGCCTTCGCTGGTTATGTGGGCGCACAATCAGGCTGTTTGCGCAAATTCGCGCTATGCAACTCTATTTCATGCAACGAAAGAAAAAACTAAGATCGCGATTAACAGGAGGCTCTATCGGCTCGAAATCGAATCCAGGCCGCATAACCAGGAAACACTGTTGGCGAGTTGATTTTTCGCCACGTTATCTGAGGGCAGGCGTGCAACAATTGCATCCTCAGACGCCAGGCCGTCCTATCCTTGATGAACCTGAACCACCATCAGAAAGTAAGTATGCAAATCGAAGGAGAGTACGACGTCCTTGTAATTGGCACCGGCCCCGGTGGCGAGGGCGCCGCAATGCAAGCCACAAAGAACGGATTGAGGGTCGCCGTCGTCGAAAAGCACGCCAAGATTGGCGGCGGCTGTACGCACTGGGGCACGATCCCGAGTAAGGCACTACGCCATTCAATTTTTCAGGTTGGCGAAGTGGCCAATCATCCGCTTTTTCGGCAAGCCTGCGTCGATCCGTTGGCGGCGCTTACCTTTCCCGAATTGCGCGCGAGTGCAGCAGCGATCATTGAACGCCAGGAATCGATGCGGCAGGGTTTTTACGTCCGCAATCGAGTTCCCATCTTGCGCGGAGCGGCGGCTTTCATAGACGCCAATCAAGTGGGAATCGCTACGGACGACGGCGCGCCGTTCAGCGTCAAAGCGAAGCAAATCGTCGTGGCTGTTGGGGCACGCCCTTATCGACCAGACAACGTTGATTTTTCAAATGAACGTGTTTTCGACAGCGATACCATTCTGGATCTGTCGTTCACGCCCGAATCGATCACGATTTACGGAGCAGGTGTGATTGGCTGCGAATACGCTTCGATGTTTCGCAATCTGGGAGTCAAGGTAAACCTCGTCAACACGCGAGAGCAGTTGCTCGACTTCCTGGACGACGAAGTGGCAGACGCGTTGAGCTATCACATGCGTGATACGGGTATTCGCATTCGTCATCGTGAGGAATTCGGAAAACTCGTTAACGAAGATGACGGCGTGGTACTGGAACTGAGAAGTGGTAAACGGCTCAAATCCGATTGTTTTCTTTGGGCCAACGGCCGGACGGGTAATTCTGACAATCTCGGATTGGAAAACGTTGGGCTCGAACCCAACAGTCGTGGTCAATTGACGGTTAACGAGCATTTTCAAACCGACGTTAACCATATCTATGCGGTTGGAGACGTCATTGGCTTTCCGTCGTTGGCCAGCGCCGCCTACATGCAAGGCCGCGCCGCCGCATCCCACATTTGCTCAAAAGATGGAGACTCGGTTTCGTACGGACTGATTCCAACTGGGATCTACACGAGTCCCGAAATTAGTTCGATCGGGAAGACGGAACGTGAGCTTACTGAGACCAATATTCCGTACGAAGTTGGCCACGCACAATTTAAAAGTCTCGCTCGTGCCCAGATCATGGGTCGGCAAGTGGGCATGCTGAAGTTGCTGTTTCACCGCGACACGCTTGAGCTATTGGGCATTCATTGCTTTGGTGCCAATGCGTCGGAAATCATCCATATTGGTCAGGCCATCATGGAGCAAGAAGGCGCTGGCAACACGCTTATGTACTTCATCAATACGACCTTCAACTATCCAACCATGGCCGAAGCGTATCGCGTCGCAGCCCTAAACGGCTACAACCGTCTCTTCTAAATAGATCCACGCCCAAATCGGAGCAATGTCGTGTGCCACTGCTGGCTTGCC
>CAYNJG010000220.1:0-12099 GCA_964397295.1 uncultured Pirellulaceae bacterium
GATCAATCTGGGGCATAGTGAGCCCGTCGCGATGAAGGACATTATCAGTATGATCGAATCAAGCTTGGGTAAAAAAGCGAATATCGACTACTTGCCGGAGCGTCCAGAAGATCTACCGATTACCTTCGCGAAGCTCGACAAAGCCAAGCGAATCCTTGGCTACGCGCCAAAAGTTCCAATCGCGGACGGAATTCAAGAGTTCTGCGATTGGTATCGCGAATGGCACGGCTAAACGCAAAGGAGTTGAACTCGTTTTGGCCTCAATGTCGCAATCCCTGCTGCCAAACAAACCGTGAGTCCACCACCAATCGCTCAGCTATTTTTTGTAGACGTCTTTGGGATCAACTTTCCGTTCGGCAACGATTCTAACTTCGTTTTGCTCGCCGATCTCACGGAAGAAGCACGTATCGTATCCCTCGTGACATGCGACACCTTTTTGCTCGACCTGCAAGAGAATCGTGTCCGCATCGCAGTCAATCAAAACTTGCTTCACTTTCTGCGTGTGACCACTCGATTCGCCCTTGCGCCAGAGCCTTTGTCGGCTGCGGCTAAAGTAGACTGCTTCGCCAGACTTCTGCGTCTCGGCGAAAGCCTCCGCATTCATGTACGCCAACATCAACACTCGGCCGCTGGTCGCGTCTTGAGCGATCGCAGGCAGCAACGTGGTTTCGTCAACGAAGTTGGGAATAGCGTTGGGTGTTGACACAGGTAGCTCCAAAGGCGACTACGCAAGTGAGTAAATTCACTGGGCGCGAAGGTTCGATTGATATGCACTAACCCAGACAATCGTCAAGTTTCTCATCCGCCGCGTAAAGAGGAAAATTTAGTGTTACTTGCGGATGCTAGCGCTGGCAGTCGATGCCTACTATAGTCGGATATCCGTAATCCGCCGATTCAATATGAAAGGATCTGCCGTGAGCAAGTCGTTGAGCATCATTCTGCCAGTTTGCAATGCCGAATCCAAGCTCGCTGACAAAGTTAGCCGCTTGCTCGGGGTTACGGCGGATCTGACAAACGATTTAGAATTAATGATCGTTGATGATGGCTCGACGGATAATACAGAAGAAGTTGCAATTGAGTTGTCTCAGCGACACTCGCAGGTTAACAATATCCGTTTTTCGGAGCCCTGCGGCAAAATCAACGCGGTCAATGTAGGCATCATGCGTACCCGTGGTGACGTGATTCTGATTCAGAACATTGACGCTTCCATTAGCGCCGACGCGGTTCGCGGGTTATGGGAAATGCGTCAGGAAGAAGCACTAGTGTTCTCGCGTAAGGAGTCAGCTCACTCTGGTTCCGCTCCCGCAATGCATAGTCGGCCGACCTGGAGCGGCGGGACTCAAATGGTTCGCCGAGAGACGGTGAATGAACAGTCGTTCGTTCCGACCCCGCCAAACTCGAAAAAAGCCGACCGCGTAACTCGCACGGATGTCAGCACCAACCCTTCGGCGCCGACATTGTTTCAGCAAATGCCAAACGCGGAAATGCAGCCGGATCGCTGATCCGACGGCTCTCTCTTTTTTGATTCGGCCAAACAAGCACGGTTGCGGGCATCGGTCCAAACCGTCTCTAAATGGACGATCGACGTGAGCTGTTCTCGCGTCATTAGTGACTCAAACCCGTAGAAAATGCGGGTTTCCGGGCCGTTTTGGGCTCTTCCACCTTAGTCAACTAAAAGGATGTCACAGTCGATCGTTACACTATCAATAGAGGCGGATCCGTCGACTTTTGAAGAAAGAACAGGCTCACGCGTGAGCAAGCACACAGCTAAATCGCGACATACACCGGAAATGCTCGAGGATGAGCTTCTTCAGGATGAGCTCAACAACGATGTAGTCCCTCTGCACCGGTGTAAGTCGCTGATTAGCTTGCTGATGTCGACCACATTGCATCTTATGACGCTCGCGGTTTTGACGCTGATTTTGGTTGGGGTGGACGAAGATCAACCGTTGGATCTGCAGTTCTCCGTTGCTGACTTGTCGTCGGCTGATGAGAGCTTCGAGACTTTTCAGGTTGCTGATTTGCCAACGTCGGAAGTTGCGGAAACGGACGTGAGTCAGTTCGATTCGGTCGTCCTGCCGAGCGAACCAGCTGCCTTCGAGCCCGAACTTGTCGATCTGGGGGATATCGCGGTTGGATCACAAGATGAGGTCGCGAGTTCGAATTCCGAAGCACCTGCGGGCGTTGCAGCTCCTATCACGCCACTCCCGTCGGCTCGCTCCGGTTCTTTTTTCGGTACCAACGCGTACGGAGACGAGTTCGTTTTCGTTGTCGACAGTTCGCGCAGCATGCTTTCGACGTGCGGCTACCGGCAAGGAGAGACTCGTTTTCAAGTCGCTTGCAAAGAACTGTTGCGATCGATAGGTAGCCTCGAAGCCGACCAGAAGTTCTGCGTCTTCTTCTTTGGTCATCGGACTCGTGTCATGTTTGACAAGTCTCCCCAGCTAGTAAACGCTACCGAAACCAATCGCAAGCGTTTGAAATCGTGGATTAGCACCCTCTATCCCGGAATGGGAACCGATCCGCGATACGGAATCATGCACGCGTTGCGGCTCAAGCCAGACGCCGTATTCTTGCTTTCTGATGGCGAGTTCAACGGTCAAGCGACGAACTTTCATCAGATCCCTGGCAATCCTTCTACCGAACGAATTATCAAACGTCATCTTGGAATGTCGATTCCCATTCACACGATTGCGTTCGAAGATCTAGTCAACCGTCGACGACTTCGAAACATTGCGACCGTTACGCATGGCACGCATAAGTTCATCGGTTCGCAAACCGAAACTTCGCTGCTGTTGGCTGACCTCTCTAGCAACCAACCTGTCGATGTGTTGTACGCATCGCGTCAAATTGTGGAAGATGCGAGAATACTCAGCGAAGAATCAGCCAACGTTGCCGGCGGACTTCTCGCAAAACTGTTGGGCGTCAACAATCTCGAAGTTCAAGAGTCAGCGCATCACGCGCTCCTCGCAATCGCCCAAGAGTTCGAAATCGATATGTCCGCCATCGACGAACTTGGCGACTCGCCTACGTCGAATGAATACCGCGCCGCTCAAGCCATGTGGTCCGCGCTCCTTGCTGACCACTTCCGCAACATCGTTTCGTCACGCTTCGCGGCGTTTTGAAACGGTGCGTAACGAAGTAGCATTGGCTTACAAACCTCTTTCTTGCATGTGTCGCTGAAATTCATTGTGCAAAACGCGGTCTGCGAAGCGTTCAAATTGTCTGCCTTGGCAGGTAAACTGGGGACTCCCTCCATATGCCTTCCTTGCGTCCGATTGGTTTGACTATGAACGCGTCTCGACTTCTAGCCGCCGCATCGATTTTGTTCGCTGGCATGTCGACGGCACATTTGTTCGCTGAAGACCAGGTAGATTTTGCTCGCGAAGTTCTGCCGATTCTCTCGGATAAGTGCTTCGTCTGTCACGGTCCGGACACGCAAGACGAAGACGAATTGCGGCTCGATTCTTTCGAAGCTGCCTCCGCCGATCGCGGCGACTATCATGCCATCGATCCCGACAAGCCGGAGGAAAGCGAACTTCTTCAACGGATCCATTCAGATGACGATCCGATGCCGCCGGAGGACGCCGAGAAGCAACTCACCGATGCCGAGCGTGAAACGCTCAGTCGTTGGGTGAAGCAGGGCGGTAAGTACGCAAAGCACTGGTCGTTTGTGCCGCCGGCGCGAGAATTCAAATTCAAGAGTATCGATCCATTTATTCAGCGAGAACTCGAATCGCAGAACATAGATTTTGCAGAGCAAGCCGATCGTGCAACGTTGGCTCGTCGTGTCGCGTTGATTCTGACCGGCTTGCCACCCGAGTCCGCGCAACTTGAAGCGTACTTGAACGACAAAGGTGAAAACGCATACGAGAAACTCGTTGACTCGCTGCTTGCGAGTCCGCGTTTTGGCGAGCACCAGGCAAGATACTGGTTGGACGCGGTTCGCTACGGAGACACGCACGGTTTGCACTTGGACAATCGCCGCGGGATTTATCCATACCGGGATTGGGTTGTCAAAGCGTTCAACGACAATCTGCCGCTTGACGATTTCATTACGTGGCAACTTGCTGGTGATCTGCTACCCAATCCGTCTCTCGAACAACAAGTCGCGACAGGTTTCGTGCGAATGAATCCGTCGACGTCGGAGGGCGGCGCGATTCCGGCCGAGTTTCAGGCGAAGAACAATTTCGATCGCGTCGAAACGTTTGGTACGGTTTTGTTGGGTATGTCGCTGACTTGTGCTCGCTGTCACACGCACAAGTACGATCCGATTCCGCAAACCGAGTATTATCGCCTGATGGCGTTTTTCAACAGCACCGCCGAAGGTGCGATGGACGGCAATAAATACGAATACGGTCCAACCGTCCAAGTGCCGAAAGATCAGAGCGGCTGGGTGGAGTTTCTCGAGTTCAAAAAACTCCGCGACGACCTGCTTGCGAAGGTGAGCGAGTCGTGTTCGTCACTCGACGAAGAAGCTACGAAGAATTGGAAAAAAGCAAACGCCGAAAAACGAATCTCGATGTTGGCCGATTCCGAGGGTCCGTTTACCGAGTCGGAATTGCACGAGCCAGCGAAACAGCTTTTCAAGCAACAAGAACAGCTCAAGCCTAAGCTCACGACAACTCTTGTTGCTAGAGATCTCGACAAACCCCGTGCCACGCATGTGTTGCATCGGGGAGAGTACGATCAGCCGGTTGGCGATGCAGTAGACCCCGGCGTCCTCGAAGTCATGGGCGCGTTTCCGGATGACCTGCCACGCAATCGGCTTGGGCTCGCAAAATGGCTTACGGCTGACGAGCATCCCGTGGTCGCGCGAGTTTTGATCAATCGCGTTTGGCAGCGTGTTTACGGATACGCGCTCGTTCGTTCGACCGAAGACTTTGGGCTGCAAGGTCAGCAACCAACACATCCCGAGCTGCTTGATTTCCTGGCCGTTGAGCTTCAAGAAAGCGGTTGGGATCTCAAGCACATGTTGCGATTGATGGTCACTAGCCGCACGTTCAAGCAAAGTTCAGCACATCGGTCCGACGTTGATGATCCGGAGAATAAGCTCTTCGCACGTGCAACAAGTTATCGGCTCGACGCGGAAGTGTTGCGTGACCTCGGCCTTTGGACAAGTAACCTACTCGACCCGCACATGGGCGGCGAAGGCGTTAAACCGTATCAGCCGAGCGGCATGTGGATGGCGATGGCACATCCGGCCAGCAACACAAAAAAATACGAACGCGACAAAGGCGAGTTGCTATATCGTCGAAGTCTCTACGTTTATTGGAAACGCACGAGTCCGCATCCGATGATGACGCTGTTTGATGCACCCGATCGAGAAACCAGTTGCGTGCGGCGATCAAGAACGAACACGTCGCTGCAGTCGTTGGGCTTGTTGAACGAAACACAACGCGTCGAAATGTCACGAAAACTCGCCGAACGTTTGATTAGGGAAGGGCAGGGGACTGACGAACGATTGGACCAGCTCTACAAAATGCTCGGCTGCCGCTTGCCTACCGACGCGGAACGTTCGGCCTGTACGAAGCTACTCACGTCGATGCAAGAACGTTATCGCAAGAAGCAAGAAGATGCGTTGCAACTACTTTCGATCGGCGATGCACCGCGAGACGAAAAACTCGAACCGGTCGACTTGGCCGCGTGGACTCAAGTTGCAATCACCGTTTTAGCGAGCGACGTAGCGATCGTTTTGTATTAAGCCGACTTTGGAACTGACGAAGAACCTGCAAACGAATCAAAGCAACACTATGCAAAATCAGAATCCACTTCGCGAACACGAACTGCTCACAACTCGCCGACAACTATTCGGGCGAACTGCGCTGGGTGTTGGAACGGCTGCAATGGCAGGTTTGCTAGGCCGAGATCTACAGGCGGCCCCTGCCCTGCCTCACGGCGGAATGCATCACGTGCCGAAAGCGAAACGCGTGATCTATCTGTTCATGAGTGGTGGTCCTAGTCACCTCGATATGTGGGACTATAAACCCAATCTCACGAAACAGTTCAACAAGCAACTGCCCGACCACGTACGCGACGGACAGCGTGTCACAGGTATGACGGCGAATCAAAAAAACGGCTTACCGATTTGTCCGAGTAAGTACAAATTCACCAAGCAAGACAACAACGACCGCGGCGTGTGGGTGAGCGAACTCCTTCCGCACACGGCCACCATCGCGAAAGAACTGTGCATTGTTCACAGCACTTTCACGGAAGCAATCAACCACGATCCGGCGATCACTTATATCCAGACAGGTAGCCAGATTCCTGGCCGTCCAAGTCTCGGCGCGTGGCTGAGTTACGGTCTTGGTTCGATGAACGAGAATCTGCCGCACTACGTGGTGATGCATGCGAAAACGAATCACCCCGAGCAAAGTCTTTTCAATCGCTTGTGGGGACCTGGTTTCTTGCCATCAGAAAACCAGGGCATCCTAATGCGAAGCCAAGGCGACCCGGTTCTGTACCTTAGCAATCCTGCCGGCGTATCTCGCGAAGATCGCCGCGTGCAGCTGGACGCGCTTGCCGCACTCAACGAATCGCAACACAACAAATTTGGCGATCCCGAAATCCTGGGTCGGATCAAGCAGCACGAGATGGCGTATCGTATGCAAGCATCGATTCCTGAGCTAATGAGCTTGTCCGACGAAAGCCAGCAAACGTTCGATCTCTACGGTGAAGAAGCGAAAACGCCCGGCACGTTTGCAGCGTGTTGTTTGAACGCACGGCGATTGGCCGAACGAGGCGTCCGGAATATTCAGATCTTCCATCGCGGCTGGGACGCGCACGGTGGTCTTCCGAAAGAACACGGCTCGCAATGCAAAGACGTCGACCAAGGTTGTGCGGCGTTGATTAAAGATCTCCGACAACGCGGCATGCTCGACGATACGCTCGTCATCTGGGGCGGCGAGTTTGGACGAACCGTTTACTGCCAAGGTGGTCTAACTCGCGACAACTACGGCCGCGATCATCATCCACGATGCTTTACAACTTGGATGGCGGGCGGTGGAGTCAAACCTGGCATCACGTACGGCCGCACCGACGAGTACGGCTACAACATTGCGGACTCGGACGGAGTTCCTCTATCACCGCAGCCGGACAAAGAAAACTGGACGCCAGGCACGATGCACATCCACGACTTAAACGCCACGATCTTGCACCTGATGGGTATCGATCACAAGAAGCTCACGTTTCGCTATCAAGGGCGCGACTTCCGCATTACTGATGTGCACGGACATGTGATGCACGATCTGATCGCATAGAAGCGGCGTTTCAGCTTTGCGTTCGCCCAATGCGTCTGTAGAGCCAGTTCCGCACTCGGCCGAGCGGTAATCGTAGCCATACACGTTCGTGGACATAGTACAGTGCAAACTTTGAGAAGAACTCAACGGCTGAAATTGCAAGTGCTACTCCGCCAAATCCGGCCTTCAACACAAAGCCAGCGATAAAATACGTCATTGACGTGGCGACGATTCGCCAAGAGATAGACTTCTTTAGCGTCCGAGACTTATCTAATCCGTCGCCCGATCTTACTTGTTCCCAAATGCGTTCATGGACGTAGTACACGATGTACTTGACGATGAACTCGTAGACTCCGATCTCGAATGCGGGCCCGATGGCGGCCTTGCCATTCATCAGCCACGTAACCAATGCCACGACAGCAATCGTGTCTACAAACGCAACGAACCGCCAGGAGATACCTTTCAAAAGGCTGCGGGCATGCGACTCTTTTTTATATGGAGCCATTTTGTCTTGGCTAACGTTGTTCATTCAAGAAAAAGCAATCCTACACATTAGCATGAAAAAGCCCCTGCTTTCGTTAAAAAGCAGGGGCGCTGTTTTCGTTGCTAATTCAACGACTACGCAAGCTCTTTGCGAACGCGTTGCAACAGCTTGTTAGTGGCGTGAATTCCTTCAACTTCGCCAAGCTTGCTACCTTCGTATTCGATCCCAACATAGCCTTTGTAGCCTGCATCAAGAACGATTTTCATCATCTTCATGTAGTCCGTATGCGTTTCGTTACCTTCATCGTCAAAGTCATGCGACTTTGCGCTAACGGCCTTTGCGTAAGGCATCAGCTCTGTAACACCTTTGTAGCGGTCGTACATTTCATCTTTGCTTACGCGGAAATTACCGAAGTCCGGAAGCGTACCACAACGATCGTGGTCAACGGCCTTAATCGTTTGGGCGAGCCAAGCTCCGTTGGAAGACAGACCACCATGGTTCTCGACGATCACGTTGATATCGTGGTCATCTGCAAATTCGGTCAGAGCTCGTAAACCATCCGCTGCACGGTAACTCTGCTCGTCGTACGATCCGCTGCTCGCCGCGTTGACGCGAATCGAATGGCAACCAAGCTCTTTCGCCGCCGCAACCCACTTGTAATGATTCTCGACGGCTTTCATGCGTTCGCCCAGATTAGCGTCGCCCAGTTTTCCTTCGCCGTCGCACATGATCAACAGGCTCTTCACGCCCTCCCCTTCCGCCCGACTCTTCATGTCCGCGATGTATTTCTTGTCTTCCGCTTTGTCTTTGAAGAACTGATTGACATATTCAACTGCTGTGATGCCGTATTCTTTCTTCGTGTGAGCAGCGAAATCTAGGTTGTCCATCTTGCCGCCCTTTAGGGCTTTGTGCAGTGACCACTGGGCAAGAGAAATATGGAAGGGGCCTTCGTGATGGTCGGCGTGTGCCGTTCGTGTTTGCGTCAGCGCTAGACCAGCGGCGCCGATGGCGGCTACCTTTGAGAATTGTCGGCGTGAGATCATATGTAAGATCCTTCGATGGTTTGGAATTCCGGAAACGGAAGAATTTGTTACGGCAAGTCGTACGGCGGTTTTGTATCGGGCGAACTAGCAACGCTTGCACGCTGCTAAGACTAACAAATCTTGGTACTGGTGTGGATTGTCCAGCTGTTCACTACACGAAACAACCCCGACATCGGCAAGCGGTATCCGTACCTAAAACCGATGCCAACGACGACAAAATGTCGATCAAGGATGACAGGAGACGTTTACCTTCGCTTACCTCTCGCCAAAAACGGGCACCAGATGCGGCCACCGCAACACGGAAAATCGTTCGTTTCCCCGCGTTTCGCGGGGGTGTCTGGGAATAATTGGTAGCGTTTGGAAGATGGAGACAATAGACTGAAAGCTGGGCAATCTCTTGGGCATTCTCTTCGGAGCACCAACGCTCTGCCCTTACTTACTGATTCAAGGCTCATCTCGGAACAGAGAGCCTGCACAACTTATATTCCCGAAGTGGAGTTCTTTCATGTCGAAACTGACACGGTGGACAATTGGATGCGTCATTCCGCTATGTCTCGCGATCGCTGGTGCGGTACACGCAGAGGTATCGCAGTCCCAACCGCAAGACAGCAGTCTAAGCACTTATCGTGATGTCGATGGACAAGTCTACTTCGTCCTAAGTCTACGACCGGAAGTGAAAGAAACTCCAGCGCTGAAGCGAGACATCTTGGTTCTTGTCGACACGTCGGCAAGCCAGACCGGTCGCTTCCGCGAAGATTCCATCGAGGCGGTCGAGACGATCATCGCTGAATTGCAACCTGGTGAACGAGTTCATGTTGCGGCGATCGATCTTCGGGTCGTACCGATGACAAAGCGCTTCGTCGCCGCTGAGAGTAAGCAGCTCACGGACGCAATCGCAAATCTCCGTGCCCGTACTCCACTTGGTGCAACGGATTTGGTTGCAGGCATCGGTTCGGCAGTCGAGCTATTCGAGGACAACAGTCACGCCCATTCAATCGTCTACATCGGCGACGGTATGAGCCGCGCGAACTTGATTGCCACCGACGAACTCCAACCACTTGTTCAGAAGATTGTGGATCACCAAGTATCGATCAACAGTTACGCAATTGGCGTTAGACGCGACATCGATTTACTGGCCGTTTTGGCAAACAACTCTGGCGGATCGGTCTTCATGGACGGAGACAACATTACAGCACAACAAGCCGGACATGCGACATTGCAACTTGCTCGCGGAACGGTTGCTTGGCCCAAAGATGTCAAATGGCCTGACAGTGTTACCGAAGCCTTCCCCATGCGAATGCCTCCACTGCGATTCGACCGCGACACGATCGTGATTGGCTCGATGGTCAGTGCCGACTCACTTGCCTTGAATGCCAACGCAAACGTCGCCGGCAAAGTCCAGACATTGAACTGGTCGTTGAAGGCAATTGACAGCACAAAGAACGACGACTACGCAATGGTTCCGGACCTTGTCGCCAGTGCGCGTCCCAATGACGGTATCTCACTCACACTTCTGGGCAGTGACGGTTTCGACCTTGCTCGAAAGACGTATCAAAACAGCTCGCAAAACCTGAGCAAGCTTGGCAAACAAGCTCTCATACGGGGCGACGTCGAAGGCGGACTCAGCATGCTTCGCGAAGCACTGCGTCGTGACCCGGGCAACATCGAAGCCAAAAGCCTTCTCAAGTCGAATACTGCTATTCTCAAGACCAGCACGAAAGGCGTTGCAAAACCAGCTCCGCAACTCTTGCTTGCTCAAGCAGATGACATCTTCGATGATGAAAATCCGTTGGACGTCGGTGATGACGATTTCTTCGGCGATGACGGAGGTGGCGATGTGCTGCCTGACGAGCCAACTGAAGTACCGGAAGACTTGGTTGCAGAAGATCCAACAGAAGAAGAAATGCCATTCGGTGATGACCCAGAACCTACTGAAGAAGCACTAGAGCCATCTCCTGCCCCGGTCAATCCTTCGATTGAACCGATGCCAGCACCAACTCCGATACCAGCCGGTAGCGCACAACCTCAATTCGGTTACAACGAAGGCGGATATTCAATCGAGCCTTTGCAACTCGGAACTGCTGACAACCTCAGTGACAGTGATCTATTGCTGAACGCGGAAGAAGAGCGAATCCTCCAAGAGCAGATTCTACGGAAAGAAGTTGTACGAGCTCTTTCGACGGGCCGCAACGCAATGCGAGCGGACCCCGCAGCGACGCTCGAAACATTGAAGAATCTACGCGAATCAATCATGCAGTCGCCCGACATTTCATCGGCCGTACGTGCTGATCTTCTCGGTCGCTTGGAAGTTGGGCTTCGCAGCGCTTCACGCCAGCGATTGGAAAAAGAAAAGCTCGACGAGTTGGCTCGAGCAAACCTTGCTGAACTGCAAGCAAAACAGCAACTCATGGCTGCAAATGCCCGCAAGTTTGACGAAGTCCAAGAACTCGCAAATCAGATCAATGCGTTACTCGACGAAGGACGTTTCCAACTTGCAGAAGAAGTCGCATTAGAAATGCGTGAACGAGCACCTCGTATGATTGCTCCGCAAGTCGCGCTTCCAGAAGCAGGTTACGCGGGCAACTATCGCCGCATCAAGGATCTGTTTGAGCTTAAGCAACGTCTATTCCTTGACGCGACGTACGACGTGGAGCTTTCCCATGTTCCGTTCCCGGACAATACCCCGATCGTCTATCCCGACCCGGAAATTTGGGAAGAACTCTCCGAACGACGCTTAGCGAAATACTCAAAAGCTGACCTCGGTGAAACGGGCCCAGCCGAGCGACGTATCTACGCGGCACTTGATGAAGATACGAGAGTCGAAGCAACGGATGAGCCAATTGCTCAAGTGATTTCTTTGATCTCCGAGCGACACAACATCCCGATCGTATTTGATGGCCCTGCTTTGGCCGATGAAAACATCGATCCATCGAGTGACCCTATAAACATCAATGTATCGAATATTTCACTACGGTCCGCTTTGCGACTGATGCTGAATGACTTGAACCTGACTTACGTCGTGGACAACGAAGTTCTAAACATCACGAGCCAAACCAAAGCTGAAGAAACCCTCGTAACGAAGGTCTATCCAGTCGGTGACCTTGTAATTCCCCTCGGCACGCTAACACAGATTGGTCTAGGAGGCGGAGGAGGCGGCTTAGGCGGAGGCGGTGGCTTAGGCGGCGGTGGCTTAGGCGGAGGAGGCGGTGGCTTAGGCGGCGGTGGCTTAGGCGGTGGAGGCGGTGGCTGCGGAGGCGGAGGCGGTGGCTTCGGAGGCGGAGGCGGCGGTGGCTTCGGTGGCGGAGGAGGCGGTGGTCTGTTCGACGTCCAGGAT
>CAYNJG010000221.1:0-12013 GCA_964397295.1 uncultured Pirellulaceae bacterium
CCCCAGCACCCAGTCTGTCCAGTGAGAATTACGGAAATACAAAATATCGATGCCTTGGAAGCCTGGATGGCGGACTGGAATCGTTTGGTCGAACACCGCCCCTTGCGATCCACCGATTGGTTACTCGGTTGGTGGAAGCAATTCCAGTCGGAATCGAAGAAACTCAATGTTTGGCTCATCCATCAGGCTGATGAGCTCGTCGGGATTGCTCCGCTTTACCAATCACAGATCGGTTCTAAAACCGTTTTGCGAATGCTGGGCGACGCTGGTGACATCTGTACGGACCACACCAACTGGTTTGCAAAACCCGGCATGGAAGAGTTCGTTGGAGAAACGGTGGCCACGCAGTTGCTCGACCAAAACTCTTGGAACCGAATTCAACTGGAAAGCATCGACGTTCAGGACCTGTCACATGCAGCTTTTCTAGCAAAGATGAAAAGCCGAGGCGCCACGATCCACAGCAAGCCCAAAGACAGTTGCTGGGCAATCGACCTTCCACAAACGTGGGATGAGTATCTAGCGATTCTCTCTAAGAACCATCGCAAGCGAACTCGTCGCTGGGTACGATCCTTCTTCGATAACAACCGCATCCAAGTGCACGTAGCTAACAAGAACAATGTCGATGAAGTCTGGAAAGTGTTTCTTGACTTGCATCGCCGACGCTGGGGGGACGAGCAGCGTCCAAACGGAAGCTTCTCTGGCCCAGGATTTACGGAATTCCACGAAGTCATTTCTCGCCAGCTTTTGGAGTCCGATCAACTAAGACTCTGCTATCTCTCTATTGAGAATCAACCGATCGCCGCCGAGTATCAACTAATTGATCACGATACGCTCTATTCCTATCAGTCCGGAATGTCCCCCGAGCACGGGGATGTCAGTCCTGGAAACCTATCGCTCATCGCGTCGATTAAATTCTGTTTGGATCATGACCTAAAAAGACTGGACTTTATGCGAGGCGATGAGTCCTATAAAGCTCACTGGAAAGCCACACCATCAGAGCGTCATGACGTTCGCATTTGGCCAAGTGGCGTTAGTGGTCAAATTGGTTTTGGGATTCAAAAGGCTCGGCAGATTGCGTCCGATTGGATTCGCCGATAGCCCAGCCCATTTGTCCGTCAACCACGGATCCCGATATCAACTTGGTTTCTGCACTACATCGCAGACGACTTGAAGCGTAGAATCTTTCAGAGGCAAAACTCACCTCTCTCTTTTTTATTCTCGCTCTCGGGCAAACTAACGTGAAACGCATCAAACTCGGCGCCGGCGTGTTGAATCAGACACCGCTGGACTGGGATGGCAATCGAGATCGAATCGTAGCAGCCATCAATGAAGCAAAGAAACGAGAGATCAGCGTGCTTTGCTTGCCAGAACTGTGCATCTCCGGGTACGGCTGCGAAGACGCGTTTTACTCTCCGGGTGTGCACGAAATGTCGTTTCGTGTCTTGCAGGAGATCGTGCCTCACACAACAGGCATCGTCGTGTCCGTCGGCTTGCCATTGCTCCATCGAGGTGGAATCTACAACGTCGCAGCGTTGATCGCGGACGGTAAGCTGTTAGGCTTCGTCGGAAAACAGAACCTTGCGGGCGAAGGTTTGCACTACGAACCGCGCTGGTTCAAGCCGTGGCCCGACGCGACCCGTGCCGATTACGAATTCGAAGACCAAACTTACCCACTCGGCGATTTGATCTTCGACTGTGGAGGCATCCGACTTGGTTTCGAGATCTGCGAAGATGCCTGGGTTGCCAATCGCCCCGGCGGTGAACTAGCGCAGCAGGGAGTCGATGTACTACTCAACCCCAGCGCGAGTCACTTCGCATTTGACAAGCACGACGTCCGCAAACGTTTCGTTCAAGACGGGTCACGGGCTTTTTCGGTGAGCTACGTGTACGCAAACTTGTTAGGCAACGAAGCAGGACGAGCAATCTACGACGGCGATGCAATGATTGCCAGCTGCGGAACTCTGCTTGCAAAAGGGCATCGCTTTTCGTTTGCCGATTTTCAGCTGACCAGTGCAATTGTCGACGTTGACGAAACACGTATGGCCCGGGCCCGAACTAGCAGTTTTCGCCCGGAAGTTGAAGTCGACCCCAAAACGCAAGTCGAATGTGAATTCGATTGGCCCGATGAGATCTCGCCCTGCCTTGCTCAACCTGCCTCCGACTGGGAAGACGGTTCGTATCGGAAAGAAGAAGAATTCACCCGCGCGATTTCGCTTGGCCTGTTTGATTATCTCCGCAAGAGTCGATCACGTGGCTACGTTGTTTCACTCAGTGGTGGAGCAGACTCAGCAGCAGTAGCCACGCTGTCGTCACTATCGATTCAAATAAGCTTCAAAGAACTGGGACGCGACGCGTGCTGGAATAAACTTGGCTATCTGCAAGCAATTCAGGATTGCGACTTATCCGAATCCGCGATTCCACACCTGCTAACCTGTGCCTACCAATCAACTCGCAACAGCGGCGAGGTCACACGTGAAGCAGCTCGCGCAGTTGCGAAAGCAACGCACTCGGAATTTCTGGAGCTCGATGTCGATTCGCTGGTCCAAGACTACATTTCGTTGGTCTCAAATGCCATCGACCGCAAGCTCGACTGGGAGACCGATGATCTGGCGTTACAGAACATACAAGCTCGAACACGTGGCCCCAGCATTTGGATGATCGCCAACATTCGAAACGCGTTATTGCTGGCAACCAGCAATCGCAGTGAGGCCGCAGTGGGGTACGCCACAATGGATGGCGATACGTGCGGCGGACTTTCACCGATCGCGGGCATCGACAAAGCGTTCTTGCGTGAGTGGCTGCAATGGATGGAACACACTGGGCCCAGCGGCTTCGCACCGATTCCAGAGCTCTCGTCCGTTAACGTCCAACAGCCAACGGCCGAGCTTCGCCCACAATCAGCGGGGCAAACCGACGAACAAGACCTCATGCCGTACGAGCTACTGGACGCAATCGAGTGCTCTGCTATCCGAGACAAACACACGCCGTTGGAAGTGTTCCACGAAATGCACGAGCAGTTTCCCACGTACGAAAAACAGCAACTTGGTCAGTGGATCGAGCGATTCTTTCAACTCTGGTGTCGCAATCAATGGAAGCGTGAACGTTACGCCCCATCGTTTCACGTCGATGACAAAAATCTCGACCCAAAAACGTGGTGCCGCTTTCCAATCTTGTCCGGCGGCTATGCGAGAGAGTTGTCCGAGCTGAAGCAGTTCCTCGGACGCTGAATCACGCTTTGTCAAGCGCATAGTGTGGCTCCATCGGCAACTCGATGCGAATCGCATCCTCGGCAGAGACCTTGCCGCCGATTTCGACAACGCCCATCACCCCGCTTTTGCCCAGTTTTTTGCCGTCGGGGCCATCGTACAAACATGCTTTCATTAAACCTTGCTGATGCTGGTCCATCTGCACGCATGGGGCTCGATAACCGGTGATACGCACCGCGACGGTTGAACCAATCCACAGCACGGTGTCTCTCGGCAAACCAAGGAGGTCAATGCCTCGGGTCGTTATGTTCTCACCAATCTCACCCGGTACCAAATCAAAGCCATCGGCGGACAGTTCGGGAAAGAACTCTTCATGCAGTAAGTGCACTTGCCGCAGGTTTGGTTGCAAAGGGTCTCTTCTCACACGGGAACGATGCTTGACTTTCTCACCTGAGTGAGCATCACCTTCGACACCTATACCGGCTATCAGCTTAATCTGATCGCACGAACTCTTGGTAAAGGAATGTTCGGAGCTCTTGTGGACGGCCACGACTTTCGCAAACATCTTACTACACCCAGTTTTTACTTTGCCGTGTCTTCGTAGATCGGCAGATGACGATAGAATACTTCGAGCGACAGCAAATTCATCGTGGTTACGTACAAGCGTCCACCATACGTTCCCCAACGATCGGGAACCGGCATTTGCGGATCCCAACTTCCAGCAAGCGGTCCGTCTTGCAATTGCGATTTCGTCAGCATTGGATGCAGTGCTTGATTCCACTGCGTCCAGTAGTCACCGCCCATGTGATACATCACTTGCGTCGCGTAATACCAATAGTACGTATCGCGGCGTGGACGATCGCTCGTGCCAGTCTCGGGTAGGTTGTTGTTTAGCGTTTGCGCGCCAAGAATCATGCGTGAGTCGTCACGCTCCCAACCGGTGTAGAGGCGAATCAATAATCCTACGGCTGTCATCGCGCGAGTTGGCTTTAGTCCGTGACGTTGCTTGGGCGTATCCAAAGCGTATGGGTTGTAGCGAAACAAAAACGGTTGTTCGTCGGAACCTTGAGCGAGCGTGACCCACTTTTCGATCTTTTCAAAAGATTCTTTGTCCACGGTCAAACCCGCCAACTCACCGCTCTTCAGTGCCATCGTCATCCAACCGGTAACGGAAGTATCAGAACCGTACTCGGGAGAATAACGCCAACCGCCGCGTTGTGGATGCTGGGATTCTCCGATGAAGTTCACCGCCTTCTGCGCCGGACCGCGAAGCTCGGGATCCTGCGTCATCCCATATGCCTCGCACAACGCAATCGCTGCAATCGCATGACTATAAAGCCACGCGCTCCGCGACGAGTTCGCATCTTGATCGATGTACAAGTCACCATCTTCTCGCTGGTGTTGCACAAGAAAATCGAGTCCATTCTTCACATGCTCTTGGTACTTGTCGGCTTTGTGATGATAACCGGCCCCCAAAAACGAAAGCAGAGAAAGCCCTGTCGCCGCTGTGTCGGAAACGATGATTGCTTCTTCGTCTTTCGGAAGCTCCGCTTTGCCGTCCGCAAAATTATTGAGACTCCAACTACCGTCAGACGACTGGTACTTCGCAAGGAACACGAGCCCCAGTTCAATCGCAGCTTCCGTTTTCGGCGAAGGCAATCCACGCTCACCCGCCAACTCTTCGCCTTGCCGAATCACGCGGCGTCGAAATGCTTTCGTTGGGGCGAGGACCACTTCAGTGTCAGATTTAATCGAAGCACCCGGTCGCGTGCTACGGCGAAATCGCGATGGCTGCAAACTGACGAACTCACTGTCCGGGCTCGCTTTTCGTGAGAAGATTCCAGCGTTCGGCGCCGGATCGTCACCCAAGCCACCGATGTCATCAGCCGCGTCGATATCCACTTCCAACGCTCCGCCACTTTGGCGATTGACGCTTGCAACTAACTCGCCATCAAGCCCCGACGTATCCAACCCATCATCTTCACTCGTCGAAGGAGCATTGATCGCAAACTCTTCAGGGTCCAACTCGACATCCGTCGACCCGCCGGCGATAGCACTCCTGCGACTACGACGTGGCGCTCCGCGATTGGTATCAGTGAGTGCGAACGAGCCTTCGTCTCCGCCTCCCGACGTTTCATTTCGAGTGAACATGGGCGTGTCGAGCCCTGTCGGTTGACCAGTCGCCACTTCTTCCGCCGCTGCGGCTCCGATGTCATCTGCCATAGTACCTGGCAAACCTGCCGAGGTTCGCTTAGGTCCGGAGTTGTTTGCATCCAATGGCTCCCCACGAGAAGAACCTCCTGATTCTTCGGTCGACGCCAGCGATGGTACGCTCGATACGGTCTCCGATTTCACCTTCAGCCCGCGTGCACGTCGCCCTGGTCGCGAGTTTCCTCCAGCGGCCAATTGCGCCGCCGGCATGGTGCTGTCGGACTCATCATCCGCCCGCGATCCGCCAGCTGCCACAATATTCGGCGCGTCGTTCGATGATGTTGGCTCAACGTTCGACTTTCCGCCAGACGCCGATGGTGCGCCACCCGTTGCACCTTGCGCCAGTTCTGAAGTAGACGCCGTCGCGCTGTTCGATGCGATATCGCTTTCGCCAGCCAGATCTTCGGCGGGCGGCGAGGTGGCTGTCGTGTCAATCGATGTGGGCGAACCGGAATTGCCCGCGAGTGCATTTGATCTCGCCAAAGCACGCGGAACTTCTCCCGTGGAAATCTCCGGCTGCCCTCCACCTTCCGCTCGACCGCTACCCGTGTCTGCCGCGATACGAGTTGGCCCGAGGTCAATTTCCGTCGTGCCTTTGGCTGCCGTGACGGAAGAACTAGCCGCGTTGCTCGGTGAACGTTCCAACGTTGCGGCAGCGCTTGCGGTTGCTTCCGCTGGCGCTGTTGCGCCGGGCACCATCGCCGTATCGATCGGTTGAGCTTGCATGCTTGTTCGCGGTTGGTTTGCCGTTGCTCGCATCTGACGCGCCGGCGACGGAGCGCTTGGCGACAATGCGAAGGCTTCTTCCAACTCTTGCTCCGCCTCTGCTCGGTTGGCGGAAGCGGACGCGATGGAAATCGGTGAATCAGGCGCGGGTAAGCCTCGTTCCAAATTCGCTGCGTCACCGACTCCCGCAACGCCGATGGCCGATCGCGACAACGCCATGCGTGATGCTTCCGCAGCCGGTGCCGGATTCGTCAGGTTCGACATTGCCGATACCGCTCCGGACACATCGGCCATGGTTTGTGTTGTTTTCGTTGCAGCGATTTTCGCGCGCGTTGGTGACTTCCGGTCCGCCAGCGTTTCACTCAATGATGGCTCACTGGTTGACTTCGCACGTGCAACGGTAGACGCCGTGGGTTGTGCTTTGCTTTGAACCTGTTGAGGCTGAGCTGCTTCGGATGACTCGACGTTATTCGGATTCGATTGCTTGGCAAGCTGCGAGTTGGACGCAGCGGCATCGCTCTGTTCTGATTTGGATGGCGACTCATTGGGATTTGGAGCTTCAACATCTGTGGAACTCGATGCGGACTTCGCCAGCGACGCGCGTTCGGTGGAAGGACTGAGCGTCGGCGAATCCGGACGATCGATTCTGGTTTGTCGCTGAAGATTGACGGCGACTTTCGGTTGCAGGTCCACCTGCGTCATTTGCTCTGGCGCCGATGTTTTCGTTTTTTCAACCAACGTGCTATTCGGTTCCGCAGACCGTTCGGTACGCTCGGATGTCGTAAGCGTATCTGCGAGCGGTGTGTCCGTGGACGGCAATTGCTTCGGACGTTTCAAACTACGCTTCAACGTTGGCAACGATGCATTGGACGGTGTGTCGGTTTCGGTTGCCTCACTGCGAGACAGTTTGGCGACTTCAACTTGTGTTGGTGCTTGCTGCTGTTCGGTGGCTACATCCTGTCGCTCTCGCTGTGGCTGAACTTTCTGTGGCGTGGTTGGCGTAACGTTCGCTTGCTGCTGTCGCGAAGCCTGCTGCTGCGACTGTTGGTTTGGCACCGTCGCGGCGTTATTGACGGTTAGCTCGGATCGCAACTTCTGCCGACTGAGCTTCGACGTTGTTTGACTTTGCCGAGGTGCAGACGGTGCTTCGAATCGTCGAGGTGTCGCAGTAACCTGCTTTTGGTCTTGTGAAGTGTTCGGGACAGGCGGACGCTCGGTCATCTCGATTTCGGGAACGGTTGACTGTCGAGTTAGCTCAATGCGTTTTTCTGCTTCTGGTTCTCCCGTTTCCACTGGACGCTCGTATTCTTGCCGGACGCGTTGCTGCGGATCTTCGTTGTACAATGGGTACTCAGGAACAATCACTTCTTCACGTTGCTCAGTAACCGCCGTCTTCGTTTCGTTTTCGCGCCAGGGCGCATTCTGAATCGACGTCCACGCCATCATGATCAGCAAGCTTATATTGATGATCAAACTTAGCAGCAGCGACAAGACGATCGTGCGTTTGAGCAATCGCTCCTGCAACATGCGCACCGCGAAGAGACCTGCGATGCCAATCACCAATAGAACAACGAGCCAAGTCACGGCGTTCGCATGTACGCGATTGTCATTGAATCGCAGAACCGAGACGATCACACCCGCCAGATAGCCGAACAGCACGATCAGTGCGACGTAGATCGGCCACACTTGCTCATCAAAGGACCTCGGTCCCTTGGGGCGCAGCTTGCGGATCAATCGTTGTACTTCGCTGGACATAGTCGCCCAATAGTCCTTTACTCGACGCTGGCCGAACCGCCCGACACATCGCCGGAGGTTGTTGGCCGAATGTCATGAATGCCCGCGCGATGGCAGGCGTCAATCGCTGCCACGACCTTGTCCCACGCGCACCGACGATCGGCGCGAATTACAACAGTCTGTCCTGTCGGGTTGTTGATGTCTGCTTGGACCAGCGTTTTTTCCATCTCCGTTAAGTCGACGACTTTGTTTGAGAGATAGTAAACGCCCTCGCCATCGATGTTAATGAAGATTTCTTTTGGTTTGGCGATCAGCGGTTTGGCTTCGCTGGCCGTGGGAAGCATGACCTCCAGCTCGTGATCTTCTTCCTGAAACCGCGTCGTGACCAAAAAGAAAATCAACAGCAAGAACACGATGTCGATCAACGGAGTCATCGACAGCGCGGTGAGTGCAGTTCCCTTTTTGATGTTGACGGGCATATCTAGTTACTTGACGGCGTTACCTGGTTACGACTGTGGAGCTTTCCGCGTTCTCGCGGCGGCTGGAGGATCGGTCGGCGGATTTCCGCCATTGGGTGGACCTCCGTTAGCACCGCCGAGGTCTTTGCGGCTCATGCGGAGCCGTCCTTCGTACCGTTCAATCTGGGGCATTAGATTAAAGAGCAACTCGTCAATTTGATAGAAAAGATTCTGAATCCGACCTTCAAAGTAGTGCGAAAAGACGGCCGCCGGAATCGCGACAGCCAGTCCGCCCAGCGTGGTCACGAGAGCAACGTAAATGCCTTCCGCAAGTACCACCGACTTATTCTGGCCAGCCGTGAGCAGCGATGTTTCAAAGAACGCTTTGATCATGCCCCAAACCGTTCCAAACAAACCAATCAACGGAGCAACCGCCGCCACTAGATTTAGCCATCGCACGTTGCTGTACAGACGCGAAGCCTCTCGATCGCTGGCTTCCGTAACAGCTCGTTCGACTTCCGATAATGGACGACCGACTTTCAACAACATAGACCGAATCACTGTCGATGCTGAACTCGGGAACTCTTGGCAAACGCGATACGCTTCTTTAGGCTCGAAACCTTTCGGCGACGCCGCTAGTACTCCCAACTCATGGACGAAAGATTTGGGCAGCACCTTCCGATCGCTTAAGCCAAAAAAGCGTTCAAACACGATCGCTATCACAAGCACCGACATCAGCATGATCGGAATCATGAGCAACCCGCCCTGCGTGATCAACGAGAGCAAGTTCAGACTCTTGCGATCTTCGGTCGTCGTGATGGTGTTCGTCTGACCGCCATTCATGATCTCGTCTTCGCCATCGACGAGGTTGGGCTGAATTTCTCCAGCGCCCTGAGCTTGGGTCTGACTTGGCCAAACTGCCAAACTGCCGAACAATACGATCACACAGAAAAAAACCGCAGCCGATAACCTGGTGGCTTTCTGGTTGGCTTCAAGGTCACACCTTAGTCTCGAACGGCTCACGCTAGACTGCCCCGCATTCGTTGCTCTCTCTTCTACCAATAGTGCGATGCTCCACAACGTTTACCAACTATCAATCAGCTAACTATTAGAACCTGATTCGGGTTCCGCCCCAAACCCGTACGTTCACTTTGGTCACGGGGATCCCGAATTTTTAGCTGTGTTGACAAGATTTTCCGGTATTTCGCTTCGGGAAAGCACTGCGACGACGATTCGCGCAAAAAAACCTTGAAAGTTCGTCAACAGTTTTACGCACTGCTGTTTCGGTAATCGTTGTTGCGTTTCGTTTCTTGCCGTAAAAGTTCGAAAGCTTTGCCAGCAAAGTTTAGACTCACGCTACTCAATGGAATCCAGGGAGTGTCTCACTAACCGGATGACTGCTAGTAGATCTTCTTTTGTTGCGCGTTGGCGATGATTCACTAGTCGCCAATGCAAAGCGTTGTCGGGATAGGCTTCCCAATCAGGCAAGTAATCGATCGGACGTGCACCGTTGGTGTCTTCCGCATTCGGATCAGCCTCGGCGTCGAGCAGCAATCGAGCAACTTCGTAGCTGCGTTGCAACAGCGCATAGTGCAGCGGTGTCTCGCCCACGTGCGGCGGAATCGGCGAGCGGGTGATGCGTGAGCACTCGTGTGGAGTTGGAAACCGCGAAATGGTGTCCGAGATCGTAGTCGCACCTACGTTTGCCCCGCGCTCAATCAGCAAATTCGTCATATCGACCCGATTAAAATAGGCAGCAAGATGGAGCGGCGTGAGACCAGTCGTTGGATGGCTCTGGTTTGGATCAGTGCCTAGCGCGAACAAGCGTCTAGCCAACGCGACGTTTACGCGTTCGTGCCTTTCGTAGATAGCGTGAAAAAGTAATGAACCGCCGTGGGCACCGAATTCGTTGACACCTATCTGACCAGAATCGGCTAACTCAAAACTGGTTTCGTCACATCCGTCGATGGCGAGGAAACGTTCCCAAGGTTCGACAAAGCGTAACCCGTCGCGATTTGCTGCGGCAATTTCTTCCGCTGGAATGTCCGAATGTCCAATCGCCAGACAATCGAAGTTGGATTGGCCACGCGTCGGATCCAAATTCAATCCGATGATTCGAAACTCGTTCTGCATAGTACCGCGACTCATGGGAACCACGTGACAATGGTGTCCTTTAACGCCATGACTGTTGGCAGATACAAAGACGCATGGTTTGCGATCTCGGAACGGTTTCAACAATGGCTGCCAATCGACGCGCCAAGCGGAAAAGATTCCGTTCGGAAAGAACTCGATCGGCTTAACACGGGTCGCATGGAGCCAAAGCTTGTCGGATTCGAAATAGCCTTGCGAATTCTGCGACTGCGAGGCTGTACTTTCTGCAATCACCAAGTAGTACATGCGTCCGCCGCCGTCGTGCCGACTGACTTGATATGCGGAAAGATCCTTGATGCCGCTATCGTCTGCCAACGATGCGGCGCCATTCGTTACATTTGACGTCGTGGTCGTTAGGAAAACGTATTTTTCGCCGGTCGATTCGGGAAGTGGCTCATCCGCAAACAAGTCAGCCGTATCGGAGTATTCGTGGTATCCATGCCCGGGCAACTCAAGCCATGGAATCAATCCGTAACGAACTTCAAAACGTTTCGGCTGAGGACGATCGGTCAGTAACACTGCCATCCAAGAAAACGACACACCGGTGATTTCGCCCAACTCACCTTTGGGAACATGTTTCGCAGGCACACAATGTTGGGCGCGAAGTACGAAGCCTTGTTTACCGTTTTGCAGGCAAGTCGTCGCACTGGCAATGATTTGCGGATGGTTGCGATTGGTGATGAAGAGCCGAACATTCGCGAACTCGTCATCGGCAAACGGCTCCGGAAATTCGACGAACTGGCTGTGGGTGTCTGCGGGTTTGCCTTTCGGTTGGAACGTGGCTTCGATGTCCGACTTGCCCAATTGAATGATGGCGTTGTTCAACGGCGACATGAAAACAGGGGGAGCTCCGACCGAGGGCGCTTCAATACTCTGTTCGATTGAATTGTTTAGAGTCTCCGCCAGCTCGAGCGATTCACCCAACAAATCAAGAATCTCGACAAAACCATGCTTGCGTGCGAGCGCCACTGAATTTGTTTCTGGTGGATCGTCTTTTTGGGTCGACGCGTTGCGTTCTAGTAGGAATGCAACATAAGCAACGTGGCCCTCATTCGCGGCGTGTGCGAGTGCTGTGCGGCCGGACTTTGGTTCTCGCTCGTCGATATCCGCCCCATAGTCCAAAAACAACTCGGCCAGATTCAGCAAGTCATCCATAGCAGGCAAGTCGGGGTGAGTGCCGTAGCTGTAGTTCTCCAGAAAGTCGTCGGCCAACATCCACAACGGATGAACGGTAATCGGCGCGTTATGCTCTTTGAGGTAACGCAGATTCATCTCGATAATGTTGCGATAGTCGGCAAAGCTACCGTCGCGGTTGTGACTGCGAATCGCCGCACTGATGTGATAGTTCGCTGCGTCGGGCGAGTGCAAACCAGGCTGCACAGTCAGACAGAGCTCCATCGTCTTCGAGTTCCCCAACCATGCGGCCGCGTGCGACAGACAACTAAAGACCGTTTCCTCGCCGCCCGGATTCCTACCGATTGATTCGGGTTCTTCTCTCAAGAGACGTTCAATCTCTGAGTAGTTTTG
>CAYNJG010000222.1:0-12008 GCA_964397295.1 uncultured Pirellulaceae bacterium
TTCATAAACGCTTTCAGCGAACCGGATAACTGGCCAAGCAGGTTTCCGTGCGTCCGCAGCTGAACGGAGTGGGTGTCGAAGCCGCCCAATGATGTGTAGTACACCTGCGCCGCAGCGCCCGATTTGATCATCTGACTTACCAGTTTCAAACGTTTTCCAAGACGATTGCTCGGGTATCGAGCTGCATTGTCGTTTTTTGTTGAAGCTGCAAGCTCTTGCGCTGAAACATACGCTTCGCTCACCGTCTTCGTAAGGAAGTCGCCTAGCGACGCAGTTGGGGCCGTCAATTCGTGAGCGTCGTGGACGTTCGGCCTGTCAACTTTTAGCCGCAGTTGCAAATCCGCAGCATTCGAGATCGTCGCAGCAGTACATCGCCGACCTCGCAAGGCCACCGGCAATGCTTCGTCTCCAACATGGATTGCGTGCGGGCTGCTGCTAAGCTGATGTTCGCTAACGGCTTCGCCGATCCATCCGTTGCCACGATTTCGGACTTCTGTATCCGTGCTGCCCGCGTGCCATATGGCCATACTCTCAAAATGCGAACGGTTAGGATTCGGATACCCTACGCCATGGACCACCGAAAGCCGTCCGTCTTCGAATAACTCACTTGCACTTCGTAACCGAGAGTGGAATGCAAAATCGTCGTGAACCTTGAGCAAATCTCTCTCCGGTAATCGCAACGCTTTGCGATGCTCCGCGTAGCCTTCGTCCTTGTAAGGAACGATGGTGTTGATGCCGTCGTTTCCACCATCGAGCTGAATCACGACTAGGATTCGATCGTTGTCCTTAGCGCTCTCGGCACCCATGGCCGTTTTCGACAAAAAAGTCGGCAGCACCGGCGCGAGAGAAACGAGCGTAGACGTTTTGATGAACTGGCGTCGGTTATGCATGGCTTGTCTTTCGTAGTACGAGGGCTTGAACATAAAAAAGCAAATTCAACTAACAAACAAACGCTTCAGGACAGCTCAGCAATCGAGCCACCTTCGCATGTAAACTTCCCATTTTTCGAATCGCCACTTGCCCGCTCGGCTTGCCCAGCAACAGTTTCTCGAAGCCGTTCTTGCCGGTCTTCTGTAGGAGCTTTTCGAGAGGCGGTGCGAAGGAAGGTGCTCGCAAGTCGCCAGCTACCAGGGCAGCAGCGAAATTCGAGCGCCCTACGATCGTTCGCGAGTTCAACCAACTTCGACCTCCTGCCCAGCCGCCGACGTTTGGCGGGCGAAAGAGATCTTGGCCCAGTCGGCTGCACCACTCTGCAAGGATGAGCGTGCTCGGTGGTTTGTCGAACAGTTCGAGGGAGCGAATGGCTCCAATCGTAAATTCGACGGGACTGCTGATTCGCGAAGCAATGTTTGCATCTGAAAAGAACAGCTCGGAACGCAAAATCGTTTCGACGGCCCAACGAATATCTAGGTCTCGCTTCTGTAAACCAGCCGCCAGTTGGTCGATAGCTACTTCGTCAACAACGTTTTCTCCCATTAACAACTCACAAAGTCGCCAAGCAATTCGACGACTCGTGGCTTTGTGTTCCAACAGAGCGCTGGCGAATGATTCGGCGTTGAAGCGATCCGTTTTGCCGAGAATCGTTTTCAGTCCGTCATCATGACGATCTGGGCGGAACTTTACGTCGCCTCGTAGGACGGTCCACCCGGTTAACGCTCTGGCGGCTTCCTTGATTTCGCCCTCCGTGAAGTGGCCGACACCCAGCGTAAACAACTCCATCAGCTCGCGAGCGAGGTTTTCGTTGGGACTTTCTTTGCGATTCGAGTTCGCGTCGAGCCAATACAGCATCGCGGGATCACGCAGCACTTTGCGCAACAGCTTGCCAAACTTTGCAGCGGCGTGCTGGCGAAACAGTGCGTTTTGTCCTTTCATGAGCAGTAAATCTTGCACTTTGAGATTGCTGGTTGCGAAGTGGTTGTGCCAGAGCAGAGCTAGTTTTTCCTGCAGCGGGTCGGGCGTGAAGAGGATTCGGAATAGCCACCACGCTTTTAACCGGTTTTCATCTCCGCTCGCTGCTGCAGCATCGCCGATGACAATGGACATGTCTTCGAAGTCAGCGCGCTGGCCTTCTATTCGCGACGTACCGTTGAGGAGTCGTGTTACCGAGTCTCCCGGACCATCCGCTTTATCACGTTGCAATTCTGACCACGTGGCGCCAAAGGATGCGCGACGATGAAGGTGCTTCGCGCGGTCGAAGTTCCACGGAAGTCGGTTGGACGGTGTATAGGGTTTCCAAATATTGCTCATGGCGAAAACTAGAGTACCCCGCCTTCAGTTCGATTCACCCGAAATGGAAGCTCGAGTCGACGCATATCCCGAGTTTCGCCAGGCCGAAGTTCGTCAACGCTTTCACTGATTTTCAATTCGCTTTTGGAATCCAAAGCCTTCACTTCGTACTCAACTCCCGGAGGAACATCGAATGAAAACCGCCCAGCTTCGTCCGGCGTGACCATAGACAACATGTAGGGTGGGAGTGGCGGAAAGCTGGCAAGTTTCGGATCGCGAGGCTGCGCTGGCTTGCACAGTGAAACTTGGGAACGAAGATCGGTGAACGAGCTGGGAAGTTGACCTCGAATGCGGGCGAGTCGCTTGAGTTTGACAGACTTTGGTGGATTCGTCGGAAGGTAGTTTGCGAGTGCCCCGATTCGACGCTCAGCATGAATCAGCATCAAGTGACGCTCTTCGTCGTTATTCCCTTCGTGCACTTGAACGATATGACCATCTACTTCGACCGGCCCGATGCCTATCGCCTGAAAACCCGTGAGCTGCTGACCATCCGCATCGAGAACCTTGATCTGGTGAGCTGCGTAACGATCCAAAACGATTGTATGTTCGTTTTTCCCGTTACGATCAACGCTGATCGGAACTCGACTATTGAACTGCGGCTCCATCCGACTATCATCGCCGTCTTCGAATCCGACGCCCATTCGGTACCAGTGATGACGGTTTGCTCGGACCGAAAGAAAACCCTTCCCTGGAAGTGTGGGAATGGAAAACGTCCCGTCCGTGTTCGTTGTCACGGTCGGAGAGGCAAGTAACCTCGTAGCCAGCGAGTCTGGTTGTGTCGTGTTGGGTTTATCGCTCGCATCGGCTGAGAAATAAGTTACGCGACCTTCAACAGGTTGCCCTGTTTCTTTGTCGATCACGCGTCCGCGAACCGTGATACCACGCGTTAACTCAATTTTTATCGGTTTCTCTGGCATGCCAGAAGAGACAGGCAAGGAGACGCGGCTGCGAAAATATTCAGATTGTTTGGGGCCAATCAATTTGGCATCGACGTCGACGGAATCGTCGATGGGCACGCTATTGAGCACAAAACGTCCCCCCTCGTCCGTCACCGCTTCATTGCTTCCCTTTCGGTATAGCGGGCGAATCAGCACTTCGTCGAGCGGACGATTCGTTTCGGCGTCGACAACAACTCCTTCCAACTTGCGACCCGGTTTGGCAGGCAGAATGAAATCTTGACCGTAATATCCCGACAAGGGCTTCATGTCACGCGGCAAAACTTGAACGCGCGTCGACTCGATCCCGTCACCCGAAACGCCCAGTTCGACGACTTGATTGGCTGAGACACCCGAAAGTTCAAACTTCCCGCTATCTCCGACCCGCACTGTCTGAAACGGTCTTATGCCGTCAATGCGATCAAGCCCCTTCTTCACGTCCAGTCGTGTATAGCCAACGCGAACGGGATTAAATCGTCCGCGCGACGACCGATCTTCCTTGGCCTCGAACTCTCTTAGGTCTCGCTCCCACTTCGCCAAGTCGAATTTGGGGTTGAGCTGCAAAATGCGTTCGATCCAAACCTGTGCCGACTTGAGAGGTAAGCCTTCTAAGTCAACAATCTGACCTCGTACCGGTCGTGTTGCTGTACCAAGTTGAAATCGCACTTCCGGCGGCAAATCTCGCGGTACGTGCCGCACCCAGTCCAACACGTAGTCACGATGACTGGCAATCGCAATCACCGTGTCAGCGGAGATTCCGTCTTTGTTTTCAAAACGAATTGAGAACTTGCCCTGTGAATTGGTAGTGGTTTCGGCGACGGGCTTGGCGCGACGCCCGACGCCTGAAGTGTATCGCTCAAGAAAGAAGCGGACTGCTGCATTGGCCAGGGGGCCGGCTTTGGGACCGACAACGGTGCCCGTCATGGAGAACTTCTGGTTGTCGATTGTTTTCCCGCTGACATACTTCGTAAGACGAGGTTTCCGTTTGCTCGCGGTTTCAACTCGGGGTGCTTTGGCTGACGCCGAGTTTTCGGCCGGGATTCGTCCGGAGAGCGTGAGTGCTTCGTTGGGTGATTGCTTGACCACGGAGAGAGGCACTGGCGTTCCCTTGACCGATCCAACCTTTGCCGGCGATTGAAGCGAGTCAGTTTTTGATTGCTCCGCTCTCTTCAGCACAAAATCTCCAAGATCGCGGACTTCGCCGGGCGCCAGCTTCAGATCACGCGCAAGCGTAGTCATGAGGAATCCCATCGGACCGCTTGCGGTTTGGTGGCCTTCCAAATGGTACGTCTCACCGGCAATCAGGCCAGCGATCTCGAAGCGACCATCTGTGTCTGCGATGTGAATTGGGTTACCCGTTTCATCGCTCGGGGGCAAAAGCAGCGGGTACTCTCGCTTGGTTTTCGACTTCATCATCGCGTTTTCAGTACCAGTAAACACCTCAGGCGGTCTGCCGGTACCCGAAAAAATTTCGCAACTAGCAAGTGGTTCTCCTTCCTCATTAAGGATCCGTCCTCGCACGGTTGCCCATGGTTTGAGTTTTACCTTGAAGTCGTCGTCAGCCGACTTGAGAGTTCGAATCCCAGCGAGCTCCTTGGAGCGATTGAAAAGCTGAATGCGGCGTGGCTGTTTTCCATCAAACCCAAACAGCTGGAAAGCGCCTTTGTTGGCACGAGCCCACCAGTGCTCGCCCTGCCCTGCCCTTCCCGTGTAGAGAACATTCGAAAGTCGCTCTCCATCCGGACCGACCGCGTACCCGGTGACTATTGAGGCTGGTTTGGCTTTCAGATCGCAAATTAAGGGCTCCGCCTCTGTACCCTTTATCTCCACCAACGCGTGACCTTGCGCAATTGCCGCGGTTCCAAACATCACGATGTCGCCTTCCACGACTTTTACGGCGCCCTCGCTATCTCCGCCATCACCACCGGCCTTGGTTATTTGATATTTGTGACGCTCAAACGCCGTGAAGGCGACCGTTCCAGCGGAACGAGGAACAACGATGCGAAATGTTCCGTCTGTGAGTGATCGCTGGACTCGTGATCCAGCCATGCTCGCCATAAAAGTGTTCGGATTCTTCGAAGGTTGGATGAATCGAAAATGTCCCAGGACGCGTTCGCCTGTTGTGGTATCAGTCACGCGGCCTTCAACAACAACACCGCGGCTGAGTTCGAAGTCCTTCTTGACTGGAGCGTAGCGCTCACTCGCCCCTTTGGCGATGTGTGTGTCGACGTGAGCCGTGACGCCAAGGTAATTCGAATCGGTCGGGCTTGCTAAACGTACAGTGTTGTTTTTTGAAAGCGGCAGTCCATTCAGTCGATATTCACCTTTGGCGTCGGTGATGGCGAAAACGTGGTCGCTGCTGCTGCGACGAAATGCTATCTTGCCTTCCGCCATTCCATGCGAATAGGAGAGAATGCTTGATATGACAACTCCCCCGACACCCTGACCGTCTTCGTTGGTAATTCGACCGACAACAGGACGTGAACGCTCGGCAACCATCGTAAATTCGTTGCCGTGGTAAGTGTTTTGAAAGGCGCCGTTTTGGTGCCGCGCTTCCATCGGCAACACCACGGTCTTGCCGCCACTGGTGCGAGCATAGACCGATTCGGAAACGATGCCTGCTCCTTGCATGACGATCTTTGCCACGCGATCTTTGCCGATGCCATGAATCGTAAATCTGCCGTCCTTATCAGTCTTCGTCTCGCCAACAAGCCCAGGGACATGCGGACCTCGCATTGTTCGGGTGAACGCGTTTTGTAGCTTCATAAAATCCGGCGCGCCAGTACTCATGACTTGATTCCAAGCGGCCATGGTGTTGTCTGGACCACCCAGCACCTCCGAGACATAGACAGAAACGCCCGTAACGCCATTGCCTTCGGTATCTACAATTCGCCCCGTGACCGGCGCATCATCCGCGAGCAACCGCATCGGACCTCGATCACGTTGAATTGTTTCTCGCACGTTCGTTGGTGAGTTTTCCAATCGCTTGTCCACGTCGCCTGACTGATCCAGCGCAGACGCCAACGCCCACGCAAAGGCATAGTCATTCAGCTTCGCGACGATCGTTCCACCAGCCGCTTCGCCATGGGGATCACGTTCGAGAGTAAATTGAAATCGCCCGTCGCCATCAGTTTTGGTAAGTGGTTTCGCGGGCAACTTCTTCAACGGGGTTGGAACCCAGTGAACCAAATGGATCTCCGCTCCAACCGCCGGCTTGCCATTTGGTAGCAAAACCTTTCCAGCATACGATCGGACGGTAGAGGCCTTACTGTTGCTTGCAGCAGAGACAGGGCCTGCTTTCGAAACTAACTTTTCCGTATCGCTCGCTTCCAAACGGTCTTTATGGCGTAGGTCGCCGAGGTCGTAAGTGGCTCCTGGTTTGGGTTGGAAGATTGCGCGGAAGTTTGGCCCCGTAGTGCTGTAGGCATGCACATCGCAACGCCCGCCCGGCGGAACCAACATGCGAAACTTGCCATCGGAATCAGTGGTCGCGCCTCCAAAATCGCGGCCCCAGTCATCTTCAGCAATTGGCTCTCTTGTCACGAAAACACCCTCGACCGGCTCGTCTTCGTCGTTCAAAAGTCGGCCAACCACCACTGCACATGGTTCGAGCTTAACGTCTAGTGAATCCGTTTCGGCGCCGCTGACTGAGAGTATCTTGCCAATTCCAAGTTCGTCGTTCATGAGGGCAACGAGTCGCGACTCGGTCTTTGACAGCCCAGCTACTTCGATCGCGGAGTCAGTCAGATCGTCGTAGCTTTTGTAGCTAGGTGGCATCGCGAGACCGACCACTTGGACTTTGGTCAACGGCTTGCCCGTGTTGTCCAAGACTCTCAATTGGCGAGTGAGAGCTGGCGTGAACACAACGTCCTGCGTTATCTCGTCTGTGTCCGGTTTTAGATTCACTTCAATAAGTGCATCGAAGTGCTCCGGATTGAATCCGTTGAACACCTTTCTCATTCGTTGCGCGCCGACTCGCTCAATCAACGTTTCCTCTGCGTTGAGTACGTAGTTTGAGTGATCTTCGTAGTCCTTTACCAAAGCACTCAACACCGCCGGGCCGGGAATCGCCTTAATTCGAAAGTTGCCCAGTTCGTCTGAAAGAAACTCGTATCGAGGAACAGATCCAAGGATCTTCGGATCATAGTTCTTAAAACGCTTCGCATAGGCGTTGTCGCGGAAAGGGTGGAAGTTCAGCGACGCGACGACCGGTTTGCCCGCTTCGTCAGTGACTCGTCCACGGATCCATTGGGTGCGAGGCAGTTCGAACTTGCAGGTCATAGGCGCGGATCCGCTTGACTTTGGCAGTTCGAGTTGGGTTTTGAAGTAAGGCTCTTCAGCGTTTGGCTGCACTTCAAGAATGTGCTGGCCGCCAAGTGAGGCACCTTCCATTCGGAAGCGTCCTTCAGTGTCCGTATGAACGGCGACCGGATGGCGAACCCAATTCTTCTTGCCAGAACGTACTAGCTTAACAGTCACGTTGACCAGCGGCTCGCCGCTATCCGCATCGACCACCTGCCCAACAACGGGCTGCGACGGGCTCGCAATAAGGGAAGGAGTGGCACCGTGGTGCGTGAAGTCTCCTATCAAATCACTGACGGTAAAAGCAAGGACGTTCTTCATCTCTCGAGCAACAACGGTCGCAGTTCGAGTGGCAATCGTTGGACCGCGCAGCTCGAGCTTTATGCACCCGTTCGCTCCTACGCCCTCGAGCCGAAACTTCCCGTCAGCGTCGGTCGTTGCGTCGGCAGGTAAAGCAGCTGCGGACCGCACGGCAGCTCTTCCAGGAAACGCTGTCGCTTCGATGCGCGGATCTTGATAGTACATCACGCCGTCTTTGATGCTGTTGAGCAATTCCGGATCCTCGTTCTGAATCCATGTAACAATCGCTTCTTCGCTCTCCGGCAGCACATTGAGAAACACCCTAACCCTAACGCCAGCAATCGGATTGCCCTCCGTATCCACAACCCGACCGTTAATGGGATGATCGTTTGACAGTCGTAGATCGAGTTGCGATTCTCCTTGATCAAAGAGTTTGTCGAGCTTTACGCGGTTGGCTACCTCGGGACCATATCCGTCTTTTGCAGCGACAATTTGGTTGTCACCTTCACGAGGCGTGAAGGCAAGCGAATACGAACCATTGGCGTCGGAAGTCGCGGCTGCTAGTTCCGTCATCACCTGCGATTTAGTTTGTCGATCAAAGACCCTGTGTTCAGCGTAGACCTTCGCACCGGCGATCGGCTTTCCCTTTACATCGAGTATCGTGCCCGCAAAGGTTCGCTCTTCCGATGTCTCCAATTCCACTTCGACTTGCTCGTCTTCAATCTCACTATTTGCTACTTCGGCAACAGAGTCAGCTGAAAGCATGGCGACAATGCCAATCAACAGTGTCATGGACGCGATGAGCGCCGCCAGCCATCGTCCGAGTGG
Source organism: uncultured Pirellulaceae bacterium (assembly GCA_964397295.1). Lineage (GTDB taxonomy): Bacteria > Planctomycetota > Planctomycetia > Pirellulales > Pirellulaceae > CAYNJG01. The sequence continues at coordinate 8,652 of CAYNJG010000222.1, forward strand.
ATTGGGGTTTTCGTTGGGACGCACGATGCGACGAATTCGTCGGTACAGTGAGCCTCCGTCCGCGGCCATCGCGAGGCTAGGTTCGTTTGATCTCGCGAATTCGAGATTCGCGAGGGCAGTGGCGTAGTTCTTTCGTCCGCAGATCGACATCGCGATATCGTCGCAACAGTTCTCGCGTTCTTGTCGTACGACCAAAGAAACCCACCACGCACACGGATGATAAAACAGCAACGTCTCAATCATCGTTTGGAAGAGATTTAGCAAAAAGTCGTGGCGCCGAATGTGCGCGAGCTCATGCGCGATGATGGCCGACAACTCTTCGGGAGTCTGCCCAGACAACATCGATACGGGCAGCAAGATGATCGGTCGCAAAAAAACCAGCACCGTGGGTACCTTAACGAGCTGGGAACTCGCAATCTCGACTTTGCGTTTCAAACCCATGCGTTGGCTCAGCGACACCAAGGTGTTGGTAACCCAAGGCACTTCGATAGGCCGCGCCTGCTTACGCATTGTTCGGCAGCGGCGAAGTGCAAGCAACGGACGGAGCGAAAATGCCATCACGCCCAGTGACCAAACGACCGAAAGCCAGGGTAAGACCTGATTCCAATCGAACGTTGCGTCCGGTTCAACGACTTGGCTTTCTTCAAAAGGAACGTCTTCCACGTCCGCTGATACGATCGGCAAGGCCTCGATCATGGTCGGTTCAACAACGATCGGGTCGATGGAAGGCTCCACCGGGAAAGTATCAAGCTGCTGCAACGGAACTTCGGCCACGACCGAGTCTTCGATCGAGGTGGAAGCGTTCCAAACGAGAGTCGCGAGTGGCAAAAGAAGCATCAGCAATAGCGCCGAGTAAGCCACGATGTAGCGCGAATTCGCCGACCTTCTGGCAAGCATCCGATTCGCGACCGCAAAGGCCGCCGCAATCAGCAGGATTTGCCAGATCGAATGCACCAGTGTCATACCGATGTCTTGAGCAAACGAACTATTCAAGAACCAGTTCATGACGCGTCCTCCTCAAGTTCATCGAGCAACTCGCGAATTCTCGCGACGTCTTCTTTCGAAGCTTTTTTGGATGACAGCGCTTGTAGTACGACACTCGCCGCCGAGCCATCGTAAACCTTGTGAATAAACTCATTGAGCATCTGCTTCTGAGTTCGCTTGCGGGTCGCCACCGCCTTGTATATTTGCGGCCTTACCGAGTCGTCACGCGAAACGAGTCCCTTTTCGAACATGATGACCAGCATCTTGACCGTCGTGGCGTAGCCCGTCTCTCGTGTTTCGGCCAAACAATCGTGAATGAACCGCACGGTACTAGGTCCGTGTTCCCAAAGAACCTGAAGAATTTGCAACTCCACGTTGGTGGGTTGCGAAGCAGGTGGTCGAGCCATTGGAGTCCTTCGCTGAAAGAGAGTGAATTCTCTATGTCGGCCTATCTTAGAGATTTCTCTCTCCAAGTCAACACATTTAGAGAAAACTCTCTCCATCAGTCAGCATGCGAAAAGTGTGGCACTTCAGCCGTTTTGCTGGCCGCAAGTACCTCCAGCATGAAACCGAAGGTTCCGCTAGACCTACGTGGATTCGGAAACGTTGCTCTCTGGTTACCAATTCTTTCACGCAACTTCGCGTTCGCAACAAGCTCGGAGGTTGGACAAGTCGATGTTTCGAGCGTTGCGACGGAGCAAGACGTGAAACCGACCTCTGCGCATAGTGCTAACTCCACTGGGGCCCACACTTCGAATTCAATCCGGAGAGAAAGGGTCCGCGAGATTGCTTTGGAAATGGGCCTGAACCCACACTCCGTGTTCGCGGGAACCCGCGAAAGCAACGCAATGAACTCTAGGTTCCACGGAAATCGGTGCCTGACATCCTTAATAGCCCCCGCGTAGCGCGTAGTTTGTTGCGCAAAAACGCAATTCACGTTTATTCGGGCACGGCCCGTTCCTTAAACTTCCACAATTTGTCCCGGAACAGTCTCAGTGGATGCTTCAAGAGCTACATTTCCACGACACTATATTGCGAGTACTGTACTTGGCCCTACGAAAGCCAGTACTTTCCCCACCTAGTACCTCGGCCGCTTCGTCTATGAATTCGATCAAACAACCTTTGATCTGCTTAACACGAGATGATCGTGGATTCGCGTTGACGATCGAATTGACTCTCATCGCGACGATCCTACTGCTTGGTTCAATCACCGGGCTGGCGTCGGTTCGGGACGCGGCTATTAGCGAACTCTCCGATATCGCTGGAGGAATGCAAGACCTAAATCAAGGGTTTCGATACGCTGGAATTGAAGGACACAGCGGTAGCACCGTGGGCAGCAACTTTGACGATGCCTTGGACTTCTGCGACTCCGCAGAAGACCTCCCGGGTCAAGCCGACAACTGCATCACTTTCGATGGCCCGCCCGAGAACGAATCCGGTGGCGGCGATGGTGGCGGCGGTGAGATCCGAGAAGTTAGTGGCAATTTTGATGATGTAGACCCGGCGGATGCTGTTAGAACGATCGGGCGGCGAGAAGAGCAAGCGTTTCATTTCGATCCTGATGACGTACCGGGCTGGCAAACCACGCCAGATGCTGTTATCGAAATTTGGGATTCCGGCTTCCGAGGCGTGGAATCGCAAGACGGCGACTATCATGCAGAACTCAACGGCCCCACGCCCGCCCAGCTCTTTCAGGAGTTTTCGGTATCGCCAGGCGAGACGATTGAATACTCCATCTGGCATCGCGGGCGCCACGGTGTCGATGAGGCGGACATCCTGATCGGTCCGCCCGGCATGCAGACTGTGCAGCAGACTATGTCGACCGACAACACGGCTTGGGTGCAATACACGGGCACCTACATCGTACCTGCTGGCGTTACGACGGTACGCATCGGTTTTGAGTCGGTGAGCACGGCGACTGGAGCTCCAACCGCTGGGAACTTCCTCGACAACCTGGAAGTCTACATTTCAGACTGATAGTCGATTTTCGTTGTAAGAAACACCTAAATGCAATTCCGCAGTCGATTGAAGCTGCGCCGGTTGCATCAGCCGACTTTGATAACGAGGGGAGCATTGACGATTCCTTTGATTCCGTTTTCACATGGATTGGCCAGCTTTTCTTATTTCACACAGTTCAATTGAGAACCTCTAATTTCCATTTTCCCATCGCAAATCAAGAACCTCCGAATATCCGGTCGCTCCTTAAGTTCAAATCCAGCTATGTCTGTTCGGATTAAGTGAAGATGAACTCCCTCGGTTCGCGAGCAGCGTTTTAGCCCTGCTCTTCTTGTAGATCTCGTCAAAAGCAAAGTCAAACCCAGCGAGAAAATGCTAAGTGCGTTTCGCGCAAGACTCAATCAACCACCTTCGAGG
>CAYNJG010000223.1:0-11921 GCA_964397295.1 uncultured Pirellulaceae bacterium
GATCACTGCCGCCGCCTCCCCCACGGATCGCTTGGAAGAACGCAGCACGTCGTGCCTCGGCAGATTGCGCCGCAGAATTCGCAGTCGACGAAGAGTTGGTATTGGAACTTTCAACAACGATGCCATCACCTTCGGTTTGTATGAAGTCGCCGTAAGCGCCCTTCAATGCTTTCTTAATGACTTCTGGGCTCGCTCGAGTCTTTAGTCGCCCCAGTGACGAAGTCTCCGACGGCGCGGCTTCTGCTCGGTTGTCGAGTTCACGCACGACTTCTTTAACTTCGCGAAGTAGAGGACCGGGCGCAGAAACGACAATCAAATTGCTGGCAGCGTCCGCTGCCAACGACATCTTTGGTTTGTCATCAGTCGTTGCCGTCTGGCCACCGCCTCCACCGAATGGGTTGAAGCCACCGCGACCTCCGCCGCGATTTTGCTGATTTGGATCAAGTATGCGATCCGCATATAGACTTTTCAATACGTCCAAGATGCTCTCTGCGCTTGTGTAGAAGACCGGAATATAGTCGGGCTTTGGGTTCGTCTCGACCTCTACGTCTCCCGATTCAATGTCGATGAACTTCAGATACTCCCGGACCTCACGAACTTGCGTTGCTGAACCCTTTACAAACAGCCGGTTCAATCGAGCATCCGTGATCATCGACGGTGCGACACCACCGCCTGGCACAGCCGGACCGAAAAGCCCCATCACTCCTGTTCGCGTTGAATCGCTATCGCTTTCCGTCGTTGCTGTGCCCGCACCATTGGTAAACAGACTGGTCAACATCGTCTTTGCGTCTTCGGCTTCTATATGCTTCAGATGAAAAAGCGAAAACTGACTTTTGCCATTCGAACCAACGTTCAGCAACAGATCTTCGAGTGCATCGAGACCGGCCGAGTCATTGGAAACGGCGATCAACCCTTCCGGCGAAAGCGAAAGTACGATTTCGTTCGGTTGCGATCCGGCCTGCACCTCCGTCGTCTCCAAGAAGCTGGTCTGCTTTACCTTCGGCGCCGGTTTCTGGACGTGAATCGTGGTGAATAGATTCGATCGCTGCGTAGTCTGCCCTTCCGCAGATTCGGCCATTGGAGCCTCGTCTGGCTGAGCTTCTGCTGCTGGCACCTCTTCCTCGTCACTCATTTCATCCTCAGACCGCGGGATGACGCGAATCAGAGGTCCATTGACTTGGTTGTTGATGATGCGAATGCGATTGCCGTTCCCGACTTCCGGCCACATTTTGCGAAGCAGTTCAATCGCTTCCGGAAATGTATCCTCATCGATCGGCAACACGCGCGAGTCGGGACCAGCGGGTTCATTGGGATCACGCAATCGTTCGCCAACTCCCTTGAGCAGACCTCGAATCATCTCGATTTGCGCGTCACTGGCCTTAACGACCAGCTTGTCTGGATTCGTCATCGCATCGATGACCGGCGGAGAATCATCACCATCGGCTACAAAAAAGTGTTCGATCAGCGTGACGGCTTCTAGTGGAGCAATCTGCCTTAGCGGTATCACATCAATACGCGTCGGAGCAATTTCGATTTCCGCGATCGCATCGTCGATTGCCTTGTGCTGTTCGGCCGTTGCGAATGCCATGATGTTGTCGGTGCCAGCCTGAAGTCGCACGCGTGGATCGCCGGACAACAATGTTTCGACGACTCGCAGAACGGTTTCTGGATCGCCGCGTCGCACAGAATGTGTCGAAAACGTGAGCTCCACATCGTTGGTCGCACCGGCCGCTTTTTCGACTTGCTCGACGACTTGCTTCACAATCGCGATCTTATCCGGAGTGCCCTTTGCGTAGACGACGGTACCCTTTTGATTCATCGAAACACTCACGGTGTCGTCATCGGCACTACTTGCATCCGGCTCGATGCCTAACAACTGCTTCGCCACGAGCATGACGTCTTCGCCTGTTGCGAGCTTCAAGGGGAAAGCCTTCACTTCACCGCCAAGTTGTTTCTCAACGGTTTCCAATGTGTGGCGGACGCGGCGCAAGTTCTCGCCGCTTTCAGTAATGACCAATTGCCGAGCTAGAGGAATCGTCACGATGGACCCTTGCGGTCCGATTAGTTCTTCAATCTGCTCTTTCGCTGCTTCGGCAGTCACAGAAGTCAGCTGAAACCTCGTTTTCGTCAGTTCAAAGCGACCACGCTTATCCAAATCTGCCAACGGAATCTCGTCGAGCAAATCCCGAATGAACTTTTGATCCAGTTCGGTCTCCAAATCGAGGATATAGAGATTGCGATTGCGGCGTACGAGCGTATAACCCTTCGCCAAAAGCTGTCCGTTGATTTCGTCGAGCGCCTCACCAGCTGAATACTTGCGATCCGGGTCAATAAAGGTCAGCGTTCCGGTTGGCTCGATGTCCAAATTGAACGACAGCTCATTCTCATCCGCGGCCCAAAGCAGCACTTCCCGCCATGGAGTCTTTTCGAAAGTAAAGCGAAGCGTGCGTTCTTTGCCATCGAATCCCAGATCCGGGCCTGATGATTCGGTGGCCATTTCCGCCATATCGCTGCCTACGGCCGGGCCATCCTGGGCAGGCAACGACAGTGCCAAGAATCCGACAAAGAAGATTGCGGGGAATACGGAAAGAATAGGCCGAAGTCGTTTCATAAGAAGTACTTGGAGATACGTGGCAGGATGAGTAGTCCAGCTTTGGAGCGGGATAAAGACCTCTTTCAGTTTAAACGAGCGGGATCGACTCATTTCACCTGCAGCGAACGGAATTCTGCGGACTTTCGTGAAAGATGCGGCATCTTCGGTACGGAACGGACAAAACGTAACCAATTGCACAGTGATCTTGACGTCACGCGACGTGGCGCAATGCCAGATGACGAAACACTCTGCCCGAATCCGCGCGCACTAGTTGAAGAGCTCGGCCGCCGAGTCCACTTCGGCCGCAAAGACTACCTACTTGCTGCGGGACGACCACCTGCTGCCGGAGGCCGACCGCCTGGCATGCAACAGTCCTCTGGACACACATCGTGGCTCGGCCCGTGTTCGCCTAAACACAATCGGTTAGGCGACTCGGCCATACGTTCTTCTACAAGCTGCCTAATCATCGTCACGAATCGCGGATCAGTACCAACGGTCGCTGCGCGGTACATATTAATGCCCAACTTCTCACACAGCTCGTTGGCTTCGTCGTCCAGGTCGTACATGACTTCCATATGATCGGAAATAAAACCAATCGGCACGATGACCACGTCACTCATCGGGTCTTCAGCATGCACGGCTTCGATGTGATCGCAGATGTCCGGCTCGAGCCAAGGATGATGCGGTGCACCGCTGCGACTTTGATAGACCAACTTCCACGGGTTCGGGCCGACGCCACCCGCAACCAATCGACATGACTCTTGCAGCTGCCATTCGTACTTGCTGTTGTCCGCCATGCCTTTGGGGATGCTATGAGCTGTGAAAAGGATACGCGTCCCATCGCGCTTTGATTCTTCGACGTTCGACAGTGCCGCTTTCACGTTATCGACCATTGGCTCGACAAAGCCCGGATGGTTGTAGTACACACGCAATTTGTCGACAACTGGTGCATCGCCACCCACCGAATCGCAAGCAGCGTAAACGTTCTCACGGTATTGGCGACAACCGGAATAGCAGCTAAACGCCGACGTGACAAACGCGATCGCTCGCTTGACGCCGTCTTCCTTCATCTTCTGCATCGTATCGGTGAGCATCGGATTCCAGTTGCGATTGCCAAAATAAACAGGCAAATCCGGTCCATGCTCGGCTAGTTCATTTTCAAGTGCCGCGATCAACGCACGATTCTGCGCATTGATAGGACTAACGCCGCCATAGTGATTGTAGTGCTCGGACACTTCCAGCATTCGTTCACGCGGCACATTGCGCCCGCGGAGAACGTTCTCCAGAAACGGCATGACATCATCAGGACCTTCTGGTCCACCAAAGGAAACAAACAGTATCGCGTCGTAGCTCATGAATGAGACTCGTAATATGCTGACAAATGAGTTTCCTACATTGTTGGTCAATTGACCGTTTTGAACACCCCGGCTTGCACTCCGATCCAACACCAATGAGTGAGTACTCTAGCGAACTGGACTTTCGGCAGGTCCAGATCGAAACACATTCTTCCAAGACTAACTCGCCCTTGGTTGCCGTCTTCCCACGGAGCTGTCGTTGGAGGTCCTGACCACAACGCTCGCGAAGATGTTCATTCAACTCCTGCAAGCTTTAGGGGGAATGCATTATCAAGCGTCACAACGCGCCGAAAACAGAACTCACCACCACGACCGATTTCGGTGAAACCAGGCATTACTTCTGGCCTCGTCAACCTTAACGACTTCTTATACGCCCACCACCCGCTGACGATCGTGGCGTAGTGGGAGTGGTGAAAAATGTGAGTCCTTGGGATTCGCAATAGCGTTCGCCCCAATTGCTCAAACTGTTGAGCGACTAGGGAGAAAAGTTCGACCGACGACGCGGCGGATATTTTCTCTTGGTAGCAAACCGCAATTGGCACCTGCATATCGAAACCGTCGTATTCCGTTGGAATGCTGAAGCGACCTACGTCGAATATGATTCCGTCGTTGAGGATGCCCTGCAGACAAACGATGACTTCATGCCCATGGTGCGCCAACGTTACCAGGCAGGTCTGCTGCGGATCCTGCAAATAGGCATTCCACTTCTTTCCCATATAGTACGATTCGGAATAGCCAACAAAGTCGAACCCCAGATCTACAAACGCCTGAATCTCTGGCTCAAGCTTACGAATCACCCGATCGGGCAACTCAACTTCGCTTCTACGCTCAACTTTTAACATTGGCGGAGTCAGCACGTAGAGTGCTAAGCTTGCAATTCCGGAAACGAAAAACGCTGGCAGCGTCATGCAGAGAACCTGCAGTGCCAAGTCTGAATCTAGGAGGCCGAATTTGCCCAGCGTGCCCAATGCAAAATTGACAACCAACAAAAATGAACTGAAGGCACCAAGTACCCACCCCGCCGAGTGCAAATCTCGACCAAACGATGACTCACCCACTTCGCTGCTGGCTTCTCCAGAAGTCTCGTTAGTGTAAACGGAATAAGGCGACAACGCTTGAAGCCGCTTGTCTCGTCGCCACGTGTAGCCGGCCGCAAGCAAGGAAGCAAAACTTACGCCCAAGATCAGCCCGCCGGGAATCGTGTACCTACGTGCTGCGTGAACCGTCGGCATGTCGGAATCGAGGCGGCCCCATCGCACCTTTCGAGGGTCCAGTGCGGGATATTGTTTTTGCAACTTATTGAACGCGTACCGAGGCATAGCTTCGTTCCAACATTGGACATCCAGCTGATCCACCGAGAGTTTTTTCTCAAGCTCCGTCATATCATCGAGTGGTGAAACACCGATAACGGCCAAAACGCTCTCTGCATTGCCTTCCAGTTGCTTTGGAGCGTGAAGCGGCACGTAAGCGTTCGAGAGTCTGCCGCATCTGTCTGTGGCGGTCGCGGCCTGGCCGACTCGGAAATCTCTGATGCGAAACAGGTGTTGGTTTTGGTGGTCGCGCTGCGAGAACTCTTCTAAAGTCAATCGCTCCCAATCTGCATCCGCCTGCCTGGCCTTCTGCTGCAAAGTGTGACCGACGTGGTACGTTACGCCGCCAATCATGAGACAGCCAGCGGCAAACACTTGACAAAGAAATACAATGCCTTTCATCAATCAGTTCCTAGACAGAGTGTCGAAACAAGTGAAACAAAGCCAACTGATAAACCAATAGCTTGTCGCGGGCGCTCAGCCAGCGGCCCCTGCCTGCTTTGCAGATTATTCCAGCACCACAGGCCGCAAATTTCGATCGTGTCTTCTCAATCGCACAAAAAAGTCCAATTGCACTCGCTCTAGCGTGAAAGCTAGAACCCACGTGACTGCCTAAGAGTCGAGACTCCGTATACCTACTACAAGAAAACGCGAACTTAGAAGTGCCTGCAGTTTTTCAGTCGAGCTGCCGATAACGACGATAAGCTCCACGTTTCCAACATCTGGCCCCTTAGTTCGCATCGTTGCAGTGACAGCACTACTGCGTCTAATTCTTACGCTAACCTTTCTAGGTTTCGCTGCGTTGGTGGCGGCTGAAGAGCCCCTTACATCGACTCCCGCCGAAGCTCTTGTCGATTCCAGACATGAAGCGCTTGCAGCAGAATTGGCTGCGTTGAGATCACGCGTTGAGGAGCTGGAAGGCGAACAGCCCTCTCTCGATTTGCATGCCTTCCAAAACGAATGCAGCAACAGCGTCTATTCCTCGACGAAAGACGGCAATTTCCGCGCAAACTTTGGGGGCCGAGTCGAGCTCGACTCACTCTGGATAACAGGGGACGAGGCGGTTGAGAACGCAGTGGGGCCATTAGAAGACGGCATTTTCTTTCGCCGAGCTCGACTGCATGCCGCCGGCACACTGTATGACGTCGTCGACTACTATGCGGAGTTCGAATTTGCGCCGGTCGACAACATCGTCTTTCAGGATGTGTGGATCCAACTGCGCGACGTTCCGTGGCTTGGGCATATCCGCGCCGGCCACATCAAGGTTCCATTCGGATTGGAAAACGAAACCAGCGCCAAACACCTAACGTTTCTTGAACGTTCTGCGGTTCACGATGCGTACCAGCAGGAGTACGACCCAGGCATCATGTTTTGGAATACCGTACTAGATGGTGACCTGCGTTTCGCCGCAGCATTTCTTCGTTTTGACCCCCGCGAATCAGGGCAGTCGTTTGGCGACGGCGAGTATTCTTTCTCTTCGAGGCTGTCGGGAGCAATCTGGCATAACGACGACGACACGTCGCTGGTCCACTTAGGAGCTTCTCACCGACGTAACGAAGCGGCGTTCAACGCGGCAACTGACTCCAGCGGCTTTCAGTTTCGAGCGAGACCAGAAATTCGAAACACTCCTCGATTCGTGGACACGCAATTCTTTGCAGCGGATCACGTAGATTTTGTCGGTCTTGAAGCAGCCACCGTCCTGGGCCGACTCTCACTACAGGGCGAGTACGTGCGGACTTTCACCCAGGATGCCGTTGTTGACCCGGCAACCGACGACATCGAAGTAGACGGCTACTACTTCATGGCGAGCTACTTCCTCACCGGCGAACATCGACCCTACAACCGCTCAAATGGTGGCTTTGGGCGAATCAAACCTCGAAGAAATGTTTCTCCCAGCGATGGACTGGGGATTTTCTCTGGCGGAGCGTGGGAGGCGAAAGCTCGCTATTCCAGCGTTGACCTTTCGAGCCTAGGCGGCGGACGTCTTGAGACGCTTACACTCGGTCTAAACTGGTACCTCATCCCGAATTCGAAGATCTTGGTCGACTACATCATGGCAGATCGAGAGGCAATCCCGGGCAGCGGACGAGCGCACCTTCTCGGAGTGCGATTCAACGCCGATTTTTGAAAACAATGCGATTGCAGAAACTCAAAGCGGTTTGTCGTTTTAGTCACAAGTCGCGCGGGAAATCGGCCGGGGGACCAGCTTTTCGTTTGCACCGCAGATCGACAGACCGGGACTAACGATTGCGCCGAGGATTACTTCTCTTCCCAGGTTTGGGTGAAGCCAGAAGTGTGACCTGCTCCCCTTTTCTGAGCCAACCGTGATGAGAAAATCGGAGGCTGGCCAGGCTAGCCTGGCTGCAGATTGGGAAACCCACTTCGAAGTACCGAATGGCGTTCCTCGATTGACACGTTTTCGTAGCGCAAACATTTCGCCTTCGATCTGGGCTTCGTTCACCAAGGAGTTCCAATTTATGTTTCCGTGCCATAGGCACGGCCTCGTCTTTGCGCCCCTACGGAACCCATTCCGAGGTCCGCCGCGCGTATCTGAAAAGAAGCGTTGCCCTGCCTGGTCCATCCCGATTGTGCAACGGAACGTACTTCTCGAAATACGAAATCAGATCATCAACCCGCCGCGCCTCGAATAAGGCTTCTGAAATTCCGTCCACAACGTCATCAACGCCTTCAGGATCGCAAGTCGCTTTTGCCAAATCAGTCAGGTCTTCATGCCAACTGACCCTTACAAAATCACTACAGCAAGTCCATCCATGGACTAGGCCAAGTTTGGCAAAACGTAACGCCTCTTCCTTATCCTTTCGCTCAATTGCCGCCTTCATGCGGTGTTCCAAGTAAAACCGGTCGGAACTCAGTTGATCGCCAATCGCCTGAAAAATCTCCCGCTCCGTCTCTGGGTTAGGCTGAAAGATCATTTCGTTGACATCAAAGCTCTCACTGTAAAAAAAGCCAAAGCCGAGTTGAAGCGAGGTCTCAGGTGCGTCCCGCCAGGTTTTGGCGTATTCAACAGCCTTTTGGTCATAGCCGCGAAGACACAGAACTTTGATCACCCGCCCCACCTCAATGGGATCACCGACAATGCTCTTGGGCAGCATCATCGTGGCTTCATGGGCGACGCGGGCGTCATGACGAATCGCCAACTCCGCAACCAAGTGCTCCCACAGCAATGCAATCCTCGCCTTATTCAGCCGTTGAGCCAAGTTTTGATCTACAAGCTCAACCAAACGTTCCCAACCTGCCTTCAGGGGTTTGGCGACCGATTCGGCACTCGTGAACCCAGCATCCCGCACCTTCCGGTGCGTCTCTACCACAACACTCCTGTACTCTCCGGAGTCAACGCGCTCTACAAACTTGGCCGCACCATCGACTTGCCCAATCTTTAGCGCTCTTTCCCAATCGTCAGCGGAAGAAAAATCATTTGCCCAGAGCGGGTCTTCTTCATACGCCTGGAACACTTGGCCCATAACCTCTTTGGCCGCCTGGTGTTTTCCTGCGTAAGACAGTTGCTCCGCCAACTGCATCCCCCTGTAAGCCAACAGTTCGGCAGGAGCAGAATCAAACAACTGCCTTGCCTCAACCAACTTGTTGTGTCGAAGCAAGTGATCAAAAACGTTCATCACTTGTCCTCGCAACGTCGGTGATTTAATCTCTTCAGCAGGAATCTGTTTGAGAAAACGAGCAACGACTCGATCTCGTCGTTCCTCTGGCAGGAAGTCACCGGCGACCGCTTCGACCTCGATTACCTCGCGAACTTCAGGCGAAACGATCGCGTCGATCTTCTGAAACGCCTCCCACTGCAGCGCGTTGCTTTTGACCTTGTCCCTGCCCCAGGTCGCGACGACCTTGGCGGCCAGTCCGGGATGTTGCCTGACCATCGCCACATCAAATTCATCCAACTCACCCCAAAGCAGATGCAGCGCACTGTGAATATTGTCGACGTCGTCCCCGACGCGAATCTTTGCTGCTTCGACGGCTGCCTCAACATCGCCTTCGGCAACCAAGTGATCCATCATACGATCGAACGTGGCCTTGCCGCTCATGACGCTATCGAAATTGCCCTGGCTCGCATCAAACAGGACGCTGCCTCGTTCTCGCTCCCGCTGCCAGAGACTTTTGAACGTTCTCGTTGGGTCGATTGCTAGCCAACGTTTTACTCGAGGGTCGTGCTCCAGGACTGAAATCTCTTCTTCAACTACGTCAGCCCGTCCGCTTTTGGCCATCGCCCGGGCGTATTTCCTAATGGCTATATTCAGTACCGGCAAAGCATCCGGGGAGTCGTCCCGCATGCGCATCAGCAACAAGGCTTCCTTAAATCGGCCGGCATTTAGATTGGCTTCGACTTCGCACAAGTAAGTAGTGAGCTGCTTGCCCTCGCACTTCTCGGCTGTGTCGAGCAATTTTGACGCGGCCTTCTCCATAGCATCTTGCTGTCCGCAGACCGGTGCTGGGGGCACGAAACAAAAGAACAACCCCACGAAAGCAACCCATAGTTTGATCGCGCGTAAAAGACGCATTGAAACCCCATCAAAAAGAATTGGCACGTAACCTCACGTACGTCACCGGTGAGTCCGAACGCAAATAGGAGCCGAGACCTGCTCTCATGCTGTATCAATCAGTATAAGGCAATAGTATCCGATGGGCGTCTTTCCGAAGTTTCCTTCCCACGCAAGAGAAATTGCTGAGATACGCCCAAAACCACACTGATTTTCCGGCAGCTTCGGATTGGCAAAAGACTCATGCAAGCGAGCCAGCGAAACGCACAGCAAGAATAACTTGCAAAATAAAGCGGGGAAATTCGTACCGCACGGCTGCAAAAAAACCTCTGGAAACAGTCACCACAATTTCGCGTACGGCAAAGGATTCCGGTGATGAGAAAACCCGAGAGTACAAAGATCCGGCCTACTCCAAACCATAAGGAACGTCCTGCATCTACGACAACGACAGTCATTCCGTACAGCGTCGTCTCATGAAAAAACTGATACGAATAGTGAAAAACCGTCACCAACAGGATCGCTAAACCACGCAAACCGTCTATAGCCACGGCACGCTCGCGGCATTGCGTTCCGTCGATATCGCTGGATGGTTCAAGGATCCGTTTTCCATGTATGCCACTGCCCGAGTGGAGTCTGCTTTGCCAAGTCTAGACTCACTTGCAACCACAAGTTGCCAACTGAAAAAGGGTTACGAAACAATTGAAAAATCCTGACTCGAAATATTCAAATCTTTGCTGACAAATTTGGAAAGAATCGACCATACAGCTAGACCACCTTTCAGATTGAAAGGCGGGCGGACTAGCCGAAGCACAACTTCTATTCGTACGGTTTGCTTCCTTTGAGTAGTTCGTTTTTGAAGATCAATTTCTGAACCAAGGAGCGTTAACGATGCTGCGTAGAACTAAAAACTCAAGACTTCGTTCTCTTCGGGTGGAACAGCTAGATAACCGCCTGCTGTTGGCTGGTGACTGTGCTGTTGCGCTGGACTCGGGCGGTGACCTCAGCATTGTCTGCGACAACGCTGACAATCAAATAAACGTTTCCGAGAACTTCTTGACTGGAGAACTAATCGTCGCCGGCCAACTCGGGACCGGTATCAACGGCGAAGTCGATGGCGAATTGAACTTGGGGGTCGTTGACCTGGATGACGTCACCATTCGCACTCGCGGTGGAAACGACACTGTGCTGATCAATTCAGTAAATGCTGATGATGTATTGATCGCGCTTGGAAAGGGTGACGATACGGTAGTCGCCGGCTTTAATGAGGTTTCGGACGACTTCGTTGTCCGCGGTGGAAAGGGCAATGACAACATTGGCTTGCTGGCCATCACCGCCGGCGACAGAATCAGAGTCAACGGCGGACAGGGCGATGACTTCGTAGACCTGACGTTAGTTGAAGCAACAAGACTTCGCATGCAGGGCGGCGTGGGCAATGACACCCTCAACGTGAATAGTGCGGTTGGAAATCTCGTAGCCAGTGGCTTCGAAATTGAGACCGGCGGCGAAGATGATGACGACGGCCCAACCTTGCCACCGATCTTCTTATAGAAGAAATTCGCCACCATACAGAAGTTTTCGGGCTGTTCGACGATGGTCGAGCAGCCCGTTTTTCATTAAACACTCGCTACCGAGTTTGCGACAAAACAGAACGTCAACTGTTCTAGCCTGGATACTCACCGACAGCGACAATTTCGCATTCTTCGGACCTTCCAATAGATGCATGTCACCGAACGCAGTAGCTCGTGTGCGTCGATAAAGGGACATACTAACCCCAGTGCCCGAATTCCGTCGATTGCTTTACTCCGGATGGCGACTGTCTGGTTCTAAGTGTTCGACGGAATGCTAACACGATTACCAGCCCGATAGTAAATGCACCGGAAGACATTGGTTCCGGGACACCAACTGTAATTCCCGTTGAAGGTCCGATGCTTCCATCAGCGAGAATTCCATGGTTTACTGCGTTATCCAACAATTCCAATCCGTCACTTGTTCTGCGAAACTGAATCCAGCCGATTGAATGATACGGATTGACTTCATCGCTGCGAGGCCGAAGGCCGAATCCGACGAACGAGTCACCTTCCGGAATTCCAAGTGTTCCGAATGGGGAATCTGAGGTCGACGCGGTCAACGCCGAAGCGAAACTCTCGAGGTT